>NC_008268.1:2158000-2462000 GCF_000014565.1 Rhodococcus jostii RHA1 | reverse complement strand
CGCAGTGACGGCAGCATGGGGCAGTACGCGGGTGGGCCGGAGGCCAAGTCGATCCTGCTGACATTGGAGGCAGCGGCATGACCATTTTGACGCAACGCGTGAACGACCTGGATTGGCAGGGTCTCCACGCCGAGACCGATGCCGCCGGATGCGCGCAATCGGAGCAGATCCTGACCGCCGCGGAATGCGGGCAGATCGCGGACATGTACGAGGAGGTCGAGCGTTTCCGGTCCACCGTCGACATGGCCCGGCACCGTTTCGGCTCGGGACAGTACCGGTACTTCGACTACCCGCTACCGGAGGTCGTGGCCGAACTCCGCGCCGCCTTCTACCCGAAACTGCTTCCCGTGGCACGGGACTGGGCCGCCAAGCTGAGGCATCCCTCGCCGTGGCCGGACACCCTCGGCGAATGGCTGGACATGTGCCACGACGCCGGCCAGAAACGAGCGACACCCATCCTGCTCAGCTACCGCGCGAACGACTGGAACGCGCTGCACCGCGACCTCTACGGTGACCTCGTGTTCCCGTTGCAGGTGGTGATCGGCCTCGACCGTCCGGGAGTGGACCACGAGGGCGGCGAGTTCATGCTCGTCGAGCAGCGGCCCCGCGCCCAGTCCCGGGGCACGGTGACGACGCTGCAGCAGGGGCACGCGCTGATCTTCACCACCAGGGACAGACCCGTGCGCTCGACCCGCGGTTGGTCGACGGGACCGGTACGGCACGGTGTCAGCACCGTTCGGCGCGGCACCCGCCGAACCCTCGGCCTGGTCCTGCACGACGCCGAGTGACCGTGATGTCCGCCTTGATACCCCGCCCCCGAACCGAGGTGGCGCCCGGCGCCGTCCACGTACCCGACTGGCTCACGCCGGCCGCGCAACGCCACCTGGTGGCCGAATGCCGGCGCTGGGCCACCGCACCGGTCCCGATGCGGGCCGCGCAACTGCCGACGGGGCATCGCATGTCGGTGCAGACCGTGTGCCTAGGCTGGCACTGGAAACCGTATTCCTACTCGCGCACCGCCGAGGACGCGGGCGGTGGCCGCGTCGCGCCGGTGCCCGGCTGGCTGGTCGAACTCGGCCGGCGGGCGGTGAGCGAGGCCTACGGGCAGCCCGCCGACGGGTACACACCCGACGCCGCGCTGATCAACTTCTACGACGACACCGCGAAGATGGGCATGCACCAGGACAAGGAGGAGCGGTCCGATGCGGCCGTCGTGTCGTTGAGCATCGGCGACACGTGCACATTCCGCTTCGGCAACACCACCACCCGCACCAAGCCGTACACCGACGTCGAGTTGCTGTCGGGCGACCTCTTCGTGTTCGGTGGCGAGTCCCGGTTCGCGTATCACGGAGTGCCGAAAGTGTTTCCCGGCACGAGTGATCCGGCCTGTGGGCTGACAACGGGCCGACTGAACATCACACTGCGGGTGACGGGACTCGAGGACGCATGAGAGTGCAACTGCCCTACCGGGGTCCGTTCACCCATGCGCCGCTGTGGCGCGCGCTCCGCGCCCACACCGTGTCCGGACTCGAGCGACACGACCCCGACGGAACACACACCCGGGTGGTGAACGGTCCGCACGGGCCCGCTCTGGTGTCCGTCGTCGTCCGTCCCGCCGACGGGTACGTCGAGGCGCACCTGACACCGGCGGATCCCGGAGACGTCGAGGCTGTGACAGCCGCGGTCCGGCGCTGGCTCGACCTCGACACGGATCCGCTGCCGATCGACGCCGCGTTGAGCCATCATCCGCAACTGGCTCCGCTGGTGGCGCTGCGTCCGGGTCTGCGGCGCCTGGGGAGCGTGGACGGGTTCGAGACGGCCGTTCTGACTGTTCTCGGACAACAGGTTTCGCTGGCAGCGGCCCGGACGTTCGGCAGCCGGCTCGTGCACGCATACGGCCGGCCGGTCCACGACGGATTCTTCGCGTTCCCCGAACCGGAGACGCTAGCGGTGCTCTCACCCGAACAGTTGCGCTCGACCCTCGGCCTCACCGGCGCCCGGGCCAGGACGGTGCTCGCGCTGGCCGAGGCGGCGTCCGACGGTCTGAGTCTCGGCGCGGACACCGACCCGGCCGAATTCCGGGCCGGTCTGCTCGCACTGCCCGGCATCGGTCCGTGGACGGCGGACTATCTGACGGTGCGGGTGCTGGCCGACCCGGATGCGTTCACACCCGACGACCTCGTCCTCAAGCGCGCGCTGGGGGTCAGGACCGGCAGGCAGGCAGCGGAACTGGCCGAGCCGTGGCGGCCGTGGCGGGCCTACGCGCTGTTCCACCTGTGGACGGACGAAGCGTATTAATCCTTTGCTTTCGCCAGCGCCGACGGCCACCAGATCTTCTTGCCGATGTCGTGGGAGAGCGCCGGGACGAGGATGCTGCGCACGATGATCGTGTCGAGCAGCACACCGAACGCGACCGCGAAACCGACCTCGGCGAGGAACACCAGGGGCAGCACACCCAGCACCGCGAACGTCGCGGCGAGCACGACACCGGCCGACGTGATGACGCCACCGGTCACTGCCAATCCACGCAGCACACCGGATTTGGTGCCGTGTTCCTCGGTTTCCTCGCGGACCCGGGTCATCAGGAAGATGTTGTAGTCGATGCCGAGCGCCACGAGGAACACGAACGCGAACAGGGGGAACGCCGGATCTGCATTCGCGAAATGGAAGACGTGGGTGAAGAAGAGTCCGCACACCCCGAGGGTGGCTGCGAACGACAGGACCACGGTGGCGATGAGGATGATGGGCGTGAGCAGGGCCCGGAGCAGGAGGGCCAGCACGACGAAGATGACGACGAGAACGATCGGGATGATCAGGTTCCGGTCGTGCACCGACGCCGTCTGCACGTCGAGAGTGGTTGCCGTGCTGCCACCGACGAGCGCATCGGCACCGGGCACGGCGTGCGCTGCGTCGCGCAGTCGCTTCACCGTCTCGAGGGCTTCCGGGGAATCGTACGAGTCCGCGAGCGTCACGTTGACGACCATGCGGCCGTCGATCGGTGCGGCCGTGAGGAAGTCGGGTGCGCACCCCTGCCCGGCCGCCGACGCCACCGCGGCCGGATTGGACTTGACGAGTGCAGACAGCTTCTCGACATCGACCTGCGGGCACACCGCGCCGGGATCCGTCGACACCCCGTCCACACCGCTCACGGCCGCGATGACCGCGTCCGTCTGATCGGCATTGGTGACGATGACGGCAGGCGCGCCGGCACCAGGATCGAACTTGGAGTCGTACAACTCCTGACCGACGACGGCGTCGGGCCGGTTGGTGAAGTTCTCCGACGACGACAACCCGTCCGTCTTCAGACTGCCGATGCCGACCAGGAACAGCACGGCCAGCAGCACCGTCGTACCGATCCAGAGGGGGCGGTCCTTGCTCCCGACCTGGGCGGCGATCCTGCCCCACAGACCGTGCGTGGTGAGGTCTGCGGCCTCGTCCACCTTCGGTTTCCGCGGCCAGAACACCCACCGCCCCGCCGCGGACAGCGCCACGGGCAGGAACGTCATCATCACGAGGTACGTGCACGCGATGCCGATCGCGGCGACCGGCCCGAGACTCTTGTTGGAGTTCAGTTCGGAGAACGTCAGGCACAGCAGACCGAGGATGACGGTGACCGCCGACGCCGTGATGGCGGGGGCGGATTCCTTCCACGCCTTGATCATGGCGTCGAACCGGCTTGGATAGAAGTGCAGTTCTTCCCGATATCGGGAGATCAGGAGGAGCGCATAGTCGGTGCCCGCACCGATCACGAGGACGAACAGGATGCCCTGGCTCTGTCCGGTGAGTGTGAGCACCTCCGCCTTGGCGAGGAAGTAGATGACCATCGACGCCAGGCCGAGCGCGAGTAGCGCCGAGAAGAGCGGGAAGAACCACAGCACCGGGGAGCGGTAGACCACCAGCAGGATCAGGACGACCACGAGCAGCGCGGCGCCCAGCAGTGCACCGTCGAGTCCGGCGAACGCGTCGATGAACGCCACCAGGAGGCCACCGGGACCGGCAGGAAGCACCTCGAGCCCGGCGGCCGCGTTCTTCGCGGCGGTGAGGACGTTCTCCTCGGTGGCGGCGAGCACATCGCCGGCGACCGCCGTGCCGTCCTCCTTCGCGACGAGGGGAACGAAGATCGATGCCGTGGTGCCGTCCTGGGAGAACTGTGTCTGGGCCATGCCTTCGGCGTCGACCCCGTCGACTGCCGCGATGGCGTCACGCGCCTGGGCGATGGCGGCCTTGTCCTGCTCGGTGAGCGGGGAGTCGCTGTGGAACAGCACGAAACCGGGGATGGTTTCGACGGTGAGGAACTTGGACGATTCGTTGGTGACGATCGTCGATTCGGCGGAACTCGACAGGTAGGCGGCGTTGTCGTTCTTCTGGACCTCGGTGAGCTTTCCCTGGAAGGACCCCCCGAATCCGCCCGCGAAGAACGCGATGATCGCGATGGCCACGATGGTGAACGCAGGCCAGCGGAATCTGCGCGGCGTCTCGCCGCTGGTGCTCGAGTCCGTCGAATCCAACTTCGTCATGGGTTCTCCTTCGCCGCCCCCGCCAGCAGTGCGTCCCAGTACACCATGTCGAGCGCACCCGCGACACCGGAAATCCGCGCGCGTCAGGCCTCGTCGGAGGTTTCGGCGTAGCAGTCCCGCACCGCCACATCCATCGGGAACCGCACCCGCGTCTCGCCGAACAGCAACCGGGTGGCTACCTCGACCGCGCCCAGAACGTGCCGCGTCGCCGAGTCGGGGTCCCGGGTATGCACCATCACCTCGTCGTGCTGGAAGAAGACGAGTTCACTGTCCGGGTCGTCGGCCAGCCGGCGCCGCAGGTCCGCGAGCACGCACAGTGCCCACTCGGCTGCCGTGGCCTGTACCACGAAGTTTCGGGTGAACCGGCCGCGCGACCGGGCGTCGCCGTGCGACCAGAAATCGGGTGACGGCGGTGGGCACGCCCGGCCGAGCCACGAGTGCACGACCTCGCCACGTTCACCGGCACGGGCCGCCCTTTCCACATATTCGACGGCGACAGGAAAGCGGGTGCGCAGCAGGGTGAGCAGCGAACGGGCCTCGCCCGCGGTGGCGCCGTACAGAACACCGAGGATCGCGACCTTGGCCTTGCCACGATCGCCGTCGAACGTCTCCGCCGCCACCGGTGCATACAGGTCGTCGGCGCCCGCCGCGGCGACCATGCGGGCGTCACCCGACATGGCGGCCAGGATGCGGGGTTCGAGTTGGCCGGCGTCGGCGATGACGAACGTGTGACCCGGGTCAGCGATCACGCTCGACCGCAGCGGTTTCGGAATCTGCAGTGCGCCGCCGCCGCGGCTCGCCCAGCGGCCGGACACCACGCCGCCGGGGACGTAGACGGGCCGGAACCGGTCGTCGCGGACCCAACTGTCCAGCCACTGCCAGCCGTTCGTGCTGAACAGCTTGGACAGATCGCGGTGGCGCAGCAGCAGCGGCACGGCGGGATGATCGACCTCGCGCAGCAGGTGTTTGCGGGTCGACGCGAGTTCGATGCCCTCACGGCGAAATGCGTCGACGACCTCGACGTGGGACGCCGGGTTGATGCGACGGCCGAACGCCGACCCGATCTCCACGGTCACGTCCTGGATGCGCTGCGGCAGGTCGTACCCGGCCGGCCGCGGCCCGAGCGCCGCCTCGAGGAAGGCGCGATGGGTACGGGTGGAGAACGGCAGGCCGTCGACGCTCATCTCCGCCGCGGCCAGCGCACCCGCGGACTCGGCTGCCACCAGCAGGTCGAGCCGTGCATCGTCACCGATCGTCTTCCGCTGTTCCGCGAAGTCCGCCACCACCTGCGCCGGATCCGTGGTGGGTGCGGTCTCGAACAGTCCGGGGCGTTCGTCGACGGGTTCGTCCGGCGGCGGCGCGGGAACACCGTCGCGCATGCTGAGGATGGCGTGGGTGAGCGCGAGGTCCTGGCAGCGCCGCACGCGCACCCCGGTTCGCAGCAGCGCCGGATAGACGGCCGCGGTACTCGTCCAGACCCAGCGGGGGTGCTCGGTGGCCTCGATGTCACGGACCGCGGCCACGACGTCGGAGTGACGACGTGGCGACTCGACCGGAACGCCCGCGGGATCGGTGCGAACGGTCATCGCGCCACCGTCGGCGTCGGGAACCAGGACCATTCTCACGTGCCCAGTCTGCTCCGCGTCACCGACAGCTGTTAATCCGCCGTCGGGTGGGGGTGAACCCGCAGGTCGGCACTACACTGAACGCAGACGCTTCTCGCCGGAAGGAGGGGCATCCGATGGCAACCATCGAAGAGTTCGAGCAGACGGTGACCGACAAGGTGATCGCCGGACTGCACGACAAGTTCGCCGACTACGAGCGCCGCGGAGTCGGACTCGCGGAACTCGGCGACCCCGATCGGTTCGTCGAACGGATCCTGGCGGCGGTGCCCGCCCCGCATCCCTGGTACGAACAGTTCGGCACGGCCTGGTCGTCGACGCCCGCGTGACTCACGCCCCGGCCGCGTCCACCGGTTCGGGTTCGGTCTGCGCCTTGTGGCGGCGATGCAAACCCTTGCGGTCGTAGAACCGGGTGATGACGGCGCCGAAGACGAGGCCGATGAGAAGGCCGGCGAGGGTCATCCACACCGCGTGGATGAGCCCTGCGTCGCCCGCTGCGCCGAAGAACATGATCGCGCGCACCCCGATGTAGATCTGGTGCATCGGTTCGAACTCACCGAGCCAGGTGTACAGGCGCGGCGCCGCCTCGAGCGGGATCGTGCCGCCCGACGAGGGCAGCGCCAGGACGACGAACACCAGCAGGTTGATGAGCAGGCCCAGGTTGCCGAACGCGGCCATCACGGACATCGCCGTGATCCCGACCGCGGCGATCGCGAAGGCGCCGTACTCCCACAGGGCGAGCGGGTCGGTGATCGGCAGGCCGAGGGCGGAGCTGATCCAGAGGTACAGACCTGACACGATCATCGCCAGCACAACCATCACCGCCCACTTGATCAGCAGGGTGTTGAACCGTGAGATCGGGACCGCCTCGTTGTGGAGGTACAGCGGCCCGACCTCGGTCGGAGTGAATCCGAGCATGCCGTCGATGAGGGTGCTCGCGATGGTCGCACCGGTGAAACCGGCCAGGACGATCAGGAGCGCGTAGTAGAACGCCGCCAAGCCGAAACCGGTGCCGTCGGGCAGCGGGTTGTGGGCCACGACCCGCACGTCGATGGGGTCGTCGAGCACGAGCCGGCTGGCCCCCGACAGCTGGAGGTCGGGGGCTGTCGCCTGGAGTTGCTGCGTCACCTGGGTGGTGAGCTGCTGGCCCATCGTCTGATTGGCCTTGTCCAACGCCATCTCACCGATGTTCTGGACGAGGTTCGCACTGATCGTGCCTGCGCGGGGGTTCGTGTAGATCGTGATCACCGGACGCTCGACGTCTCCGGGAATCACGCCGGCCTGGGCGAGGATGAACGTGCGCTTCGTGAAGTCGCTCGGTATGACGATCGCGCCGTAGATTTCCCCGTTGTCCAGCGCGGACTGGGCCTGCGCGATCCCGATCTGCCGAAGTTCGACCTTGTCCGGATCGACACCCTCGACGAGCCCGGCGGCGATCTGGTCGCCGAAATTCTGCTGCTGCGGCGGGTTGGAATTGGGTGTGGTGTCGCCCTCGTCCTGATTGACGAGCGCGATGGGGAAGTGGTTGAGGTGCTTGGTGGGGTTGAGCATTCCACCCATGTACAGCGCGGCCAGCAGGGACATGACGACGGAGACGAGGAGCAGGGGAGCGATCCAGAACCGGGGTGTCCGGAGCACGCTCATCCTGCCTGTACCGCTGGTTTCGTGAGCCATGTCCCCTCGCATCCTCCCGTGTCCGGGCCGACCCTGGGATCGACCAGCGGGATCAAGAGTAGGCGGTGGGACCGCTCAGCGTGCTGCCGTCACCTCGAACCAGGCGTCGAGTGTCGGCTCGCCGACGAGGTCCACGAGATCCACCTGCACACCGTCCGCCCGCCATCGTTCGACCAGCGCCATCACGCGCACGGAGTCCATTCCCTCGTCGAGCAGGTTCGCGGAATCGTCGATCTCGGCGACCGGGACGTCGAGCACGTCGGCTACGTCGGCGCGGATTCGGTCGCGGGTCGGAACTGTGCTGGAAGCGGAACTCACTGTCATCCTCCGGTGCGGCGTCGAACCACGGCCCGTTGAGCCGATTCGACGACATGGGGTAGGTTGCTGGGTTAGTGAAGCCTAAGCATAGTTGCTCTCCACGCGAACGGCGAAACGGAGAGCTGTTGCAACCGAATGTGAATGGATGACAATGGCCGGATTATCGCGATACGCAATCGACTTGACGCCTCTACGGACGAGTCGCGAGTTCCGATACATCTTCATTGCCCGCACGATCTCCATCTTCGGTCTGGGTCTGCTGCTGGTGGCAGTGCCGCTGCAGGTGTACGACATGACGAATTCCACACTGGCAGTGGGCGCGGCGAGCATCGTCGTGGGCTCCTCGGTGTTCATCGGCACCCTGTTCGGCGGCGTGATCGCCGACCGGTACGACCGCAGGCCGGTCATCTCCCTCGCCCGTGCCGCAGCGGGTCTGGCCTTCGCTATCCTCGCGGTCAACGCGTTCCTGCCCACACCCCAGTTGTGGATCATCTACCTCTGTGGCGTGATCGAGGGCCTCGCCGGCGGCATCTCCGCGACCGCGCTGATGGCGGTGATCCCGTCGCTGCTCCCCAAGGACAAGATGGCCGCCGCCGGTGCCCTGATGACCGTGATGGCCGACCTCGGCACGGTCGCGTCGCCTGCCATCGGCGGTGTGATCATCGCGGCGACATCCGTGGGCACCAACTACGTTCTGGCCGCGGTGTCCTCGGGAATCACCGCGTACTGCATCGCCCGGCTGCCCTCGCTGCCGCCGCCGGTCAAGAACACCGAGAGTCCGCTGCGGTCGATCGCCAGCGGCTTCACCTATGCCGCCAAGGACTCCGTCGTCGGCGGGACGCTGCTGGTCGGGTTCTGCGCCATGATGCTGACCGGCTGGAACGTGCTGCTGCCCGCCTACGCGAGCCAGGTCCTCCATGCCGGACCGGCGGCGACCGGACTGCTCTACAGCGCCCCCGCCGTCGGCGCCCTCACCGGATCACTCACGAGCGGCTGGACGGGAACTGCTCGTCGCGGTGGCCTGATCGTGTTCCTCGCGGCCATGATCGCGTCGGCCGGGCTGATCGGCGTCGGCGCCGTCCCGATGATCGCGGTCACGTTCCTCGGGCTCGCCGCACACGGATTCGGCCGCGTCCTCGGTGACATCCTCCGGTACGCCGTCATCCAGACCGAGACGCCCGAGGAATGCCGCGGACGCGTCGCCGGTGTGTGGGGCGCCCAGATCTCCACGGGCTCGGCTGCCGGAGCGCTCGTCGCCGGCGCCGTCGGAGCCGCGGTGGGTCCGCGTGAGGCGTTCCTCCTCTACGGGGCGGGCGGCATCGTGGTGCTTGCGGTTCTCGCGCTGACCTTGAAGGGGTTGCGCACCTACAGCAGTGCCGCTGCCGAGGAGGACGACCTCTCGGCAGCGGCACAGTGACGCGCTCAGGTGGGAACTAGCTGGCCTGAGCGTTGTTCGCGGCCTGCGACAGCTGCGGGAGCAGCTTGTCCAGCAGCCACGGCACGCTGAGCACGTTCGGCGAGCTCGACGCGAACACCAGCGGCGGATCGGTCAGACCCACGTAGGCGTTGTCACGCACGGCCTTCATCCCGGCGAACAGCGGGTTCGACTGGACCTCGTTCTGCAGCTCGGGCGACAGGTACCACGCGAGCAGCACGTCCGGGTTGTACGTCGGCAGCAGTTCCAGGCTGACGGGAGCCGCGAACTTGGTCTGGTCACTGCTCTCGCGCAACTGCTGGGCGAGCGGGTCGACCGTGAAACCGAGGCTGGCCAGCATCTTCAGGCGAGGATCGGTGTCGAAGTAGAAGTTGTACGATCCCGGCTCGGTGCCGCTACCGAATGCCACCGTCTTCCCGGCGAACTCGGGGTGCTGCGACTTCGCCTGCGCGAGGGTGTCCTGCGTCTGGGTCACCAGTGTCTCGGCCTGTGCGGACCGGCCGAGGGCCTTGCCGACGGTGGTGATCTGGTCTTCCCAGCTGGTGGCCCAGCGACGCTCCGGGTACGCCACGGTGGGGGCGATGGCCGAGAGCTTGTCGTACTGCTCCTGGTTCACGCCCGAGTGGACAGCCAGGATGACGTCGGGGTCGAGTGCCGCGATCTGCTCGTACGGCATCTCCTTGCTCGACGCCGTCAGCAACGTGGGTTCCGCGTTCGGGTCGAGCTCTTCGAGCTTCGCCCGCGACCACGGCAGCAGGCCGTCGTCGGTTCCCGTGTCCGACTTCATGTTCTGCACGGCGACGGGCACGACGCCGAGCGACAGTGCCGCGTCCTCGCTGCCCCAGCCGATCGTGACGACGCGTTCCGGTGCCTCCGTGATCTCGGCGGTACCGAGCGCCGACGGAATCGACACGGGGAAGGCCGACGCGTCGGCCTGTCCGGTGACGGATCCCGCCGCGTCGGTCGAGTCGGAATTCGACTCGCTGCAGGCACCCGCGAACAGCGCGGTTGCCGCAATCATCACGATTCCGGCTCTACGCCAGTATCTTCCGGACGTTTTCATCGATCTCCCTGTTCTGTGTTGATGGGGTTCATGCGCGAGCCGAACGAGGCGAGGGCCTCGTTCACGACGGAGCCGACTTCGCCGATCCAACGGGGCTGGGTCATGTCCTTGTGCTCGCAGTCGAGGTCGTGGTTGACGATGGTGCCGGTCAGGTAGGGCCGCCACAGGTCGTACGTCGCCGCGGTCGCGGGATTCCTAGCCGCAGTGAAGAAGAGCATGTCGGAGTCCACGACGATCTGTGAGGGTTCGGATTCGAGGCGCACGGCGTTCGCGAAGTTGTCGATCATCGCTGCCGGGGTGTGCTCGTTGATCCCGGCGAGCGCACTGCCTTCGCCGCGCAGGATGTCGATCACCTGCTGCCGGTCCAGGCCGCCGCCGCGGTGCGGCTCGGTGTCGGAGGCGAGCAGCGGCTCGGGGTCGTAGCCGACCATGTAGAGCAGCGCGGCGAGCGCGTCCTGTTCCGTCGGCATCGAGGCCCACGCGTCCGACGGGAAGGAGTCGAGCATGACGAGCATGCCGAGTTCCTCACCCTGGTTCTGCAGCGCACCGGCGATGGCGTGCGCGACGACGCCGCCCAGCGACCATCCGAGGAGGTGGTAGGGGCCCTCGGGCTGCACGGTCCGCATGTGCTCGATGTACTCGGCCGCCATGTCCTCGAGCGTTTCCGGCGGCCGCTCGGACGTCGACAGGTTGGAGGCCTGCACGCCGTACAGCGGGTAGTCGTCGTCGATGTGCCGCAGCAACCCCGAGTAGCCCCAGCTGATTCCGCCTGCGGGGTGGAAGCAGAACACCGGTGGCTTGGACCCCTCGGTGCGGAACGGCAGCAGGACGGCCAGCGCGTCGGCGTCGTGATCGTCGTCGAGACGGCCTGCCAGCTGGGCCACGGTCGGCGCCGCGAAGAGCGAGGCCACGGTCGCGGTCACGGACAGCCGCTTCGAGATCGCGCTCATCAATCCGGCCGCCATCAGCGAGTGGCCACCGAGGTCGAAGAAGCTGTCGTCGATGCCGACCCGCTCGATACCGAGAGCCTCGGCGAACAACTGGCACAGCACCTCTTCGCGCGCGGTGCGCGGCCCCCGCTCGGACACCTGCAGTGACAGGTGCGGAACGGGAAGCGACGTCTGGTCGAGCTTGCCGTTGGGGAGGGTGGGGAACTCGTCGACGGCGATGAACGCGGCCGGAATCATGTAGTCCGGCAGCCTGCTGGCGGCACGACGGTGCAACTGGTCGGGGTCGATCCGGCCGCCCGGCACCGACGTCGCGTACGCGACCAGTCGCTGATCGCCCGGGCGGTCCTCACGGACCACGACGACGATGTGCTCGACGTCCGGGTCACCGGACAGCACCGCCTCGATCTCGTTGAGTTCGATGCGGAATCCGCGCACCTTGACCTGCGAGTCGGCGCGGCCGGTGAAATAGATCTGACCGTCCCGGCCCCACCACACCACATCCGACGTCCGGTACATGCGACTGCCCGGCACCGCGAAAGGGTCGGCGATGAAACGTTCCGCCGTCTTGGGACTCTGGTTGCGGTATCCCCGGGTGACGCTGTCGCCCGCGAGATACAGCTCGCCGGACACACCCGGAGGCACCGGCCGCAGCGCGTGGTCCAGGACGTAGGCGTGCTTGCCCGGATCGACGACGCCGATGGGGACCGGACCTTCGTGCCCCGGTTCCACGAGGGCAAGCGTGGCGTTGACCGTGCACTCGGTGGGACCGTACGCGTTGAACAGCCGGCGGCCGGGGGCGTACCGCTCGATCAGCTGGGGTGTGAGCTTCTCGGCGCCGAGCATCAGGTCGACGCCGTCCGGAATGGGATGCTCCGGCGGGAAGGCGGCGGCGAAAGACGGTGGCACGCCGACGAAGTTCACGTCGTGTTCGTTGATGACCCGGGCGAGCGGCTCACCCGGGATGCGGTCGGCGTCCGTCGCGACCACCAGTGTTCCGCCCGAGAGCACACCCCACATGATCTGCCAGAACGCGAGGTCGAAGCTGATGGACGAGAAGTGGAGCGCCCGAGTGGTGTGGTCCATGCCGATCACGTCCGACTGCAGCGACAGCAGGTCCGCGATGCCCCGGTGGGGGACGACGACCCCCTTCGGCACCCCCGTCGATCCGGACGTGTAGATGAGATACGCGGCGTCGTCGAGTTTCAGCGGCCTGCTCCGGTCCGCGTCGGTGGGGGCCGTGACCGGCTGGGTGTCGAGCAGGGACTGCAGGCCCGGATCGTCCAGGTCGAGAATGGGCACGTCGGTGCCCAGCGGGGTGCGGTCGGGCACACCGACGGAAGACGTGAGGATCGCGACCGGTGCGCCGTCGGCGAGCATGTGCGCGATCCGGTCGGCCGGGTACGTGGGATCGACGGGAAGGTACGCGGCACCGCTTTTCAACACGGCGAGAACGCTGATGATCAGCTCGGCGGACCGGTCGAGTGCGAGCGCGACCACGTCACCGGGGCCCGCGCCACGCGAGATCAGCAGGTGGGCAATCCGGTTCGCCCGCTCGTCGAGCTGCCGGTACGTGAGGGAGACCGCGGGCCGCACGCTCGCGCCGACGGCGAGAGCCTCGGCGTCGGGTGTCTCCGCCACCTGCGCCGAGAAGTACTCGTCGAAGGTGCGGGCCGGAACGGAGTGCTCCGCATGGGACCATTCGCCGAGCACTCGGCCCCGCTCCTGCGGGGTCAGGATGTCGACCCGGGCGATCCGCTGCTCGTGGTTCGCGACGAGCCGCTCGATCACCACGGCGAGGCGGTCCGCGAAGGATTCGACGGTCGCGGCATCGAAGAGTTCGGTGGAGTACTCGAACGTCACGTCGACCCCGCCGCTGTCCGGGCGTTCCTGGAAGCGCAGCGCCAGATCGAATTTCGCGGACGTCGCGTCGAGCATCCGCACCGCGGCGGTCGTCCCGTCGAATCGCGCCGCCGCGCCGTCCTGCTTCCAGTGCGACAACATCACCTGGAACAGCGGGTGGCGGGCCGACGACCGTGGGGGATTGACGAGTTCGACGATACGGTTGAAGGGCACGTCGGCGTAGTCGACGGCGTCGAGGTCGACGGCCCTGACCCGATCCAGCAGGTCGTCGAACGTCGGGTCGCCCGAGACGTCGGTCCGCAGGACCACCGTGTTGATGAAGCAGCCCACCATGGCGTCGAGGTCGGGGTGACT
The DNA here is from genome assembly GCF_000014565.1 of Rhodococcus jostii RHA1. Taxonomy (NCBI): domain Bacteria; kingdom Bacillati; phylum Actinomycetota; class Actinomycetes; order Mycobacteriales; family Nocardiaceae; genus Rhodococcus; species Rhodococcus jostii. The sequence goes on along the minus strand of NC_008268.1, from coordinate 2,448,207 downwards.
GCGACCGGCGACGGGCACGCCGAGGGCGATGTCCTCGCCGGCGCCCAGCCTTTCGAGCAGCACGGCCACGGCGGCGTGGACGATCATGAAGAAGCTCGCGCGGCGCTCGGCGGCGAGCGACTCGACGGCCGCGTGCAGCGACGGCGACAGCGTGCGGTGAACGCTTGCGCCACGGTTGGTGGGCAGGGCCGGTCGGGGTCGGTCGGTGCGCCAGCCCAGTTCGAGCGGCAGACCGGCGAGTTGCTCACGCCAGTAGTCGAGTTGGCCGGTCAGCAACGGGGTCGCGTCGTCGCCGGCGCCGATGCGTTCGCGTTGCCACACGGCGACGTCCGGGTACTGCAACGGCAGCGGCGTGAACTCCGGTGCCCGTCCGGCGCGGCGGGCGTTGTACGCGAAGGCGAGGTCGTCCAGCAGTCTCGACTGCGACCACTCGTCGCCGATGATGTGGTGCAGCAACAGGACCAGCGTGTGCTGCGGTTCGTACAGCACCGCGCGCAGCGGCGGCTGGTCGGTGAGCCCGAGACCCACCGTCGTCATCGCCGCGATGTGCCCCTCGATGTTGCCGACGTTGTCGACACGTTCGAGCCGAACCTTCGCATCTCCGGCGGGAAGCACGACCTGGTGGGGTACCGAGTCGACGAGGGGGAACACCGTCCGCAACGACTGATGCCGGGTCACGACGTCCCCGAGCGCCGCGGACAGGGCGTCGGGTTCGAGGCCTTCCCCGAAGTCGACGGCAAGTGCCAGCAGGTACGTTCCGCCGCCGGCGGCGCTGTCGAGGAACCACAGACGTTCCTGCGCGGGTGACAGCGGCACCGGCGTGCCCTCAGGGAGGTCCCGCGGGGACGGCCTGCTCGCCGATACCCGCTCGCCGGCGTCCTCCAGTTGCGCGGCCACGGCGGCCACGGTGGGATTCTCGAAGACCGTGGCAACCCGCAGTGGCACGGCCAGTTCCGCGGTGATCGCGGACACGAGAGCGGCGGCGAGGAGGGAGTTCCCGCCGAGTGCGAAGAAGTCGTCGTGGACACCGACCTGCTCGGCGCCGAGCACCGAGGTGAACAGCGGGAGGATCCGGGCTTCGGTGTCGGTCCGCGGTGTGTCGCCGGCCTGTCCGAGCCAACGGGGGGCGGGCAGCGCGTCCTTGTCGACCTTGCCGTTGTGGGTCAACGGCAATCGGTCGAGCATCACCAGTGCGGACGGCGTCATGTACCCGGGAAGGGAGCGGACCAGGTGCGCCCGCACCTGCTCCTCGACGGCGTCGTGCTCGCCGCCCGGACGGGGAACGACGTATCCGACGATCCGCTGGTCGCCGCCGGCCTGCTCGTGCGCCGTGGCCACCGCCGCCTGCACGTCGGGCACCGCGGTCATCGCGGCACCGATCTCGCCGAGTTCGACACGGTAACCGCGCAATTGGATCTGGTCGTCGATCCGGCCGTGGTAGTGGAGCGTGCCGGTCGCGTCGTACCGTGCGAGGTCGCCGGTGCGGTACATGCGCGTGCCGCCGGGGGCGAACGGGTCGGCGACGAACCGTCCCGACGTCAGGTCGGGACGCCCGAGGTAGCCCGGGGACAGTCCGGGGCCGGACACGTAGATCTCGCCGGTCACGCCGGGCGGCACCGGACGCAGCCCCGGCCCGAGGACGTACGTGCGGAGGTCGCCGAGCGGAACCCCGATGTCCACCACGTCGGCTGCGGTGACTTTCGTGGCGGTGACGTGCACGGTGGTCTCGGTGATCCCGTACATGTTGACCAGTTCGGCCCCCTCATCCGGACCGGTCGCGGCGAACCAGGCGCGCAGGACGGCGGGATCGAGAGCCTCACCGCCGAACACGACGTACCGCAGTCGCAGCCGGTCGAACGAGTCCGCGCGGACGAGAGCGTCGACGAGATGCCCGAACGCGGAAGGCGTCTGGTTCAGCACCGTGACACCCTCGTCGACGAGGAGCCCGGCGAGGTCGGCCGGTGACGTCAGGGTGGCCTCGTCGACCGTGACGAGGCGGCCGCCGTGCAGCAGCGCACCCCAGATCTCCCAGACGGAGAAGTCGAACGCGTACGAGTGCAGCAGGGGCCAGCAGTCGTCCTCGGTGAACGTGAACCATTCGCGGGACACGTCGAACAACCGCATCACGTTACGGTGCGGAATCGGAACGCCCTTGGGGACACCGGTGGATCCGGACGTGTAGATGACGTACGCGATGTCGTCCGCCTGCACGGCGTTGTCGAGTTCGCCGGACGCGGACTGTGCCGAGTCCTCCTCGACTCGCGGGAGGTCGCCGAGCAGGTCGGCGGATCCGATTCCCAGCGACGGCTGCGCATCCCGCAGGATGAACCGCGCGCGTTCGGCCGGGGACGACGGATCGATCGGCAGGTACGTGGCGCCGCTGCGGAGAATCGCGAGGACGGCGACGATCAGGTCGGTGCCGCGGGGGAGGCTGACGGCCACGACCGTGCCGCGGCCGGCGCCGGCCGACCTCAGCTGCCGGGCCAGGGCGGCGCTGCGAGTCGAGAGTTCACGGTAGGACAGATCGTTCACGGCGACGCGGTCCGGGTGGGTGCGCGCCTGGGCGAGGAAGGCGGAGACGATGTTGTCCGGAAGGGTCGCTGCCGTGCCGGTGGTCCGGTCGAGGCCGGCCGCGGACCGCCACAGGTGCAGTTCGTCCGGAGCGCAGACGTCGACCACGGAGACGGGTTCTGCTGCCACGGAGATGGTTCGGAGGTAGTGCGCGAATCGGTGTGCGTGGTGCCGGATCTCGTCGTCCGTGTAGACGTCGGGATTTCCGGCCCATTCGAGCGTGAGCTCGTCGCCGGCGCCCGAGACGGAGATGACCACGTCCTCCACCGGACCGGTCGCGAGTTGATGCACCGCGCCGAAGGTGGGACCGAAAGCGATTCTGCCGGCGAACGGTTTGACGTTCACCACCGCTCCGCCGGTGGCGCGTCTGCCTGCCTCCCGGACGCGCTGGAACGGACGTGTCTCGGACCATGCGGCGGCCACCCTGCCGATCACGTCGGCGAACGTCGACCGTGCGTCGAGCGGAATGCGGAGCGGCACAATGTTCGTGGCCGTCACGGGCGACGCCAGCTCGATCCCGTTGCGGGCGAGCACCGGAACCCGGAGCGTCACCTCCTCGGCTCCCGTGTGGGCGCCCAGGTATGTGGCAGCGGCCGCGTACACCGCTTCCGCCCACGTGGTCGCCTGCGCGGTGGCCGCCTCGCGCAGGCTCCTCGCGACGTCGGGGTCGATCGGGATCGTGTACCGACGGGGGTCGGGGACGGGCCGGCGCACCGTGTCGCTGAATCCGACCGGATGCGAAGCCGACTGCGGCGCGCTGTCCGGGGCCGCGGCATCGAATTCCCGTGCGGCCTGGACGTGCGTCCGCAACGGCGGGAACTTGGCCGGCCGGGGTTCGGTGCCCGCGAGCCGGGCCGCGTACAGCGCCGCGACGCGGCGGGTGAGCAGCGAATACCCGTAGGCGTCGAGCAACGCGTGCGGGGCGCGGAGGTACCAGAGCACACCGGATTCGGTCGTGATCAGTGCCGTGCGGACGAGGGGAGCGGAGTCGAAGTCGAGCGGTCGGCGCACGTCCTCACGCATCCACTCCAGGGCGGCGGCCCGGTCGAGTTGGAGACGTTCGAGTTCGGGGGCGTGGCGACGATCGTGCACCTGGACGACGTCGGCCGAATCGGCACCGGGTTCGGCCTCGAAGCGGACCGAGAGAATCTCGGCCTCCTCGATCACCGTGCGTACCGCCGCCGCGAGAGCGTCGATGTCGACGGGGGCGGCGACCTCCACGTATTCGGCTGTGGTGAAGGCCGACCGGGTCGGGTCGAGCTGGTGCCCGGACCACAGCTCGCGCTGGGCGGCGGTCAAACAGACATCGGCCGTGTCCTCCCCGGTCTGCAGGGTGGACGGCAACGAAATCGAAAGGGACATCTAACAGGCACTCCTGATGCTTTCGGCTTTCGGGCTCGGGCTTTCGGGCTTTCAGCTACTCAGCGTGTCAGGTTAGCCTAACCACATGAGCTGTGGGGATCCGACTGCCGACGCACACCGACGCACGCCTCGGGACGAAGCGCTGCGCCGGAGTGGGGTCTTCGGGTCGATTCAACCGACTTCGAGTGGAGACAGCGCCGAGACCAGCGCGTCCGTGGTGGTCACCGAACCGCAGCGCTTCGCCGCGTAGGTGAGGGCCATGAGGTGTTCGTCACGGCTGAAATCCGCAGTCGCGTCGGAGACCAGGAACGGCTGCACATCCGACATGAACGCCTCGGCGGCACTCAGCATGCAGCCCATGTGCGCGTAGACGCCCGTGACGATCAGCTGGTCGCGGCCGTGGTGGCCGAGCAACTGCCGGAGGTCGGTGCGCTGGAACGCCGAATACCGCCATTTGGTCACCTGGATGTCGCCCTCGCGGGGAGCGAGCGGCTCGACCACCTCGGTGTCGCGACCCGACGTCAGTCCAGGGCCCCAGAAGTCGGCGAGGATGCCGCGACGCGACGGGTGCTGGTCGCCCGGCTGCATCGTGTAGATCACGGGAATTCCTGCTTCCGAGCACAGTTCGCGGATCCGGACCATGTTCGCCATCGCAGTCGACATCGGCTCCGCACGCACGTCGTACGCGTCGATGAAGTAGTTCTGCATGTCGTGGACCAGCAGTGCGGAACGCCGGGGGTCGAGGCGCCAGGACACCTTCGATTCGGGGACCTCGTGGATCTCCGGGATCGTGTAGGTCGAAATGGGCGGGATGGCCATATGGTTCCTCACTGTCGGTCTTGTCGACGTCTGGGCGAATGCCGCGCGAATCTCGGTGAACGACAGCGCTCCGCTCCACCGCTCGCGCGTTCGGTTAGGCTAGCCTTTGCTACCAGGCTCTGCAATCGCTAGGTGTGTGGGTGCGCGGCGCACAGTAAGGTGACTGAGCGGTGGGGGCCGGGCGCCGGTCTCCCGTGCCGGAGCCGCTGACCAGGAGAGACTGTTGACCACGCTGCTGTTACTGCTGCTGATCGTCGTCGTGATCGTGGGCATCGTGCTGATCCTGCGGAATCGGGCCGGGAAGAAGTCCACTCCTGCTGCCCGGGTCGATCCACTCGCCGACTACCCGGAGGTCTACGACCCGTACAAGATCGGAGTCGGCGACATCATCACGTACGCCGGAATCGATCACGTCGTGCGCGGCACCATCACCCTCGACGAAGAGGGATACATCTGGCACGAACACCTCCTCGACGGGTCTACCGGTCAGCGATGGCTGACCGTCGAGAACGACGAGGGAAACCTCGACATGACGCTGTGGATGCGCCGCGAGGGCACGGGCCTCGAACCGGGTGGTGACGTGATCCTCGACGACAGGGTGCACCGGCAGATCGAGCGCGGCACCGCGTCGTTCACCGCGGAAGGCACCACCGGGACGGCGCCCCAGGGCATCGTCGACTACGCCGACTATGCGACGGCAGACAAGACCGGCCTGCTGTCGTTCGAGCGCTGGGCGCGGACGCAGTCGTGGGAGGTTTCCACGGGCCGCGCCGTCACGCGCGGTGAACTCACCGTGATCCATTCCGGTCCGCCGCAGTGACACTGCACGTCCTCGACATCGAGTCGCGCGATGTGACGGCCGAGGCGCTCGGTCTCGTCGTCAACGCCGAAACACCGTGCCCGCTCGCCGAACTCACCATCACCCACGGTGACGACCGAGTGACACTCGCGGTTCTCGGGGCGTCGCACGCGGTGACGGCGTCCGCGGCGGGCAGCCGGATCACCGAACAGGTGTCGTGCGACGCGGTCCGGGCAGGCGGCAGGCCGCTGCCGGTGTCCGACAGCGCGAGCGGGTACCGGTTCCACTCGACCACCGACACCGTCGACCGCACCCACCTCGAGCAGACCGCGGACTGGCTGCGGCGCCAGGCCACCGAGGTGGACGGGTGGATCTGCGGGGCGTTCCCCGGCGACCACACCGCGCTGACCGCGCTCACGGCGGCGAAAGATTCGGGCGGATGGGTCTGGCAGACCTGGCATCTGTACCCAGGAGACAAGGGCGGGGTGATCGTGAAGACTCGAAGCAGGTGGCAGCCGTGAGCCGGTTCAGTGCGCGCGTGCGGCTCGCCCCGATACTGCTCCTGGTGTTGGCCGCGACCGCGTGCGGCGGCGGCGTCCGCGACTACATCGCCGACACCTACGCCCTGCAGAACACCGCAGGCGACGCGAAGACGTACACGTCGAACGACCCCGTGGGGACGACCGTCTCGAACATCGTCGCCGAAGAAGAACCGGCGGCGCGGAAGGCCGACGGCGGCAGCGAATACCTGCGCTACGACGACGACATCGTGACGGTCAGCGCCGGGCCGGGGGGCGGCAGCCTCGTCCGCGTCGAAGACATCGACGGACGCTACCGAAGCGGTGGATTCGCCTATCTGGGGCCCGGTTTCAACCCCGGCTCGCCGGCAGGCGGCGCCAGCGGCAGCGGCGGATCCGGGAGCGCGAAATGACAGATAACACTCGACTGGGGAGAAGCGCGTGAATACCACCTACACGGCGGCAGCAACGGAAATCGGCAGCGTCGACGTCGGACTGCTCGCCGTCGGCATGCTCGGCACCCTGGCGTACTTCGTCATCGGCATCGCCGTCCTCGGAGTCGGCTTCGCGGTACTCGACCTCGCCACCCCCGGCAATCTCCGGCACCAGGTGTACATCGACAAGAACCCCAACGCGGCAATCCTCCTGGCGTCGAACCATCTCGCCCTCGCCGTCGTCGTGGTCACAGCGATCCTCACCAGCTCCGACGGATTCGCGCAGGGACTCGCCGACTCCGCAGTCTACGGCCTCTTCGGTGTGCTGCTGCAGGTCATCGCGCTGCGCCTGATGAACCTGCTGCTGCCGGGGCAACTCGTCGGCCTGGTCGGGAACCCGCAGATGTGCGGTGCCGCATGGGCGGTCGGTGCGAGCCTCTTCGCCATCGGCCTCGTGAACGCCGCCGCACTCACCTGATCCCATGACGACCACCGCGGCAGAGCCGAATACCTCCACCACCCGCGCGCTCGGCGGGCGGGCCAGGGCGTTCCTGCTCGCCGCGGTGGCCGCCTGTGCGGCGTGCGGGCTGATCTACGAACTGGCCCTGCTGACACTGTCGGTCAGTCTGACCGGCGGCGGGATCACCCAGACGTCGCTGATCGTCGCGGGTTTCGTGGCCGCACTCGGAGTGGGTGCCCTCGCCGCCAAGCCGCTGCTCTCCACCGCGGCCGCGTCGTTCGTGGTCGTCGAGATCGTCCTCGGACTCGTCGGCGGGTTCAGCGCGGTGACGCTGTACGTGACGTTCACGTTCTTCGGTTCCAGCGCAATCGTTCTGGTGCTCGCCACCGCACTGATCGGTGTGCTGGTGGGCGCCGAGGTGCCCCTGCTGATGACGCTGCTGCAGTCGGGCCGCAACGACACCGACGCCGAGAGCACCGGAAAGGTGCTGGCAAACCTCAACGCAGCCGACTACGCAGGCGCCCTGGTCGGTGGCCTGCTCTGGCCGTTCGTCCTGTTGCCGATCGCCGGAATGATCCGCGGCGCCGCCATCACCGGCATCATCAATCTCGTTGCCGCCGCGGTGGTGGCGCTGATCCTGCTGCGGTGGCAGCTGAGTCTGCGCACCCGCCTGTTCGCCGTCGTGGCGCTGCTGGTCGCCGCCGCGTGCATCGCGGTGCTGCTGGTGCGCGCCGACGGCATCGAGACCACGTCGCGGCAACGTCTCTACACCGATCCGGTGGTCGCCGCGGAAAGGTCGCAATACCAGGAGATCGTCGTCACCGAGCGCGGGGGAGACGTGCGGCTCTTCCTCGACGGCGACCTCCAGTTCTCCAGCATCGACGAACATCGGTACACCGAATCGCTGGTGTACCCCGCGATGGCGGACGACCCGAAACGGGTGCTGATCCTCGGCGGGGGCGACGGCCTCGCCGCCCGAGAGGTCCTGCGACTGCCCGGGGTCGAGGAGATCGTGCAGGTGGAACTCGATCCGGCGGTCATCGAACTCGCGAACACCCGGCTGTCCGGGCTGAATCAGGGGGCGTTGCAGGACCCGCGCGTGCACGTCGTCCTCGACGACGCATTCAGGTGGCTACGCGATGCACCCGATTCGGGTTTCGACGCTGTCATCGTGGACCTCCCCGACCCCGACACCCCGGCGCTCGGGCGCCTGTACTCCACCGAGTTCTACGGTCTCGCTGCCGCCGCCCTGAACCCTGGTGGACTGATGGTGGTGCAGTCGGGAAGCCCCTATTCGACGCCAGACGCGTACTGGCGCACCACGTCGACGGTCGCGTCCGCGGGTCTGGCCGTCACGCCGTACCACGTGCTGGTGCCGAGCTTCGGGGATTGGGGATACGTCCTCGCCCGGCGCGGACCCGAACCGCCGGCCCTGCGCCTGCCCCGCGACGTCCCCGAATTGCGCTTCCTCGACGAGCCGACCCTCGCCGCGTCCGCGATCTTCCCGCGCGACCGTCCCCGCCGCGAACTCGAGCCCTCCACCCTCGACCGCCCGCGTATCGTCGACGACATGCGGAAGGGCTACGAGCGCTGACGCGCCCGTGAGTACTTATTAACCGCCGGGCGTTAACAAGTACTCACGGGCCGAAGGCATATAGTTCACAGATATACTAAAAGCGGAAGTGGTGGGCGCTGGGCCCGCCACCGGCTCGCGATAGGGTTCCCCCATGACCGATGACGCAGCGCCGGTGCCCGTCGAGGTACCGGACAGCCTCGACTTCTGGTCGTTCATCGAACTGGCGAACCGGCGCCTGAGCACGGAATACGGCTCGACGCACGAACTCGCCACCCAAGTCCTCCTGACGTTGAACCGCGCGTCGAACGTGGTGACGTACGACCTGGAGTCGTCGATCCACCGCCCGCGCGGCCTGTCGTGGTCGGCGTTCCGGCTGATGTTCGTGACGTGGCTGGCCGGACCCGTCGAGTCGAAGACGGCGGCCAAGCTCACCGGCATGAGCAGGGCGGCCGTCTCGAATCTGACGAAGACGCTGGTCAGTGGTGGTCTGATGGAGCGGACCCCGGACGAGCGGGACGGCCGGTCCGTCCAGTTGTCGCTCACCGAGAAGGGCCGGAGCGAGATCGGTGAGATCTACCGTGAGCAGAACGAGCGGGAACATGCCTGGGCGAGTGTTCTCACCGAGCCGGAGCAGCGCATTCTCGTCATGCTGCTGGACAAGCTGATCACCAACCGCAGCCAGTTCGACGTCCGCGGGCGAAACTGACCCTGCTGTGCCTCCCTCGAAATCTGTGCTTGCCATCACGCCCGTAATTTAGTTAATGTGTTTACTACTAAGACACGCACTTCTAGGGAGGCCGGTCATGGCGTTCTATCGGCACGTGGGCAACATCCCGCCCAAGCGGCACACCCAGCACCGTGACGACAACGGTCAGCTCTACTTCGAGGAATTGATGGGAGAAGAGGGCTTCTCCTCCGACTCCTCACTGCTCTACCACCGCCACATCCCGTCGGCGATCGTCGATGCCACCGTGTGGGAGCTGCCCGACCAGAGCACGACTCCCAATCATCCGCTCAAGCCGCGCCACCTGAAGTTGCACGACCTGTTCCCGGACACGGTCTGGGCCGACACCGACGTGGTCACCGGACGCCGGCTGATTCTCGGCAACGCGGACGTCCGCATCTCCTACGTGGTCGCCGCCAAGGAGTCGCCGCTGTACCGCAACGCGATCGGCGACGAGATGGTCTACGTCGAATCCGGTGCCGCCACCGTCGAAACCGTGTTCGGCGCGCTCGAGGCGAAACAGGGCGACTACGTCCTCATTCCGATGTCGACCACCCACCGTTGGATCCCGCAGGGACCGGAACCGTTGCGCGCCTATGCGATGGAGGCCAACAGTCACATCGTCCCGCCGAAGCGCTATCTGTCCCGGTTCGGTCAGCTGCTCGAGAACGCACCCTACTGCGAGCGCGACCTGCACGGGCCGTCCGACACGCTGCAGGTCGAGGGCACCGACGTGGAGGTGCTCGTCAAGCACCGGACGTCGCACGGAATCGTCGGCACGCGAATGGTGTACCCGCACCACCCCTTCGACGTCGTGGGTTGGGACGGGTGCCTCTACCCCTACACGTTCAACATCTCCGACTACGAACCCATCACCGGGCGAGTGCACCAGCCGCCGCCGGCCCATCAAGCGTTCGAGGGCAACAACTTCGTCATCTGCAACTTCGTGCCCCGCAAGGTCGACTACCACCCGCTGTCGATTCCGGTGCCGTACTACCACTCGAACGTCGACTCCGACGAGATCATGTTCTACGTCGGCGGAGACTACGAGGCGCGCAAGGGGTCCGGCATCGGCCAGGGTTCGATCTCGATTCACCCCGGCGGCCATGCGCACGGTCCGCAGCCGGGTGCGTACGAACGCAGCATCGGGGCGGAGTTCTTCGACGAGCTCGCCGTCATGGTCGACACGTTCCGCCCGCTCGAACTCGGCGAGGGCGCCGTGGCGTGCGAGGACTCGGGCTACGCGTGGACGTGGGCAGGGCGGGGGCCGACGCAGTGATCTCCGCTCTCTTCGCCGGCCTCTGCGACGACGCCGCCCTCTTCCCACCCGGAAACGCGCCCCTGCCCGACGCCCTGCCCGCGCACGCCAGACACCGGTCGGCGCCGTACGCGGATCTGGTCGGTCCCTTCGTCTTTCCGGTCGCCCGACTGGGCGAATTGACTCCCGGTGCGCTCGAATTGAGCCTGACGCTGCCCGGCGGCCCGGCCACGCTCGAACCCGCACTCGACCGCCTCGCGCAGATCGACGGTGCCACCGCGGTGGCACTCGAGATCGCGGTGCCCGCAGACCAGACGGCCGCGGAGTTCTTCGCCGCGATGGACGCCGTCGAGGCGCTGACCGCCGGCCTGGACGTGTTCGTGGAGATTCCGCGCGGCGAGCGCCGACCCGACTTCCTCGCTGCACTGACCGGTGGCCCGTTCGCGGCGAAGTTCCGCACGGGTGGCGTTGTCGCCGAGGCCTACCCGGACGAGGACGAACTCGCCGCTGCGCTGCACGCCGTCATCGCGTCGGGAGTCCCGTTCAAGGCCACGGCCGGGCTGCACCACGCCGTCCGCAACACCGATCCGCACACGGGATTCGAACAGCACGGATTCCTCAACGTGCTGCTCGCTACCCGTCACGCACTCGGCGGCGCCGACGTCGACCAGGTCGCCGCCACCCTCGCCGAACGTGACGGCGCACTGCTCGCCGGCGAACTGCGCGACCTCCCGGTCGACGTCGTCGACGGCGTTCGCACCGCCTTCCGATCCTTCGGCACGTGCAGCATCCTCGAACCCCTGGAAGATCTCGTCGCACTGCACCTCGTGCCGTCTTCCGCCCTCGCCTCCGCAGATCAAGGAGCCCACACATGACCGTCCTCGACATCCCCGCAGATTCCCTCTTCGGAATCGAGAACCTGCCGTACGGCGTGTTCTCGACGGCCGACTCGGCCCCACGGGTCGGAGTGCGGGTGGGAGATTCCGTCGTGGATCTCGCCGCCGCACTGGGTGACGACGTTTTCGCGCAGCCCACCCTCAACGCCTTCATGGCGCAGGGCCGGGCCCGCTGGACCGAGGTCCGCAGGCAGATCACCGAACTCGTGCAGGGCGATGTCGCCGACACCGCGGTGTTCGCGGTCGACGACGTCACGATGCATTTGCCGGTGGCCGTCGCCGACTACGTCGACTTCTACGCCTCCGAGAATCACGCCACCAACCTCGGACGACTGTTCCGCCCCGACTCCGAGCCGCTGATGCCCAACTGGAAGCACCTGCCGGTCGGATACCACGGTCGGTCGAGCACCGTCATCGTGTCGGGCACCGACGTGATCCGGCCCTGCGGGCAGCGCAAGACCCCGGACCAGGACGCCCCCGACTTCGGGCCGTCCCGCCGCCTCGACATCGAGGCCGAGATGGGCTTCCTCGTCGGCGTCCCGACGAAGCTGGGGGAGACCATCACCCCGGATCAGTTCGCGGAGCACGTGTTCGGTGCGGTCGTCGTGAACGACTGGTCCGCCCGCGACATCCAGGCCTGGGAGTACGTGCCGCTCGGTCCGTTCCTCGGGAAGAGCTTCGCGACGTCCATCTCGCCGTGGGTGGTTCCCCTCGACGCGCTCGAGGCGGCCCGCATCGACACCCCGGCGCAGGATCCGCAGCCGTTGCCGTACCTGCGCGGCGAGGAGAAGTGGGGCCTCGACATCGACCTGGCCGTCGAGTGGAACGGACACGTCGTGTCGCGTCCGCCGTACGCGCAGATGTACTGGTCGCCGGCGCAGATGCTCGCGCACACCACGGTCAACGGCGCCGCCGCCAGCACGGGCGACCTGTTCGCGTCGGGCACCATTTCCGGACCGGAGAAGGATCAGCGCGGTGCGTTCATCGAGTTGACCTGGGGTGGACAGGAACCCGTTGTCGTGGGGGACGAGAAGCGCACGTTCCTCGAGGACGGCGACGAGATCGCCATCTCCGCCACCGCACCGGGCCCGAACGGCATCCGCATCGGCTTCGGTGAGGTGCGGGCCCGGGTGGTAGGCAGTAGTCATGACTGAGAACTTCGTCGAGACCACTGCCGAGCCGGACACCGGCGTCGCGTTCCTCACCCTGAACCGCCCCGAGCAGCGCAATCCGCTGTCGTCCGAGGCCATGCGGGACGTCACCGCGGCGCTGCGGAAGCTGGGCGACGACGACACCACCCGCGTCGTCGTCATCAGGGCTGCAGGACCGGTGTTCTCCGCGGGCCACGACCTGAAGGAGATGATCGGCCGCACACTCGAGGACGAGCAGGCCATCTTCGACACCTGTGTGGAGATGATGCAGACCGTGCAGGACATTCCCCAACCGGTCATCGCGTCCGTCCAGGGTGCGGCCGTCGCGGCGGGCTGTCAGCTCGCGGCGTCCTGCGACCTCGTCGTCGCGTCGTCGAACGCCGTGTTCGGGACGCCGGGGGTGAAGATCGGACTGTTCTGCTCCACCCCGATGGTGGCCCTCAGCCGCGCGATCGGGCGTAAGCGCGCCCTGCAGATGCTGCTCACCGGGGAGACGATCGGGGCGGAGACGGCCGCGGACTGGGGGCTGGTGAACCTGGTCGTCGCACCCGAGGAGCTCGATGCGCAGACCCGGGCTCTCGCCGCGAAGATCACGAAGGCCAGCCCGCTCACGGTGAAGATCGGCAAGCAGGCGTTCTACCGGCAGATCGAGCTCCCTCAGGACGAGGCCTACGCGGCGATGGCGGAGACGATGGCCACCAACGCGATCACGTGCGACGCCCAGGAGGGCATGCAGGCGTTCGTCGAGAAGCGCACTCCGCAATGGCAGGGAAAATAGCGCACGCTGTCTGCATTGCGCGGTCCAGCGAACCGGCGAAGGATCAAGTGTGCAGTGGCTGCGGCCGCGGGCCGTCGGTGCCCGCTGACGGTGGACCGCGACGGGTCGGTCACCGAGATCGTTCTCACTGCGGGGCGACCGTCCCGCGGGAGGTGACTATCGATGTTCATCCAGGTTATTCAAGGAAAGGTGTCCGACGAGGCCGGCCTACGCCGGTGCATGGACCGCTGGACGGAGGACGTGCGCCCGGGAGCGACCGGCTTCCTGGGCTGCACCCAGGGATTGTGCGACGACGGAACGTTCATCGCACTCGCGCGGTTCGAATCGGCCGAAGCCGCCCGGCGTAACAGCGAGCGTCCGGAGCAGGGCGCGTGGTGGGCGGAAACCGAGAGGTGCTTCGAGGGAGCCGTGTCGTTCATGGACTGCCCGGACGTGATGGAGTGGATGGGTGGCGGCTCGGACGACGCGACATTCGTTCAGGTCATGGAGGGGCACACCGCCGACGCGAGTCGAATGCGGGAGCTGCTGGAACAGGCCGAACCCCAGGTTCATCAGCTGCGCCCGGAGATCCTCGGTGGAACGTTGTGCACGTACGGCGACGGCGGGTATGTCGAGGCGGTGTACTTCACCTCGGAATCGGAGGCCCGCGAGCACGAGAAGGTCGAGATCCCGGACGACCTGAGGTCGTTGTTCGAGGAAGAGGGGCGGTTGATGGGGGACGTGGCGTACTACGACTTGCATTCGCCGATGCTGGTGCCTGCAGGGCGGTAGCACGAAACCTCTGGCAAGGTACTTGGACGTCCTATAACCTTCGTGCATGAGTCTGGATGCGCGTACCGACACCGTCGACGGAGTGCTGCGGCGCTCGGCCGCCAAGTTCCCCGACCGCAGGGCGCTGACCTTCGAGGACCGCGCGTGGACGTACCGTGAACTCGACGACGCGGTGAGCCGGGCGGCCGCCTACCTGCGGTCGCTCGGACTGTCGGCCGGTGAGCGCGTCGCCGCGTACGGCACCAACTCGGACGCGTACACGATCGGGTTCCTGGCCTGCGCGCGTGCGGGTCTCGTGCACGTGCCCGTCAACTATGCGCTCGAGGGCGACGAGCTGACCTATCTGGTGTCGCAGTCCGGGAGCGCCGCCGTGCTGGTCGATCCGGCGCTGACGGGCACGCTCGACTCGGTCCGCGGCGCCCTCGATCTGCGCCACGTGGTTCCCCTTCGCGACGCCGAGGATTCGCTGCTCGCCCACAGCGGCTCCGGCGACGTCCCCGTGCTCGCGGAGCCGGTCGCGGCCACCGACCTGGCACAGTTGCTGTACACGTCCGGGACGACGTCGAAGCCGAAGGGCGCCATGATGACTCACGGCGGGCTCGTGCACGAGTACGTGTCTTCCGTGATCGCCCTCGCACTGAGCGACGGCGACAATCCGCTGATCTGCATGCCCCTGTACCACTCGGCGGGCATGCACGTCTTCATGATGCCGTACCTGTCGGTGGGCGCCTCGGTGAATCTGATGCAGACCCCGGACATTCCGGAGATTCTGCGCCGCATCGAGGCGGATCGCATCGGCTCGCTGTTCCTGGCGCCGACGGTGTGGGTGCCGCTCGCCGGACATCCGGATCTCGAGACCCGCGACCTGTCGTCGCTGAAGAAGGCGCAGTACGGCGCGTCGATCATGCCGGTGACGGTGCTGAACAGGTTGCGCGAACGCTACCCCGACCTCGGCTTCTACAACTGCTTCGGACAGTCCGAGATCGGTCCGCTCGCGACGGTGCTGCAGCCCGAGGAACACGAGGACCGGCCGTCGTCGTGTGGCAAGGCCGTGTTCTTCGTCGAGACGCGGGTCGTGGACCCGGACGGCAACGACGTTCCGGACGGCACGCCCGGTGAGGTGCTCTACCGTTCACCCCAGCTGTGCCTGGGGTACTGGGACAATCCCGACGCCACCGCGGAGGCGTTCCGCGACGGGTGGTTCCACTCGGGTGATCTGGTGACGCGGGACCCGGAGGGGTACATCACCGTCGTCGACCGCATCAAGGACGTCATCAACACCGGCGGCATCCTGGTGGCGTCGCGCGAGGTCGAGGACGCGGTCTACACGCATCCGGACGTGGCCGAGGTCGCGGTCATCGGGACGCCGGACGACAAGTGGATCGAGGCGATCACCGCCGTGGTGGTGCTGCGGGAGGACGCGGCCGGCGTGACACCGGACGGGTTGATCGCCCACGTCAAGGAGCGCATCGCGCCGTTCAAGGTGCCCAAGCAGGTGGTGTTCGTGGACGAACTGCCCCGCAACCAGAGCGGGAAACTGCTCAAACGGGAACTGCGGGCAACGCTCTGATTACTTTCCGGTCGATGCCCGCTCGATCAGCTCGACCGGGAGCTTCACCGATTCCACGTCGTTGCCCGCGATGATCGACAGGAGATGACGCACACCCGTCGCGCCGATCAGGCGCGCGGGTGACCGGACGGTCGTCAGCGGCACCGGAAGTTGGGCGACCACCGGAATGTCGTTGTATCCGACGAGTGCGAGGTCGTCGGGGATCCGCAGTCCGAGGTCCCGGGCGACGCCGAGGACGCCGATCGCGATGGTGTCGCTGACGGTGAAGATCGCCTCGGGAGGCGAATCCGACTCGAGGAGAACGGTTGCCGCGGCGACACCGCCGGACACGTCGAAGTCGGAGCGGACGACGCGATCCGGGCGGAGTTCGATGCCGTTCTCGGCCAGTGCGGCGCGGAATCCGGCGAGGCGGTCGCGGGAGGTGCTCGCATGGTCGGGCCCTGTGATGACGGCGAGCTCGGTGAACCCGCGGTCGAGGAGATGGCGTCCGGCGAGGTAGCCGCCCCGGTGGTCGTCGCCCGACACGAACGGCAGACCGACGTCGGCGTGCCGGTTGAGCTGCAGCATCGGCAAAGCCCCCACCGACAGTGAGTCGACGAATTCGCGGCCGGGACTGTGCAGGCTGCTGAGCAGCAGGCCGTCCACCTGCCTGCTGACGAGGAACTCGATGGCGCGGCGCTGGGCGTCGAGGTCGTCGGGTGGGCTCGACAGCAGCACCGAGTAGCCGGCCTGCGTGGCCGTCTCCTCGATGCCCTGGAACATCGTCGCGACCACGCCGTCGGTGAGTCGCGGCATTACCACGCCGAGGGTGGTGGTCTTGCGTGTCCGCAGGCTCGCGGCCCACAGGTTGGGCTGGTAGCCGAGTTCCACCGCCACCTCGCGCACCCGCAGCGCGGCCTCGGACCAGCCGTCGGCGGGTTCGGGCTGGCGGAGCACCCGGGATGCCGTCGACACGTGGACGCCGGCGCGTTCGGCGATCTCGCGGAGGGTAGGCGGACGCCCGGAGGTGCGTGTCGGGCGGTCCGGCTGGTTCACGGGCAATCCTCGCGCTCGGGGACGGGGGCCGGTGGTGTCGTGGTTGACGGCCGCCGGAATGCGCCTTAGTCTACGTGACGAAATCGTTCGTGCAATCGTTCTCGCGAACGTTTGCACACCAGCCCCACCGGCCTCGTGGAGGAACAATGTCCGACCCGCAGTCCCTGACCCAGCTGTTCGCCCTCGACTCGCTGCTCGACACCGAGGAGATCGCGATCCGCGACACCGTGCGCCGATTCTCGGACGAGAAGATCCGGCCCCACATCGGCGAATGGTTCGAAGCAGCGGCACTGCCGGTGCGTGAGCTGGCGGAAGGACTGGGCGAACTCGGCGTGCTCGGCATGCACCTCGAGGGATACGGCTGCGCCGGCATGAGCGCCACCGCCTACGGCCTGGCCTGCCTCGAGCTCGAGGCCGTCGACTCCGGAATCCGCAGCCTCGTGTCCGTCCAGGGTTCGCTGGCCATGTACGCGATCCACCACTACGGCAGCGAAGACCAGAAGCAGGAATGGCTGCCCCGCATGGCCGCCGGCAAGGCGATCGGCTGCTTCGGACTGACCGAGCCCGACTTCGGCTCCAACCCCGCAGGCATGCGCACGGGCGCCAAGCGGGACGGTGACGACTGGATCCTCAACGGCACCAAGATGTGGATCACCAACGGATCCGTCGCCGACGTCGCGGTCGTGTGGGCCCGCACCGACGACGGCATCCGCGGATTCGTCGTGCCCACCGACACCCCCGGCTTCTCGGCGCCCGAGATCAAGCACAAGATGTCGCTGCGGGCGTCCGTCACCTCGGAGCTCGTGCTCGAGGACGTGAGGCTGCCCGAATCCGCGATGCTGCCGGAGGCCAAGGGACTGTCCGGTCCGCTCGGCTGCCTCAACGAGGCCCGGTTCGGCATCATCTTCGGTGCGATGGGCGCCGCCCGCGACTGCCTGGAATCCGCAATCTCCTACGCGCAGGACCGTCAGGTCTTCGACAAGTCGCTCGCCGCCTACCAGATCACGCAGGTCAAGATCGCCGACATGGCCCTCGAGGTCGGCAAGGGCCACCTGCTGGCGTACCACCTCGGACGTCTCAAGGATCGCGGCGTGGCACGTCCCGAGCAGGTCAGCACGGGCAAGCTGAACAACGTCCGCGAGGCCATCGCCATCGCCCGCGAGTGCCGCACCATCCTCGGTGCCAACGGAATCACGCTGGAATACCCCGTGATCCGCCACGCCAACAACCTCGAGTCCGTGCTCACCTACGAGGGAACGTCCGAGGTCCACCAGCTCGTGATCGGCAAGGCGCTGACGGGCGAGGCAGCATTCCGGTGAGCAGGTCACTCGAGTCGGCCGGGAGTGCATCCCTGGACGGCCTGCTGATCGCCGACTTCGGACGGGTGCTCGCCGGGCCGTACGCCACGATGCTGCTTGCCGACCTCGGTGCCGACGTCGTCAAGATCGAGCGCGCCGGCGTCGGCGACGACACCCGGCAGTGGGGGCCGCCGTGGGTGGGCGACGAATCCACCTACTTCCAGTCCGTCAACCGCAACAAGCGGTCCTTCGCCTGGGATCTGCGCGACCCCGCCGACCTGCAGCAGGCGCGGGAACTGGCCGCCCGGGCGGACGTGGTGGTGGAGAACTTCCTTCCCGGCACGATGGACCGGCTCGGGCTCGGCTACGACGCCGTGCGGGAGATCAATCCCGACGTCGTCTACTGCTCCGTGACCGGGTTCGGCGGCGAGAACAACCTGCCCGGGTACGACCTGCTCATCCAGGCCGTCGGCGGGTTGATGAGCATCACCGGTCCCGAACCCGGCGTTCCGACGAAGGTCGGGGTGGCCGTCGTCGACATCATCACCGGACTGCACGCCGCGGTCGGGATCCTGGCGGCGCTGCGCCACCGCGATCGCACCGGGGAGGGGCAGCGGGTCGAGGTGAACCTGCTGTCGTCGCTGCTGTCCGCCCTCGCGAACCAGACGTCGGGGTACGTGGGCGCCGGTGTCGTCCCGCAGGCGATGGGCAACCGGCACCCCAGCATCGCGCCGTACGAGGTCTTCCGGACCGGCGACCGGCCGCTGGTGCTGGCGGTGGGCAACAACCGTCAGTTCGCCTCTCTCGTCGAGGTTCTCGGTGTGCCCGAACTCGCCGACGACGAGCGGTACGCGACCAACACGCAACGGGTGGCGCACCCCGAGCAACTGGTCCGGGACATCACCGCGGCGCTGTCCGCGGGCTCGGCGGACGAGTGGTTCGAGAAGCTGACCGCACAGGGTGTCCCGTGCGGTCCGCTCAACGACATCGCCGACGCGGTGGCGCTCGCCGAGCGCCTCGGGCTGAATCCGGTGGTCGAGATCGACGATCCCCGCAGGGACCGGCCCGTGCGTCAGGTGGCGAATCCGATCCGGCTCAGCGCCACCCCGGCGAGCTACCGCAGCGCGCCGCCGCGGCTCGGCGAGGACACCCCAGCCGTGAGTACTTGTTAACCGCCCGAGGTTGACAAGTACTCACGGGGGCTCTTCCCTAAGGGAGTGTTAGGAAGGCTCCGCGGCCCTTCCGTATCGATGTGACGTGACCCACTGTGGTGTGAACGCAGAGATCCAGGGCATCGAGAGGAGTCCCGCGTGAGCACGACATCGACGGGTGAGCGCCGAGTCATCGGCAATGTTTTGAAAGGTTCGGTCGGCAACCTGATCGAATGGTACGACTGGTACGTCTACGCGGCGTTCAGTGTGTACTTCGCGAAGGAGTTCTTCCCGGAAGGCGACACCACCGCCCAGCTGCTTTCCACGGCAGCCGTTTTCGCGGTCGGATTCCTCATGCGGCCGATCGGCGGCTGGATCATGGGACGGTACGCCGACCGCCGCGGTCGCCGATCGGCGCTCACCCTGTCGGTGACCGTGATGGCGGCGGGTTCGCTCGTCATCGCGGTCACGCCGTCCTACGCGAGCATCGGGCTAGTGGCACCGGTCCTGCTGGTGATCGCCCGGATGCTGCAGGGACTGTCGGTCGGCGGCGAGTACGCCACCAGCGCCACGTACCTGGCCGAGGTCGCGTCGCCGGGCAGGCGCGGGTTCTACTCGAGCTTCCAGTACGTCACGCTCGTCGCCGGACAGCTGATTGCACTGGGTGTGCAGATCATCCTGCAGCTGACGCTGCCTGCGGAGGCCATGCAGGCGTGGGGCTGGCGGATTCCGTTCCTGATCGGCGCGGCCGGTGCCGTCGCGGTGATGTGGCTCCGTCGCACGATGGACGAGTCGGAGGCGTTCACCGACGAGGTGGAGGCGAAGCGTGACGCAGACACTTCGGACGGTGGGCCGAAGGAAGGTTCGCTCCGGATGCTGCTGCAGTACCCCCGCGAGTGCCTGCTGGTGTGCGCCCTGACGCTCGGTGGTTGCGTGGCGTTCTACACGTACACCACGTACATGCAGAAGTACATGATCAATACGTCCGGCATCTCCAAGGACACGGTGGCGTGGATCAACTTCGCGGCCCTGCTGGTGTTCATCGTGTTGCAGCCGATCGGCGGCGCACTGTCCGACCGCATCGGTCGCCGGAAGCTGCTCATCTTCTTCGGGATCGGCGGAACCGTCCTCACCGTGCCCCTGATGACGGTGCTCGGGACCACGACGAACCCCCTGGTGGCCTTCGCGCTGATGATGCTGGGACTGATCGTCGTCACCGGGTACACGTCGGTGAACGCGATCGTGAAGACCGAGCTGTTCCCGACGAAGGTTCGCGCACTCGGCGTCGGGCTGCCGTACGCCCTCACGCTGGCGATCTTCGGCGGAACGGTCGAGACCGTCGCCCTCGCCCTGAAGCGGGCCGGCCACGAATCGCTATTCTTCTACTACGTGACCGGGTGTATCGCCATCTCGCTCGTCGTCTACTTCTTCATGCGTGAGACGTCGGACGGTTCGCCGCTCGACCGGACGACCAGCCGGGAGGACACCCCGGACGACGACGTCGAACTGGTCGACTCACGGAGCTGATCGAAGGGAAGAGAAGTGCAGATCGCGGTGGTCGAGGACGACGACGGAGTCGGCGACGCACTCGTGGAAGCACTGGCCACCCACGGCCACGAGGCGGTGCGCATGCGGCGCGGTTCCGATCTCCTTCTCGGCCATCGCGGTATGGACGCGGTGATCCTCGACCTCGGTCTCCCCGACGCGGACGGCCTGCAGGTGCTCCGGCAGCTGCGGGCCGTCAGCGACGTTCCGGTGGTGATCCTCACCGCCCGCGACGACGAACGGTCGGTGGTGCGGGGACTGCGGGGCGGGGCGGACGACTACCTCGTCAAGCCGGCGCGGCTCGCGGAATTGCTGGCGCGGCTCGACGTCGTGACCCAGCGTCGCCGCGCGACCGCGGCCTCGGCCGCGCAGACGGTCACCGAAGGTGATGTGGTGGTCGATCTGGCGGCACGCGAAGTGGAGGTCGGCGGAGCTCCGGTGGCGTTGACAGCCAAGGAGTTCGAGCTTCTCGAGGTGCTCGTCACCCGTCCCGGCGCCGCCGTGAGTCGCCAGCAACTGATGGATGCGGTGTGGGGCGACGCGTACGTGGCGATCTCACGCACCCTCGACGTGCACATGACCGGGTTGCGCGCGAAACTGGGCCGGCCGGGGCTCATCTCGACCATCCGCGGGTACGGCTACCGCTGGGGCACTTGACGTGCGCCGCCGTGTGCTCGCCGTTCTGCTGGTGTTCGCGGCCGTCGCGGTGGTGGCCTTCGCCGTCCCGCTGGCGCTGGCCACCAGCGCCGGGAGAACCCAGGCTCTGCGGCTGAGCCGGGAGGCGGATGCGACGCATTTCGCCAGCCTCGCCGGACAGACCCAGGCCCCGGGAAGTACCACGCTGCTGCGGGAGGAGGTGGCCCGCTACCACGAGTTGTACGGCGAGGGCGTCCTCATCGTCGACGCACGAGGCAACCTCCGCGCGGGCGCCGGACTGTCGCCGGACGACGCCGACGTGGCCGCGGCGATCACGGCGGGACTGCGCAACCAGAAGCAGGGGATCAGCGGTTCGCTCACACCGTGGTCGGCGGACCGTGTCCTGTCGGCCGTACCCGTCGGCACCGGAGCGCAGGTGGACGGTGCCGTGGTCCTGGACGTGTCCACCCGCGCCGCACGGGAATCCATCCGGACGTCGTGGCTGGTGATCGTCGCGGGGGCGCTCGTCGCGCTGGCGGCGGTCACCGCGGTCGCGATCGCGCTGTCCCGGTGGACCGTTCGTCCGCTCGGGGCGCTCACCGCCAGGGTCGGCGCCCTCACCGACGCCGTCCCGTCGCCGCGTCCGCGGGTGCGTCGCAGCACCGGGCGGCCGTCCGACAGCTACAGCGGGCCACCGGAGGTCCAGGAACTCGCGAAGGCGTTCGACACCATGTCGGGCGCAGTCCAGGCGTCCGGTCAGGCGCAGCGGCAGCTGATCGCCGACACTGCCCATCAGCTCCGAAACCCTCTCGCGGCCCTGCACATCCGGTTGGACTCCCTCGGCCCACACGTCTCCGAAACCGGGGCCGAAACCTACCGCCGCACGGGGATGGAGGTCGATCGGCTCGGCGGGATCCTCGACGGACTGCTGGCGCTGGCCGTCGCCGAATCGCCCGCGGACTCCGCCGACGACGAGACCGCGCACGGCGGATGTGACGTCGGTGCCGTACTCGCGGACCGTGCCGACGCCTGGACGGAGGCTCTCGCGGAATCGGGGATGGACCTCGTGCTCCGGGAACCGGCCGAACCGCTGGTCGCCGACTTCCGGTCCAGTCACCTGGCGCAGGTCCTGGACGTCCTGCTCAGCAACGCGCACGCGTACGCCGGTCGAGGTTCGACGGTCCGGATCGACTCGGGACGGTCGGCCGCGGGAATCGAGATCCGGGTGAGCGACGACGGGGCCGGGGTGGGTGAGGACGAGATCGGCAAACTGTCGTCGCGTTTCTTCCGCGGGTCCGGGGCGGCGCAGCAGGGCACCGGGCTCGGGTTGTCCATCGCGACCGCGCTCGTCGAGGGCGGCGGTGGGGCGCTGACGATCGCTGCGGAGCAGCCACACGGGCTGCGGGTGACGCTGACACTTCCGACGGTGGCGCCGTGATCACCCGACGTGCACTTCTGCGCGGCGTCGTCGCCGCCGGGGCGACCGCGGCCACGGGTTCGGTGCTCGCCGCGTGCTCGGACAGCGGCCGCGATCCGCTGCGGCTCGCGGCCGGTGAGGAGGGCGGATTCTTCTGGGAGTTCGCCCAATTGACGGCCCAGGCGGCGGAGCGTGCCGCACTGCCGGTGAGCATCGTCCCGGTCCGCACCGCGGGGTCGGTGGACAATCTGGCGGCGCTGGCGTCCGGAGACGCGGAACTGGCACTGAGTCTCGCCGACGCCGCCGTATCGGCTCTGGGGGCCGGCGCCGGGTTCACCGCCATCGGCAAGGTGTACGAGAACTACATGCAACTCGCGGTGCGCGCCGATTCCGGGATCGCGGACACCTCGCAACTGAGAGGCACCCGAATCAGCTTGGGTGCCACAGGCTCCGGTGCGGAACTGACGGGCGAACGGATCCTCGAGGTGCTCGGTCTGGCGGGTCCGGGAGCCGTGACGCGTCTGCACCTGTCGATGACCGATGCGGGGCAGGCGCTGCGTGACGGCACCGTCGACGCGGTTCTGTGGGCAGGCGGAGTGCCCACCCCGTCGTTCGCGGATCTCGGGATCCCGCTGCGTCTACTCGACCTGTCCGCCGAACTGGAATTGCTGCGGGAGCGGTTCGGCCCCCGCTACGAGCCGGTGCTGATTCCGCCCGGCACGTACGGACAGCAGACGTCGGTCGCGACGATCGGTCTCGCGAACCTGCTGCTCGCCGACCCCGCCGTCTCGGACAGCGCCGCCGGCGCCCTCGTCGAGGTGCTCATCGACCACGCGGCGGAACTGGTGCCGGATCAGGCGACCGGCAGCCAGTTCCTGGACCGGCAGTCGCTGATCGTCACCGCGGGGGTGCCGCTGCATCCCGGCGCTGCCGCGGCGTACCGGAGACACCACGGCTGAGCCGGTCGATCACTCCAGCCGGTCGATCACTGCACCTGGGCGACCACGAAGATGCGCCGGAACGGGAAGAACGTGCTGCCGTCCGGTCGCCGGGGGTACGCCTCGTCGAGGAGCGGGGCGAGTTCTTCGCGGAACAGGTCCCACTCCGGCGCCGAGAGGGCGTCCTTGACCGGGCGGAGCGCGGTGCCGGTGATCCACTCCAGAACCGGGTTCTCCCCGGTCAGCCGCTGCACGTACGTGGTCTCCCAGGCATCGACGGCGCATCCGGCGTCGGCGAGGAGCCCGGCGTAGTCGGCGGGATCGTCGACGACCGTGCTCGCGCGGAACGGCACGTCCGGCAGCGACCGCGACCACCGTTCGCGCGAGGCGAGGTCACGGACGATCGTGTGCGACGGCGCGTCGAAGTTGCCGGGAACCTGCACCGCGATCCACGCCCCCGACGGCAGTTGGGTCGGCCAGCGACGCAACAACTCCCGGTGCTCGGGCACCCACTGCAGAGCGGCGTTGGAGACGACGACGTCCGTGTCGGGCTTCGGCGTCCAGTCGCGCACGTCCTGCCTGCCGGCGTCGAGGCCGCGTTCACGCGCGGCCTCGACCATCTCGGGTGAGCTGTCGGAGGCCTCGAGGACGGCGTCCGGCCATCGTTCGGCCAGGCTGACGGTCAGGTTTCCCGGGCCGCAACCGAGGTCGACGACGCGGCGCGGTGACCGCGCGTCGACTCGCGACAGCAACTCGTAGAACGGGCGCCCGCGATGGTCCGCGAAGGCGAGGTACTTGTTCGGATCCCACATGTAGTCCTCCTCGCCTGAAACAGTACGCCCATACTGTTGGCGTGTGGGGTCAGAGGCCGAGATCCTTCGCGATGATCGTCTTCATGACCTCGCTCGTGCCGCCGTAGATGCGGGAGACACGGGTGTCCGCGTACAACCGCGCGATGGGGTACTCGAGGATGTAGCCGTATCCGCCGTGCAATTGCAGGCACTTGTCGATGACCCGGCCCGCGGCCTCGGTGCAGAACAACTTCGCCTTCGCGGCATCCGGGACCGTGAGTTCGCCGGCGTCGTGCAGTTCGAGCGCGCGGTCGGCCATCAGCTGGATCGCCTCGACCTCGGTGGCGCACTCGGCGAGCACGAACTTGGTGTTCTGGAATGCCGCGACGGGTTTGCCGAACACCTTGCGCTCCTTGACGTATGCGATCGCGTGCTGCAGCGCCGCGGCCGCGGTCGCCGACCCGCCGAGCGCGATGGAGAGGCGTTCCTGGGCGAGGTTGTGGGTGAGGTAGCTGAAACCGGCACCTTCGTCGCCGAGGCGGTCCGCCACGGGCACCGTGACGTCGGTGAAGGACAGTTCGGCGGTGTCCGAGGCCTTCAGGCCGATCTTCTCGATCTTGCGACCCACCGCGAAACCCTCGGAGGTGGTGTCGACGACGAGGATGGTCAGACCGGCCCGGCGGTCCTCGGGGGTGCTGGGCGCGGTGCGGCACACCACGAGGATCCGGTCGGCGAGCGCGCCCCCGGTGATGAACGTCTTCGCGCCGTTCAGGACGTAGTGCGACCCGTCGTCGGACAGCTTGGCCGACGTCGCGATGTTGGCGAGGTCCGAACCGGTGCCCGGCTCGGTCATCGCGATGGCGAACATGATGTCACCCGACGCGAATCCGGGGAGCCACCGCTGCTTCTGCTCGTCGTTCGCGTATTCGAGCAGGTACGGCAGGATCAGGTTGGTGTGCACGGAGTAGCTGCCGAACGTGACTCCGGCGGCCGCCGTCTCCTCGCCGACCACCGCCGCGAACTTGAAACTCTTCTCACCGCCGCCGCCGAACTCCTCTGGCACCTGGATGCCGAGTACGCCGAGCTCCCCGAGACGACGGTAGAAGTCGCGCGGGGGATGCCCTTCGCCCTCCCACTCGTGGTGGACGGGGGCGACTTCCTTGGCGATGAAGTCGCGGATCGTCTTCCGGAACGCGTCGTGATCTTCGTTGAACACCGTACGCTGCACGGGCTTTCTCCTTCGAATTACAGTGCGTAACTGCGTAGTACGACCTTGCCGATCATTATCTTCCGAACCTCGGAGTGTTCGTCGGATCGAGAGTCCGGGCGGGGGCGGCTCATGTGATGAGAATGCCCGATCCGCGGGGGCCCGGCTAGGGCCGTTCGGCTATCGGTCGGATAGCGCAGTCCAATGCACGCGAGACACCTCGAATCTGCCGACACATAGGCAGACGTAGCCGGTGCCTTCGCCGAGTGCGTATTGATCGCGGGCACCCCGGTACGTTGAATGAACCGTGACACTGTGACCCACGCCACCACGCTTCCGAAGGGATCACCACGTGACCCGCTCCACTGCCATCCTCGACCGGACCGTCGCCATCGGTTCCGAGTCCCGCAGCCGCGCTTGGGGCCTGACCGGGCTCCTCGTGCTGCTCTACGTCGTCAACTACGCGGACAAGGCCGTCCTCGGCATCATCGCCCAACCCCTCGCCCACGAGCTGGGACTGAGCGCCTCGCAGATCGGGCTGGTGGGCAGCCTCTTCTTCCTGACCTTCACCGTCGGCGGGTTCTTCGCCGGCGCGCTGAACCGCTGGATGTCGCTGCGGTGGGCGCTGCTGCTGCTCGCGATCGCCTGGTCCGTCGCGATACTCCCGCTCGTGGTCGTCGCGTCTTTCGCGGTGTTGCTGGTCAGCCGCCTGCTGCTCGGGCTCGCCGAGGGGCCGAGTTCCGCGCTGCTCCACACGGCGGCGTACTCGTGGCACGCACCCGCCAAGCGCGGACTGCCGAGCGCTCTGCTCGCCGGTGCCGCGTCCATCGCCAAGATCGCCGTCGCGCCTGCTCTCGCATTCGTGACCGTCACGTTCGGATGGCGCTACGCGCTGGTCGCGCTGGCGGTCATCGGCGTCCTGTGGTGCGTCGTGTGGCTGACCGTCTGGAGCGAGGGCCCGTACATTCGCAGCGGCAAGGGCGCCGATTCCGCGGCCCCCGGTGACGCGGGCGAACCGGCGGTGCCGTGGGGTCGCATCTTCCGGACCCGGACGTTCATCAGCGGCGCGTTTCTCGTCATGAGCGTGTATGCACTGGTTGCCGTGGTTCTGACGTGGCTGCCCTCGTACTTCGAGGTGGGCCTCGGATACAGCCGCCTCCAGGCCGGCTCCATGTTCGCGTTCCCGAGCATCGCCGGGCTGATCCTGATGCTGCTCTCGTCCGTGATCGGCGACCGTCTGCTCGCACGCGGCTCGACGTCCCGCGTCGTCCGCGTCATCGTCCCCGCCGTCGGGGTGCTGATCTGCGGCGCGATTCTGCTGGCGCTGCCGTCCATCACCGCACCCGCCGTCGCCGTCCTCGTCGTCTCCGTCGGCTACGGCTTCGCCGCATCGGTGTTCCCGCTGCTCAACGCGGCGATCTCGGAGATCTGCCCGCCCCGTCAGACCGCGGGCACCCTGGGCGTCTTTCTCGCCGTCATGGCGATCGGTGGCCTCGTCGCCCCCTACGCGACAGGTCTGATCGTCGACGCGGCGGCCTCGCCCGCCGCGGGCTATGCCACCGCGTTCCAGGCGCTCGGACTCGTCGCCGCCGTGTGCGCCGTCGGCGCGCTGGTCTTCGCGAACCCCGAGCGCGACAAGAAGCTGGTCCGGGGCGACGCTGCGGACATAGGCACGAACTAACCCTGCGTTCGGCCGAAAAGTCGTTGTGCCGACGACATCGCCCGTGATTGATTCGAGTGACCCCCTCAGATCGAAGGAACACACCATGCGCGATGCAGTGATCGTCGACGCCGTCCGCACGCCCATCGGGCGGCGTGGCGGTTCCCTGTCCGGAATCCACCCCGCCAATCTGTCGGCGCACGTCCTCGAGGCCCTCGCGGCGCGTACCAGTCTCTCCCCGGAGGAGATCGGCGACGTCGTGTGGGGCTGCGTCAGCCAGGTGGGGGAGCAGGCAGGCAACGTCGCCCGCACCGCCGTCCTCGCCGCCGGCTGGCCGGAGACGGTTCCTGGCACCACACTCACCCGGGCGTGCGGATCGAGCCAGCAGGCCGTGAGCTTCGCCGCCGCCGCCGTGATCGCCGGCCACGAGGACGTCGTCGTCGCCGGTGGTGTGGAGTCCATGAGCCGGGTTCCCATGGGCAGCGCCAGCAAGAATGGCGAGCACTTCCCGGCGGCCGTCCTCGACCGGTACGGCGTCGACGGGTTCAGCCAGGGCACCGGCGCCGAGATGATGGCCGCGAAGTGGGGGCTCTCCCGTCAGGTGCTCGACGAGTACGCGCTGCGATCCCACGAACTCGCGGCGCACGCCGCGGACCGGGGAGCATTCGATGGGCAACTCGCACCGCTCTCCGACGTCCTCGCCGGGGACGAGGGGATCCGCCGCGGCGGCACACTCGACTCTCTCGGCAGGCTGAAGACCGTGTTCAAGGAGGACGGCGTGATCCACGCGGGCAACTCCTCGCAGATCTCCGACGGCGCCGGCGCACTGCTCGTCACGACGAGCGAGAAGGCCGCGCAACTCGGTCTGACCCCGATGGCCCGCATCCACACCTGCGCCGTCGCCGGCGACGACCCGGTGATCATGCTGACCGGACCCATCGCCGCGACGGAGAAGGCACTGACCCGGTCCGGACTGAAGATCGACGACATCGGCGCGTTCGAGGTGAACGAGGCCTTCGCCCCCGTCCCGCTGGCGTGGCAGGCGGAGACCGGCGCCGCAACGGACCGGCTGAACCCGCTCGGCGGCGCCATCGCCGTCGGTCACCCGCTCGGCGGTTCCGGCGCGATCCTCATGACCCGACTCGTCCACCACATGCGGGACAACGGCATCCGGTACGGACTGCAGACCATGTGTGAGGCGGGCGGCCTCGCCAACGCCACCATTCTCGAACTTCTCTGATCCGACAACACTTTTCGAAGGGAACACCCGCACGATGGAACTCGAGGGAATCTCGACCGCGGTCACCGGCGGTGCGTCCGGTCTCGGACTCGCGACGGCACGCCGCCTCGTCGACGCAGGCGCTCAGGTCACGCTCATCGACCTCCCGAACTCCAACGGTGAGGCGGCAGCGAAGGAATTGGGCAGCGCAGCGCAGTTCGCCCCCGCCGACGTCACCGATTCCGAGCAGTTCGCGGCCGCACTCGACGTCGCCGACGACCGCGGTGGCCTGCGCGGCATCGTGCACTGCGCCGGGGCCGGCCGGCGGATGCGCATCCTCGACTCCGACGGCAAGGCAGGCTCCGTCGAGGACTTCGAGTTCGTGATCCGGCTCAACCTCGTCGGCTCGTTCAACGCCCTGCGCCTCGGGGCGGAACGGATCGCGCGGCAGGAGGAGATCGACGGCGAGCGCGGCGCGGTCGTGCTGACGGCGTCCGTCGCCGCCTTCGAAGGTCAGATCGGGCAGATCAACTACACCGCATCGAAGGCCGGCATCGTGGGCATGACGGTCACCGCGGCCCGTGACCTCGCCAGCCGCAACATCCGGGTGTGCACCATCGCCCCGGGAATCATGGACACCCCGCTCCTCGCCCGGCTGCGCGACGACGTGCGTGCGTCGCTGGAGAAGTCCGTGCCGGGCCCGTCGCGTCTGGGCAAGCCCAGCGAGTTCGGGCAGCTCGCCTGCCAGATCCTCGAGAACGGCTACCTCAACGGTGAGACCATCCGCCTGGACGGTGCCATCCGCATGGCACCTCGCTGACGAGTAAGGGACCGAACGTGAATTCTGCTGCACCGGTACTGCATTACCCCGACCTGACGTTGGCGGCGTTTCCGTCCGCCATGGCGGACCTGTACGGAGACAAGGCCGCAGTGGTCGACGGCGACACGGTGTGCACCTACCGCGAGCTCGACCAGCGGTCGGGCGCGTTCGCCGCCGCCCTGCGGGACTCGGGGGTGGCCGAACGCGACGTGGTGCTCCTGCACCTCGGCAACTGCATCGAATTCGTCGTGGCCTACTACGGCGCACTGCGGGCCGGCGCGACCGTCACCCTGGTCAACCCGCTGCAACCCGGCCCCGGCCTGCGCTCGCAGATCGTCGACACGGCGGCGGTCGCCGCCGTCACCCAGCCCGCACAACTGGACACCCTCACCGAGGCGGCGAGCGGCACCACCGTCCGCACCATCGTGGTGGCAGGCCTCCCCGCGGGCGTAGGTCGCGGTCAATTCGGGTTCGAGGAGTTCGTCCGCGGGTACGCCACCGCACCGTTCACCCCGAAGGTGTCCGGGGACGACGTCGCCCACCTCGCCTACACGGGCGGCACCACCGGATTGTCCAAAGGTGTGCGGGTGCTGCACCGCAACGTCCTCGCCAACGTGACCCAGATGATCGCCTGGCGTGCGGGTCACGAGGTGCGCGCCACCGCCGACGGCGGAATCGAACTGCGACCCGTCGAAAGTCTCGGGGACCGCGGTGTGGTGCCCGGCGCAGGCGCGACCGTCGTCGTGTCGCCGCTGTTCCACGCCCACGCGCTGATCAACATGTCGTTCCTCCTTCTGTCCGGGGCGACGCAGGTGTTCGCCGGACGATTCGAGCCGGGCCGCATGCTGGAGTTGATCGAGACGCACCGCGCCACGTACATCACCGGCAGTCCGGCGATGTGGCATGCGGTCGCCACCCACCCCGACGCCGTCGTTCGAGACACCGACTCGGTGCGGGTCGTGTCGTCGGGTGCGGCGCCGATCGATCACGTGACGCTCGAGGCGCTGGGCCGGGCGTTCCCGTCGGCGAGCGTGGTCGAGGGGTACGGGCTGACCGAGGGCACCTGCCTCGTCGCCTCCGCGCCGTTGACCGGCTCCGTCGCGTACAAGCTCGGCAGCGTGGGGTTGCCGGTGTTCGACACCGAGGTGCAGATCCGTGCCCAGGACGACTCCGGCGCCGTGCTGGAAGCCGGCACCCGCGGCAAGTTGTGGGTCCGCGGCCCGCAGGTCACGGACGGCTACCTGAACCATCCGGAAATCACGGCGCAGCAGTACGTCGACGGCTGGCTCGACACCGGCGACATCGCCTACCTGGACGAGGACGGGTACCTGTTCATCTGCGACCGCACCAAGGACATGCTGATCTACAAGGGCTACAACGTGTATCCGCGTGAGCTCGAGGAGATTCTGGTCTCGCATCCGGACGTGTCCTCGGCTGCCGTCGTCGGCAGGGAGGCCGGCAGCGTCGGTCAGGAACCGGTGGCGTTCGTGGTGCCGATGCCGGACGTGACGATCGATCCCGATGCGGTGTCCGCGTTCGTCGCCGAGCGGGTGCTGCCGTACAAGAAGGTACGCGACGTCGTGGTGGTCGAGCAGCTGCCGACGTCGGCGGCCGGGAAGATCCTCAAGACGAAGCTGCGCGAGCAACTCGCCGCCGCGACGACCTGACATCGTCCTCCCGCTGGGTGGAAGCAACTCTGTGAGGCGCTCCCTTCTTCCCCCTACCGTCCTGGTGGGGGGAAGAAGGGAGCGCAGATGGTATCGGCCGAGTCGATCGTGTACATCGTCGACGAGATGGTGGTCGAGCCCGGGCGGGCTCGCGCGTTTCTCGCCGACTACCTGGAGCGCTATGTGCCCGGCGCGATTGCGCGTGGCTTGACGCTCGATCGCGTGCTCGTCTCGCCGCCGGTGTGGCTGGAGGACCAGTCGAACACCCTGACCGTCAGCTGGACTCTGCGGGGCGTTCGCGCATGGTGGCAGCAAAGCCTCCTCGCACGCCACGATGCGGAGGTGCTTCGCTGGTGGGCCGACGCCGACGAGTTTCTCACCACCCGGCGACGCACCGTCTCCTGCTCGCCCGCGGACGTGGAGGCGATGACCGATGTTTAAGGTGACCGCACTCGTTCACCTCGTCCCCGACGCGGATGCCTCCACCGGTACGGCGTTGGCCGGCAGGCTGCGCGAGGTCGCTGCGCCCACGGCCCGGCGCGTTCTCGTGACTCCGACCCTGCCCGGCGGAATCGACGGGGGCGACGTGATCGCGCATTTTCACTTCGACGACGAATCCCACTGGCGTGCTGTCGAACCAGGTATCACCGCACAGCTACGCATCCCCGAGATCAGGCACATCGACAGCGTCGGCTACGCGGGCGTGCCCACTCCCGGCCCAAGGCATTTCGAACCGACCGTCTACCGGACGCTGTTTGTCGCCGTGGACGATTCGGTCGACCCGGCGGTGGTGGAGCGCTTCGAATCCGAGACGCGGGCGATGCCGAACCATATCCGCACGATCGGGACCTCACAGCTGAGCCGGGTGCGCGAATCGTCCGGTTCCGCGCGGTGGACCCACGTGTGGGAGCAGGAGTACGCGAACCTGGACGGGCTGCTCGGGCCGTATATGACACACCCGTATCACTGGGCGCACATAGATCGGTGGTTCGATCCCGAACGCGGGCCGCGGATCGTCACTCGGCTGTGCCACAGCTTCTGTGCGATCGACGGCGCGATTATCGCGGTTGCGGCACCTGCCACTCCCCGCTGAACGCAGGGGGACGCTTCTCGATGAATGCGCGGAGCGCGGCCGGAGCGTCGGTGGCAAAGTTGACCGCTTGCGAACGCGCCTCGTTCTCGAGTGCCTCCCGCAACGACGACGTCGTGCTGTCCTCGATCAGTCGCGTCGACTGCATGACGGCCACCGTCGGCGCGGCCGCGAGACGGGTGGCGAACCGGGCGACCGTGGCGTCCAATTCGTCCGGCTCGACGAGCTCGCTGACCAGTCCCAGCGCATCCGCCTGCTCGGCGTCGATCATCTCGGCGAGCATGACCAGACGTTTCGCGCGGTGCAGTCCCACCATGCGCGGCAGGAGCCACGAGCCGCCGAAATCCACCGACAGGCCACGCTTGGCGAAGATCTGACTGAACTGCGCGTCGCGCGAGGCGATGAGCAGGTCGCACAGCAACGCCAGGTTCCAGCCGGCTCCCACGGCGTAGCCGCGAACCTTCGCGATCAGCGGCTTGGGGAACTCGTCGACTGCCAGCGCCGTCGCGTTGATCTGGCGCATGCGGTTCAGCGGGTGCATGGGTGTGCGCTTGTCGAGATCAGCGCCGGTACAGAAGTCGTCGCCCGCTCCGGTGAGAACCACGACCCGGGTGGCGTCGTCGAGGGCGAGTTCGCCGAGCGCCTCGCGCAAGGCGATCCACGAGTCGACGGTCATGGCATTGCGTCGCGTGGGCCGGTTCAGGGTGATCGTCGCGACCGCGCCGTCCCGGCTGATCCGAACGTCGTGTTCAGCGGATTCGGTGTCTGTGGTCGAGTTGACGGTCTCGATGCTCATACGCGGCTCCCGATGTCGGCGCGGCTCTCGGCGGCGCCCGGGTGGCCGGCGCCGTGCCGCTCCGCCAGTCGATCACCGGAGACGTCCCGCCACAAAGTCGTTCTGGGACACGCAGGATGAGGCGAAACCTATGAGCTGTGTTCAGGTCTGCGAGGTGTGCGCCTGCACGAGTTCGACGAACGCGTGCCCGACGGGGGAGAGCATGTCCGGATCGAATGCGATCCCGAAGGTGCGGGCAATCGTCGGCTCCGCGCGGCGGACCACCGCACGGTCCTGGGCCGCCTCCGCGATCGACCGTTCCAGCAGGGTTCCGCCTATTCCCGCGAGTACCAGGGGAAGTCGCGCCTCGCGGTGATCGGACAGCGCCGCGAGAGTGGGGCTTGCCCCGGCGTGACGGATCGATTCCTCGATCTCGTTGGCGACGGAGTGGCCGCGGGGGACGAAGACCATCGGGATGTCGGGGAGCGCGGCGAGCGGAACGGGACCTTCCGGCAGGTCGGTGCCCGGGGGGTACACGAGCCAGTACTCCTGTTCGCCGAGTTCGACGACGTCCAGGCGGGCGTCGTCGAGCGGCAGGTGCGCCACCACGAATTCGCAGTGGCCGTCCTCTATCAGCGATCCGGCCTGCGCCTCGTCTTTCAATTCACCCAACCGGACCATCACATTCGGGTGGGTCCGCCGGAATTCGGTGACCAGGCCGACGAGGGGCCCGATCGCCAACGCCGGAAACGCCATGATGTCCAGTCGGCCGGCGAGTGCCCCGTCGGAGGTCGCGAGGAGGTCCTCGACGGCGGTGACGTCGCGCAGGATCTGCCTGCTCGGCCCGACCATGCTGCGCCCTGCGGCGCTGAGCACCATGCCCCGGCCGATGCGGTGGAACAGCTGCACACCCAGTTCCCGCTCGAGCCCGCGCAATGCCTGCGAGATGGTGGGCTGTGCGACGCCGAGCGACGCGGCGGCCCCGTTGATGCCTTCGTGTTCCACGACGGCGAGA
Organism: Rhodococcus jostii RHA1; assembly: GCF_000014565.1. NCBI lineage: Bacteria > Bacillati > Actinomycetota > Actinomycetes > Mycobacteriales > Nocardiaceae > Rhodococcus > Rhodococcus jostii. The sequence goes on along the minus strand of NC_008268.1, from coordinate 2,414,256 downwards.
AAGTACTCGACCTGACGCAACTCCATGTGCTCAGTTCCTCACTCGGGTGCCGGTGTTCGGGTGGCCTGTGCGATCGCGACGAACGCCGAGGCCGCCGGTGATCCCGGCCCGGACCGCTGGACGAGACCGACGGGGCGGGTCAGCTTCGGCGTCATCGACCGGATCGAGACCCCGCGCAACTGTTCCTCGGCGACGAGGCGGGGGAGGACGGTGGCCCCCGCGCCGCGCATCACCAGCTCCCACGTGGCGCCCGGGTGCGTGCAGTCGATGACGACGTTCGCGGGCTCGCCGACGAGGTCGGTGATCAGCGCCGCGTCGCTCTTGTCCCCGAGATCCTGAACGAGCGGAATGTCGCGGACGGCCGAGCGGGGCACCGGATCGGGGAGGGTCTCGGCGAGTGCATCGGGCAGGGCGAGTACCAGCTCCTGGTCGCCGATGGGGACCGAGCGCAGCGCGCTGTGGTCGACGGACAGGTCGATCACCCCGAGTTCGGCCTCGCCGCGGCGCAGGGCGCCGAGGACGCCGGTGGGGCCGTCGGCGTCGATGATGCGGACCGTCACGCGGGGGTACTGCTCCCGGAACCGGCGCACCAGGTCGACGATCGGATCGATCGAGAACGCCGCGTACGTGACGACGTCGACACGGCCGGACACGAGTTCGCGCACGGCGGCGACCTTGGCCTTGGCCCGCTCGACGTCGGCGAGGATTCGGCGGGCGGCGACGTCGAGGGTGCGGCCGTCCTCGGTCAGCTCGAGACGCCGCCCGGTGCGGTCGAACAGGGTGACACCGAGGCGGCGTTCGAGTGTGCGGATCGCCTGCGAAAGCGACGGTTGCGAGATGTAGAGGGACTGCGCGGCCCTGGTGATCCCGCCGTGATCGACTACCGCGACGAAGTAGGTGACGAGATGCAGGTCCACGCGGTCATCGTACGGAAGCCGTGATGCGGGCTGTGCCGATCATGCGACTAGCGGCCACGCCATACCGGCGGGCGCTTCTCCGCGAAGGCGCGCGCACCCTCCTGGGCGTCCTCCGAAGCGAACACCGGATCGAGGAAGCGGCGTTGCCCGGTGAACGCGTCGGGGTCGGTGTAGTTGGCGGACATCGCGACGACCTGCTTGGTGGCGCGCACCGCGAGGGGACCGTTGGCGGCGACCCGTGCCGCCAGTTCACGGGCGGTGTCGAGGGCCTGCCCGGGTTCGGTGAGCCGGTTGACGAGTCCGTGCGCGTGCGCCACCTCGGCGGTGAGGGGGTCGCCGGTGATCGCCATCTCCATCGCGATCGGGTACGGCAGCACCTTCGGCAGTCGCAGCAGGCCACCTGCGGCGGCGGCGAGCCCCCGCTTGACCTCGGGGATGCCGAACTTGGCGTCGCGGGCGGCGACGATCAGATCGGCCGACAGCGCCAATTCGCAGCCGCCGGCCAGGGCCCAGCCCTCGACCGCGGCGATCAGCGGCTTCGTCGGCGGGGCCTCCGTGATCCCGCCGAAGCCGCGGCCGGGCAGCGACGGCCGCTCCCCGCGGGTGAACGCCTTCAGATCCATCCCCGCACAGAACGTTCCCCCGGCGCCGGTGAGGATCGCGATCGTCAGGTCGGGCCGCGCCTCGAACTCGTCGATCGCGGCGGCGAGTGCCTTGGCGACCTCGAGGTCGACGGCGTTCTTCGCCTCCGGCCGGTTCAGGGTGATGACGGCGACGCCGTCGGAGAACTCGGTGAGAACCACGCTCATGGGGTGTCTTCCTTACGGTGTCGGGGTCCAGCGTTCGGGGTGCCCGCCGAGTGAGCGGATGCTCCCGCGGTCGGCCAGAACGAGCAGGTGGGCATGGGTTTCGCGGACCGCGAGGCGGAGCAGGCGGTCGGACATGGATTCGAACGGCCGCGACCACGAGATGTGTTGCGAGATCTCCCACGCCGTCGATTCGGGGTGCACGCCCAGGGCGTCGACGATTTCGGCGAAGCGTTCCTCGTGATGACCCATCAGTTGCCGGGCGCGGTCGGCGATGCCCCGGAAGCGGTACTCGTGGGCCGGCAGCACCTCGCCGTCGGGCATGGCGGTGGTGGCGTGCAGCGACAGCAGGTAGCGGTGCAGCGGGTTCTCCAGTTCGCCGGGGACCGTGGAGATGTTGGGACTGATGCGGGGCAGCATGTGGTCGCCGCTGAACATCAGCCCGTGGGTGTCGTCGACGAAGGTCAGATGACCGGGAGTGTGCCCCGGGGTCCAGACCGCCCGCAGATCCCAGCCCGGCAGGTCGAGCGGAGTGCCGTCACCGAGCACGACGTCCATGGACTCGCCCGCTCCCAGGCGAACGAGGTCGACGCGGGCGGCCGCGAGGATGTCGGTGGGGGCCCCGAGTTGGGCGAGCTGGGTGTTCCACAGTTGTTCGTCGCCGGCGGCGTCCTCCGGCGAATGGTGGCCGAGCAGTGCGGCATCCGCGCCGTGCATCGCGAGCGCGGCCCCGCTGACCTCCCGCAGCCGCGGCGCGAGACCGAAGTGGTCGGGATGGAGATGGGTGACGGCGGCGTACCGGACGTCGGTCACGTGGTGCCCGGTCTCGGCGATACCGTCGACGAGGGCCCGCCAGGATTCCTCGGAATCCCAGCCGACGTCGATCAGGGCGAGACCGTCGGGCAGCGCGAGCGCGTAGATCAGGACGTAGCGCAACGGGTTTCGCGGCATCGGAACCGGGATCGACCACAATCCCGGTCGTACCTGTTCGACCGGTGGCAGGACGCCGCGGGCCCAGGCCTCGCGCTGGACGGTACCGACGTCTTCGGTGACGATCACGACGGCAGCTCCGTGGCGCGGAGTCCTTCGCGCAGGGTGCGTTTGAGGATCTTGCCGCTCGCTCCGCGCGGAAGTTCGGCGACGTAGACGATCTCCCGCGGCTTCTTGTACGACGCGAGCCGGGCGGCGGTGAACGCGATCAGGTCCCGCTCGTCCGGTGGATCCGCCGGATCGACGGGCCGGACGACCGCCGTCACGGACTCACCCCACGTCCGGTGCGGCACGCCGACCACTGCCACCTCGGCGACCGCCGGATGCTCGGCGAGCACCGATTCGACTTCGATGGGGTACACGTTCTCGCCTCCCGTGATGATCATGTCCTTCACCCGGTCGGTGACGAACAGGTAGCCCTCCTCGTCGATGTGCCCGGCGTCGCCGGTGCGCAGGAAACCGTCGTGGGTGAGCAGTTGCGCGGTCTCGTCGGGCCGCCGCCAGTAGCCCGCGACGTTGTTGCGTGAGCGGCACACGATCTCCCCGGATTCGCCCACCGGGAGCCGGGCGCCGGTGACCACGTCCCGGATCTCGATCTCCACACCGGGCATGGGTTTGCCGGCGGAGCGCAGCAGGTGCGCGCGTTGCCCGGACGGGTCGTGGTCCTCGACGGCGAGGGCGGTGACCGAGCCCGTCGTCTCCGTCATTCCGTAGCGCTGCACGAATCCACAGCCGAGGCGATCGATCGCTCGCCGGAGCAGAGTGATGGTGATCGGCGCCGACCCGTAGGCCACCAGTTCGAGGCTCGACACGTCGTAGCGGTCGAGGTCGGGCACGTCGAGGAGCATCTGAATGGTCGACGGAACCAGGAAGGCGTGGGTGATCCGGTGCCGTTCGACGAGTGCGGCGACCTGCCGGGCGTCGAACGCGCCGAGCAGCACCACGTGGACGCCGGCCGACAAACATGTGCTCAACCAGCCGGCACCCGCGATGTGGAACAGAGGCATGGCGTCGAGTGCCACCGAGCCGGGCTTCCAGCGATAGATCAGCAGGCCCTCCGGCTCGTTGTGCAGGTTGCGATGCGTCGCGACCACGCCCTTCGGGAAGCCCGTCGTGCCCGATGTGTAGAGCTGCAGCACCTCGGCGTCGGGGTCGTCCCCGAGACCCGGATCGGTGGCGGTGCCCGACATGACCAGCCGGTCCCACGTCCAGGTGCCGGGCCGAAGAACGTCGCTGTCGGCGGCGTCGACGATCACCACGACCACACTCGGGAGCGCGTCGCGAACGGCGTCCGCGGCGGCAGCGAATTCGGATTCGACGATGAGCACCTGGAGCTGGGCATCGACCGCGATCGCGGCGGCCTCGGTGGCCGGGAGTCGCCAGTTGAGCGGGACGAACACCAGCCCCGACTTGGCGGCGGCCACGAACGTCTCGACCCCCTCGGTGCGCATCCGCAGCAGTGCCCCGACCCGGCCGTCGCCGGATGTCAACGCCGCCAGCGCGGTTGCGATCCGATTGGTCCGCCAGTCGAGCTCCGCGTACGTCACCGTGGTGTCACCACACGTGACCGCCGGTGCTCCGGGCCGTTCTGCGGCATGGTGCCGCACGCGCTGGGGAAGATGCAGACCGCTCACATCACGCTCCTCGATGACTCGTCGACGCCGCCGGGGAACCGGGTGACGCGTGCTGCCAGTCGACCACCTGTGTGAGGCCGGAAACAAAGTCACAGAGCCGAACGGACAGTGAGGAATCGCCTATGGATGCCGGGCCGAGCGGCCTCTCGGCGTTTGTAGACTGGCGTGATGGCCGCCACCCCCGCCCTGAACCCCGAGGATGTTCAGCGTGCTGCGGCGGCACTGCACACTCCCGACATCGACGGGTGGGCCAATCGGTTCGAACTGCTGTCCGACGGCAACCGCCTCCGACTGCTGCTGTGCCTGCACCACGCCCCCGACATCTGCGTCGGCGACCTGGCGGCAGCACTCGACATGACCGGCACCGCCGTCTCGCACGCGCTGCGACTGCTCCGCAACCAGGGGTGGGTGTCGGCGACGCGGGACGGTCGCTCGATGCGGTACCGGCTCACCGACGACACCGTGCACGAACTGCTGCACACGATCGGGGCCACGCACTATCACAATCACACGGGTGCCGAAGAGGAAAGGTGAATCCCGACATGGAGAACGACCCCGGACTGCTGCCGCTCGACGGCATCACCGTCGTGGCACTCGAGCAGGCCGTGGCCGCTCCGCTCGCCACCCGCCATCTCGCGGACATGGGTGCGCGGGTCATCAAGATCGAGCGCGTCGGAGAGGGAGACTTCGCCCGCAACTACGACGACGCGGTGTTCGGGCAGGCCTCGCATTTCGTGTGGCTGAACCGGTCGAAGGAGTCGCTCGGCGTCGACCTGAAGTCCGAGGTGGGTCGGGACACCGTCGCGAAGCTGATCGCGAAGGCCGACGTCTTCATCCAGAATCTCGCCCCCGACGCCGCCGACCGTCTGGGGTTCGGCGCCGACGAGTTGCGCGCCGACCACGAAGAACTGATCGTCGTGAACATGTCGGGCTACGGATCGGCGGGGCCGCGGCGCGAACGCAAGGCGTACGACATGCTGGTCCAGGCCGAAACGGGGATGATCTCGGTGACCGGCACCCCCGACACCGCAACCAAGACGGGTGTTCCGGTCTCCGACATCGCGGCGGGAATGTACGCGATGACGTCAGTCCTCGGAGCCCTGTTCCGACGGTCACGAACCGGGGTGGGGGCGCGGATCGACGTGTCGATGTTCGACGCGACCGCCGAGTGGCTGGGCCACCCGATGTACATGAAGATGTACGGCGACAAGCAGATCCCGCGCGTCGGGCTCGGTCATGCGGCGATCGTCCCGTACGACTCGTACCCCACCCTCGACGGGCAGATCCTCATCGGTGTCCAGAACGACCGCGGGTGGCGGCAACTGGTGACCGACGTGTTCAAACGACCCGAACTCGCCGACCATCCCCGGTTCGCGACCAACATGCTGCGCGTGCAGCACCGCGCCGAGGTGGACGCCCTCGTCGCCGAGGAGACTCAACGCTTCACGAGCGCGGCTCTCGACCAGGCGCTCGCGGACTCCGGGATCCCGGCGGCGGAGCTCAACGACATGGGCGGGCTGATCGAGCATCCGCAGCTGGATCAGCGCGACCGCTGGCGTGACATCGGCACCGAGGGCGGGCCGATCAGGGCGATGCTGCCCCCGATGACGTTCTCCGACGTGGAGATGCGGATGGGCGACGTGCCCGCGCTCGGCGCGCACACCGATCGGATCCTCGGTGAACTGGGCTGGTCGGCCGAAGATATCGCGACGATGCGCGACCAGGGCGTCGTCGGCTGACGACGCGCCGCAGCCCCGGCCCGAGTGAGGCCGGGGCTGCAGCTCGCTCTTCGCTCAGGGTGTGGCGAAGAACTGCTCTACGGCCGGCTGTGCGTTGGGATTACCCACACCGATGCCGATGACGGCGCCGGCGATGGTGCCGACCACTGCGCCGACGATGCAGCCGGCAATGAAGTTCGGGAAGATCGACACGCACCCGATGGCCATGCCCACGTTGGAACCGATCGCCATGCCCTGCAGGCCCGCGTTGTTCCAGCCGGTATTGATCTCGTTGGTCATCTTGTCGAAGGCGTCCTGCTTCACTTCGTTCTCCGGGAAGAACTGTTCGGCCACCTGGCTGCTGCTGCCGTCGGCTGCCGGGGTCATCAGCGGCTGCGACCAGTCGATTCCCTGAGGTGCGGGATCGGCATACGCAGTGCCCGCCCCGACGGCCATCGCGGAGACGACGAATATGGACAATGCCAGAGTTTTCAAGAGTTTCATGGAAATTCCCACCATGTCGTAGGACGAACACGGCCCCCACCTGAGTGCACCGAACATCGTTGTGCGTGGACCATATTCGCTGGAAAACCGGAACGGCTACATGCATATGTGGGTGCGCGGTGATGCTCCCCGTGTGCGAACTAACCCATAGCCCTCCCGAAATCGTCTTCGGAGTCGGACGGAAAGCCCCGCTACGGGGTTCCGAGGAATTCGTAAACCGCTGGTGGCGCAGCGGGGTTCGCGTTGCTGATACCCGTGACGGCGCCGATCGCTGCGCCCACCGCGGCACCGGGGAGGCACCCGCCGAGGATGAGGAAGATGCACCCGACGACGAATCCGATACCTGCGCCGATCGCGGTCGCGGTCCCGCCGCCGTTGTCCCAGCCGATCTGCAGCTGCTCGACCATGTTGTTGTACGCCGAATCCTTGTCGACCGGGGTGAGGGCCAGTGTTCCCGCGACAGGGGTCGTCGTGGGTGTCAGGTTCAGGAACCGGCCGGCGTCGGTGATGAGCGGATCGATCGCGAACTGCACACCGGCGATCGAATAGCGCAGGGGGATCGTGCCCACCGGGGTACCCGAATCGTTGACGATGTCGACGGCGGCGGCCGTCCGCGACAGGGTGAAGTGCCCGGCGTCGAGTGCCGTGCCGACCGATCGGCCGTCGGCGCTCAGGCTGGTGTGCGAGATGACGGCCTGGTCGGCGGGAGTGGGGGCGGCATACGCGGTACCCATTCCGACACACAGGGTGGCGATCAGCAGCGCTGCCGGTGCTGTCACTCTATGCAGTTTCATGGTGTTTCCCATGCGTAGTAGCGGATGACAAACGACAAATCTGGTTCGACCTGGCGCTTCACAGTTGCCCCGACCGGCGAAAGCGTCCGTAACCTGCCTACTGCAGACATCTTCCCCCTTCGGATGCCCCAGTTTTCGGCCTTTCCGCAAAATACGTGCGTATCGGGGTGCCGGTGCAGGGATTACACCGTGAGCCGGTAGAACCGGAAGAACGCGAAATCCTCGATCGGCAGCACGTCCATGGTGCCGAAACCGGCCGCCTCGGCGTAACCGCGCAATGTGCTCGGGCGCATGACCGTTCCGGTGCCCGCGCTGGGTGTGTGGTTCATGCCGTCCGGAAGGCACACGGTGAGACTGAATCCGTACATCAGCCGCTCGACGTCGCTGCCCGGCGCGGAGAACTCGTCGTCCACCGCCTCGTCCATCACGATCATCGCGCCTCCGGGAACCAGTGCCATGCGGACCGCGGACAGCACGTCGACGGGCGCGGGCATGTCGTGGATGCACTCGAACGCGAACGCCGCGGTGTAGCTGCTCTCGGGGATCCCGGCCGCATCCGATTCGGTGATCGTGATCCGATCGGCGACATCCGGCCGCTCGCGCACATTGGACCTCGCGAGTTCGACGGTCGCGGTGTCGATGTCGTAGCCGTGGAGCCGGGCGTCCGGGTAGGCACGCGCGAGTGCGATCGTGGACCAGGCGCCACCGCATCCGACGTCGGCGATGGTGGCACCGGGCGTCCGGAGCAGTGCGTCCACCTCGGGAACCGATGCCAGCGCACCGGGAAGAACCTGCTCGTACCACGGCCGATTCATGTCGGCTTGCGACTCACGGGCATCCGCGCCGTACTGTGCCCAACCCACACCGCCGCCCGTGCGGTACGCCTCCAGCAATGCGGGCATCTGCGTGGTCGCGGCGACGAAGATCCGCGCCAGCGGTGCAAGATAGTTGAGACTCTGCTCGTCGGTGAGCACTTCGGCGGCGCCGGCCGGAAGCGTGAACGTCGGTGGCTCCGAATCGTCGAGGGTGAGAAGTCCCGACACGGCCTGCTGTTCGAGCCATTCCCGCGCGTACCGCGGATGGGTGGAGGTGCGTTCCGCCAGTTGGTCCGCGGTCGCCGGACCGTCCGACGCGAGACTGCGGTACCAGCCGAGACGGTCGCCCAGATGGACGGCGAGGAGGTCGATCGCCCCGAGCGATGCGTCGAAAATGCGCTGGGACACGGCCCCGGCGTCGGCTTCGGGTATGGACATCGCTGACCTCCGGTGGGAGTGCGGGCGAAGCTTCGTCTCCCCATCGTGGGCTACCCGATCGGCGGTGTCACGGATCGTTCGCCGGGCGAATGAGGGTCGGTCGCGGGAAGCCGGAAACCCCAGGGCAACTCGAGACGATGCTCGGCGAGCAGCGCGGGGTCGCCCAGCAGTTGCAGGACCGGACCGTCCGCCACCAGGTGTCCCTCGTCGAGGATCACCGCGCGCGTGCACAACTGGGCGGCATACGGCAGGTCGTGCGTGACGAGCAGGTGCGTGGTGTCGATACCCAGGAGGACGTCGGCAAGTTCGCGTCGGGCGACGGGGTCGAGATTGCTCGACGGCTCGTCCAGTACGAGGACGTCCGGGGCGCACGCGAGGACCGTCGCCAGCGCGACGCGGCGACGCTGACCCACCGACAGGTGCGCGGGATTGCGATCCGAATGGGCCGTCATGTCCACGGCCGCCAGCGCGTCGTGCACCCGCTCGTCGAGCGCGGTCCCGGTGACCCCGAAATTGACCGGACCGAACGCGACGTCCTGCGCGACGGTCGGCATGAACAACTGGTCGTCGGGGTCCTGGAAGACGATGCCGACGCGGCGCCGGACCTCCCGCACCGTGTTCCGGGACGCCCCCCGCGACAGCTCCAGCCCGCCCACGGTGACACTGCCCTCGGTGGCCGTCAGAATGCCGTTGAGGTGCAACATCAGTGTGGTCTTCCCCGCCCCGTTCGGACCGAGGACGGCCACCCGCTCGCCGGCCTCCACCGTGAGGTCGATCCGGTGCAGCGCGGCCCTGCCGTCCGGGTACGCGAACGAGACGCCGTCGAGATGCACGGCCGCGGTCATCGGAGCACCCACGCCGTGACACAGATCCCCACCGCGCACACGGCGGGCACCAGCCCCGCCCGCCACATCGCAGCGGTCGCCGGGGGCGCGCCGATCGTGGGAACGGAACCCGTGAATCCCCGCGACAGCATGGCCAGGTGGACGCGCTCGCCGCGCTCGTAGGACCGCACGAACAAGCCCCCGACGCCCCGGGCGGTGGCACCGATCTGCCGGAACGTCCGGGGGTCGTCGCCGCGGGCGAGCCGGGCGGTGCGCATCCGCTCGGCCTCGGCGGTCAGTAGGTCGAGGTAGCGCAGCATCAGCACCAGGATCGTGGTGAGCATCGCGGGCACGCGCAGCCGCGCCAGACCCAACGGCAGGTCCCGGGCCGGCGTCGTCGCGGCGAGTGTCAGGGAGATCAGGACGCCGAGCGTGCCCTTCGCGAGAATGCCCCAGGCGGCGTAGAGGCCCGCGACCGACAGCGACAGTCCGAGGACGGTGACGCGCCCACCGCCCTCGGCGAACGGCAGGAGCAGCGCGAGCGTCACGAACGGCAACTCGATCAGCATCCGCGGCCCGATCCACGTGAGCGCAATGCCGGCGATCCGCCAGATCACGATCAGGACCGCGAGATGCCCGGCGAACGCCCAGAACGCCTCGCGGGGTGTCGCGACCACCGCGAAGACGAAGACGACGGCGCAGACGATCCCGACCTCGGCCGGCAGCCGGTGCACGGGGGACGTGCCGTCGAGGTAGAGCGGATGGGCGTGGCCGGCTCCCACGGTCAGGGGCTCGTTCGGTTCCGGCGCACGCGGGCGAGCAGCCAGAACAGGCCACCCGCGACGACGAACGTGGCGGTCGCGCCGATCACGCCCGCGACCCCGGTGAGATGCGACCGGCCGCCCACCGTGTAGTCGGCGAGCGGCGAGTCCGACAACGGATGGGCGGATGCGTTCTGGGCGATGCAGTCACCCACGAGCGTCTCCCCGGTATCGGTTTCCACGGTCTCGCACCCGCGCGTGGTCGCGGCATCCAGACCGTCCGGACTCGAGCTGGCGAGGTACGAGACCGCGCCGGCGACGAGCAACGCCACCAGCGCGAACCCGAGGAGGAATCGGCGCAGCGAGACCGGCGACGACGTGCTCATGCCCGCACCTCGACTCGGCGGGGCGCCGTCCGCAGCAGGTACACGAGGTCGGGGCGCGCCTTCGCGACGGCCGTCACCGTGACGGCGGTGATGAGGCCTTCGCCGATGCCGATCAGCACGTGCGCCCCGAGGATGTAGGCCGCCACCGCGCCCAGCGACGTCGAATCTCCGGACGTCGCATGACCGCCGATCGCGTATTCGAGGACGAAGCCCATCGACGCCGCCACCGTTCCGCACAGTGCCGCGGCGAACGCGAGCCCACCGAGGATCCGGAAGTGCAGTCGCTGCTGTCGCATCACGAGCGGGCGCAGGGCGACCGCGACGCCGTAGCCGACGACCACCCCGATGATCGCCATGTTGGTGATGTTCGCTCCGAGCGCCGTCAGCCCACCGTCGGCGAACAGCAGGGCCTGCACGATCAGCACGATCGAGACGCAGAGCATGCCGGTGTAGGGGCCGACGAGGATGGCGGCGAGCGCGCCGCCGAGGAGGTGCCCGCTCACACCGGGAAGGATCGGGAAGTTGACCATCTGGACCGCGAAGATGAAGGCCGCCACGAGACCGGCCATCGGGGCGGTGCGTTCGTCGAGTTCCGAGCGCGCACGCCACGCGGCGATCGACAGTCCCGCCACCGCCACCACGACGAACAGCAGGGAGGTCGGCGCATTGATCAGGCCGTCGCTCATGTGCATTGCCACGGGTTCCACGGCGTCTCCTCCGGCCGGCAGCTGATCCTTCGAAGTCTAGTTTCTCGTATGAACACTTGAACAGGTGTTCATGGGTACCGGTAGACGCGCTCGGGGGTCTCCGCGGATCCCGGGTCAGTGCCAGGTGTGGTCGACGAGTGCCGTGCGGGGCCCGAACTTGGGTTTGACGGCCTGTCCGCTCACCACCAGCAGGCGTACCGCGCGATGGCGGTGCGGCTGCAGCGGAGCCAGGTACTCCACCATCTCGGCGTCGTCGAGGGGCTTGCCGAGCAGCGACCACCCCACCATCGCGGCGAGGTGATAGTCACCGACCGACAGGGCGTCGGGGTCGCCGAGCGCACGCTGCGACACCTCGGCGGCCGTCCAGATCCCGACGCCGGGGACGGACATCAGCCGGCGATTCGCTTCCTCGCGGGGGAGGTCGACGATCTTCTCGAGCCGGTCGGCGACCTGCGCGCAGCGGACGATCGTCCGGGACCGGTTGGGGTCGACGTTGGCCCGGTGGAACTCCCACGACGGAACCCGCCGCCACACATCCGCGGTCGGGGGCAGTCGCATCCCGTCCGGGGCGGGACCGGGCGCGGGTTCGCCGAACTTCCACACGAGCCGCCGCCACGACGCGAACGCGGCGAGGCCGTGCACACGCTGCTCGAGGATCGCGGGAACGAGGGCCTCCATCACCCGGTCGGTGCGGCCGAGGCGCAGGTGCGGGAATCGGCGGTGGGCCTCGACGAGGATCGGATGGTCGGGGGCGAAGTCCGCGCAGTCGTCGTGGTCGCCGACGAGGCGGCCCAGTCCGGCGGACAACTCGTGGGCGCCCGCACCCCACGCCTGACAGCGCACCGAGTGGCGGTCGACCTGGGTGAGGCGATACGTGACCGGGCCCGACTTCTGCACCGACGTCCGCCAGATCGAGCCGTCGGCCGTCCGGCGGTGGCAGGGGTCGCCCTTGCCGCGTTGCAGTGGCTGCAACGACATGGCGACGTCCAGGGGACGTCGCGCGGTCACGGTGGTCTCGACCACCTCCAGCGAAACCGTCATCGAATGCAGCGTATCCACTCCGAAGGCGACCGCTACCGGCGGATGTCGGAGCGCGCACGTAAAGTCCCAGCCATGATCATCGTGAGTACCGACGGATCCTGTCTCCGCAACCCCGGTGGGGCGATCGGCTGGGCATGGGTCAATCACGAGGGTCCCAGCCAATCGGGTGGCGAACCCTCCGGGACCAATCAGATCGCCGAGCTGCGGGCCTTGCTCGAAGCGATCACCGCGCATCCCGGGGAAGATCCGTTGCTGATCGAGTCCGATTCCCAGTACGCCATCAAGTGCGCGTCGGAGTGGCTGCCCGGTTGGAAGCGCAAGGGCTGGAAGACGGCGGGTGGTGCTCCCGTCAAGAACCTCACACTGGTGCAGTCCATCGACCGGGCCATCAGCGAACGGCCCGGGCCCGTGCGTTTCCGCTGGGTTCGCGGGCACGTCGGCAACCACTACAACGAGATGGCCGACGTCCTCGCCGGCGAGGCGGCCCGCGCCGTCGCGTCCGGTGCGCTCGCGCCGGCGCCGGTCTCTATCCCTGCCCCCGCGCCTGCACCGGCAGCCGTCGCGCCGTCCACCCCCGAAGCCGAGGACGCGTTCACGCTGTTCTGAGGCGGACCCTGTTCTGATCTGCCGGGGTTCTGCGTCCGGCACTGTGTCGAGGAGAAGACTGTTGTCCGAGGATCTGCGGGTGCAGGAGTTCTGGCGTGCGCTGGGGCTGCCCGGCATCATCGACGTCCACACCCACTTCATGCCCGCGAACGTGATGGAGAAGGTGTGGAGCTACTTCGACGCAGTCGGTCCCCTCACCGGACGTGAGTGGCCCATCCACTACCGGCACGAAGAGGATGTCCGCGTCGAACACCTCCGTGGGTTCGGGGTCAGGCGGTTCACGTCGATGATCTACCCGCACAAGCCGGAGATGGCCGCGTGGCTGAACCAGTGGTCGGTCGAGTTCGCCGAACAGACCCCCGACTGTCTGCGGACGTCGACGTTCTACCCGGAGGAGTCCGCGGCCACGTATGTCGCCGAGGCGGTCGAGTCGGGGACGCGCGTCTTCAAGTCACACATCCAGGTGGGCGACTACTCGCCGAACGATCCGCTCCTCGACCCCGTGTGGGGTGTACTGCAGGAGTCGGGTGTCCCGGTGGTCATTCATTGCGGGTCGGGGCCGGCGCCCGGCACCTACACGGGCCCCGGCCCGATCGCCGAGTTGCTGTCGCGGTACCCGAGGCTGCACCTGATCATCGCCCACATGGGTCTGCCGGAGTACCGGGAATTCCTGGACTTGGCCGACCGGTACGGCAACGTGTATCTCGACACGACGATGACGTTCACGGACTACACCGAAGCGGCCACACCGTTTCCGCGCGACCAGGTGTACCGGTTGGCGGATCTGCAGGAACGCATCGTGTTCGGCAGCGACTTCCCCAACATCCCGTATCCCTACCTCGACGCACTCGAGGGGCTCACCCGATTCGACCTCGGCGAGCCGTGGCTGCGAGCGGTGTGCCACGACAACGCGGCGCGGCTCTTCGCGATCGACTGACGACCGGGAGTGCCGCGTCGATCCGTTTCCGTGTCACCGTCATTACCGAGGTGGCGCGGCCTCGATCGCAGTGGCATAGACCTCGTCGACTTCGCTGTCGCTGCCGACGCTGAGATACGTACCGTGCCCGACGGTCTCGCCGGGAGCGCCGGCCGGTCGTAATCGCCGTCGTCGCTGAAGACCATGATGGCCGCGTCGCCTCGTCGCAATTCGGAATGCAGATCCAGCCGTTGTCGTCCGGGAATTCGAGGGTGGTCTCGAAACCGAACGCGCGCTCGAGCCAGCGCAGAGCGGCCGGGGCGTCACGGTAGGCGAAATAGGAGTGCAGGGCGGCCGGGCGGTTCTCTGTCGTGGTCATGCGGCGACGATACGAACTATCGCGGTCAGCCACGGTCCGCAATAACCGGCTTCCCGGAATGTCGGTCGGCGCGGATCCCGCTGACCGAGCTACCGTGCGCTAGAAAGGATTCCACCAATTGATGAAGGCGATGTACAGATTGGTCGGGAAGAAGAACTCCCAATCCAATCCCATGTACGGCAGGTCAGGCAGCATGCCGATCATGATCCCGTCCCGTTGTTCGTCAGCGCGGCCAACGGGTGCAGCAGGTTGGCGATCGGCGGTGGGAAAATGTCGATGTCCACCCAGTTCATGAGACTCTCCTCGGGTCGTCCCGACCTACCCGGCGTATCGGCCGCGGCGTGATCTGCGTTACCGCAGCGGCGGCGCGACAACAGTGTGCAGTGCGGACTGCCGCAGGCAGGAGAGTGCCCTCGGCAGGATTCGAACCTGCGACCTACCCTTTAGGAGAGGGTTGCTCTATCCCCTGAGCTACGAAGGCGCGGTGCACGCGCGGGGCGCACACCGAGGTGAGTGTAGCGGGAATGGTGGTGCGCTCGCGATGGGGAGGGCATGGTTGTCGCAGATGTTCTGGAAGTGACGACGGAACGGGAGACGCACATGTCCGAGATCGACTTGACCGACCTCGCTGCGCGGCACGACGGTTCGCTGAACTTGCACGGTTATCTGGCGAGGCCGTCCGGTGAGGGTCCGTGGCCGGGGGTGGTGATGGTGCACGAGGCGTTCGGCTTGGACGAGGTGATGCGCCGGCAGGCGGACAGGCTGGCGGCTGCGGGGTTTCTGACTTTGGCACCGGATCTGTTCAGTGCGGGCGGTGCGCGACGCTGTCTGGTGTCGACGATGCGGGCGATGCTCTCGGGGAAGGGCCGGGCGTATGGCGACATCGAGGCTGCCCGTCAGTGGTTGTCCGGCTCGTCGGACTGCACGGGGAAGATCGGTGTCATCGGATTCTGCATGGGCGGCGGGTTCGCCCTGATGACCCTGCGCACGGGGTTCGATGCGGCGGCACCGAACTACGGGGTCCTGCCGCGCGACCTCGACGCGGCCGTGGCGGGTGCGTGCCCGGTGGTCGCCAGTTACGGCGGCAAGGACTTCGCTCTGCGGAATGCGGCGGCCAAGTTGGAGTCGGCGCTGACGAAGGCTGGCGTGGCTCACGATGTGAAGGAGTACCCCACTGCCGGCCACGCGTTCTTGAACGACGAGGTGGCCGGACCGAAGGTGCTGCGCCCCCTGGTGAAGGTCGCGGGGATGGTGCCCGACCCGGAAGCCGCCGCCGACGCGTGGAAGAGGATCGACGGCTTCTTCGGGGAGCACCTGGGTTGATCAGTGGATGTACTGGCGGGCGCTCGACGAGGCGTGCCGGTAGTCGAGTCCGCATGCCCGGACAACCTGCCCGAGACTGAGGTAGCCCTCGACGCTCGTGGCCTTCGCGAATTTGCCGTCGGCCCGCACCGTGACCGTGACGCTGGACGCGACCGAATCGACCCGGGCGAGTTCGTACTCGTCGACGCCGTCGGCGGCCTGAGCCACGCAGGTGACTGCGCCCTGGGCGTACGCGATCTCGATCAGGTCCTCGATCATGTGCAGGCTCCTCGCCTCGAAGTAACGAACTGAGGTTAGCCTTGGCTACTCGACTTCTGTCAAGTCCCTCGATGCGGAATGCCGTCCTCGATCGTGGTTCGCGAGCGGTCCCGGCGTAACGTGACCCACGCTTTCGGACGGTGACAGCAAGGACTGAGAAGGGTTGCAGGTGTTCCATGGCTGACCGCACTTCCTCGACGGGCTCGATCGGATCGGAACCGGGTGATGGCTCAGGGACGGGACCGGCCGGTGAGCCGCATCTCTCCAGGCAGCTCGCCAACCGGCACATCCAGCTGATCGCGATCGGCGGAGCAATCGGCACGGGTCTCTTCATGGGATCCGGGAAGACGATCTCGCTGGCCGGACCGTCGGTGATCTTCGTCTACATGATCATCGGCTTCATGCTGTTCTTCGTGATGCGGGCGATGGGTGAGCTCCTGCTCTCCAACCTGCATTACAAGTCGTTCTCCGACTTCACCGCCGACCTGCTCGGCCCCTGGGCCGGGTTCTTCACCGGGTGGACGTACTGGTTCTGCTGGATCGTCACCGGCATCGCCGACATCATCGCGATCTCCGGTTACGTGCAGTACTGGTGGCCCGACCTCCAGCTGTGGATCCCGGCGCTGGTCGCCATCGCGGCGCTGCTGCTGCTGAACCTGCCGACCGTGCGGGCGTTCGGTGAGACCGAGTTCTGGTTCGCGCTGATCAAGATCATCGCCATCGTCAGCCTCATCGTCGTCGGACTCGTGATGGTGTTCACGCACTTCACGTCGCCCAACGGGTCCGAGGCCGGCTTCGACAACCTGTGGAACGACGGCGGCATGTTCCCGACCGGGGCGATGGGCTTCGTGGCTGGATTCCAGATTGCGGTCTTCGCGTTCGTCGGTATCGAGCTCGTCGGCACCACCGCGGCCGAGGCGAAGGACCCGGAGAAGAACCTGCCGAAGGCCATCAACTCCATCCCGATCCGCATCCTGCTGTTCTATGTGGTCTCGCTGATCGTGATCATCTCGGTCACGCCGTGGCGTGAGGTCGTGCCCGGCGAGAGCCCGTTCACCGCGATGTTCACTCTCGCCGGTCTGGGGATCGCGGCCGGAGTCATCCAGTTCGTGGTGCTGACGTCCGCGGCGTCCTCGGCGAACTCGGGAATCTATTCGACGTCCCGGATGGTCTACGGCCTCGCACAGGAGGGTGACGCGCCGGGTCGGCTCGGCAGGCTCTCCTCCCGCAAGGTCCCGGCCAATGCGCTGATGTTTTCGTGCGCCTTCCTGCTGTCGGCGATCGCGCTACTGTTCTCCGGCGACTCGGTCATCGAGGCGTTCACAACTGTGACGACGATCTCATCGGTGCTGTTCATGTTCGTGTGGACGATGATCCTGGCCAGCTACATCGTGTACCGGAAGCGGCGGCCCGAACTGCACGAGGCGTCGAAGTTCAAGATGCCCGGCGGTGTGGTGATGTGCTGGGTTGTCCTGGCGTTCTTCGTGTTCCTCATCTGGGCGTTGACCCAGGAGGCCGACACTCTCGAGGCTCTCCTCGTCACCCCGGTATGGTTCGTCGTGCTCGGGATCGCGTGGGCGGTGATCCGCAGGCGCGCCCCGCACCGCGCCCGCTACGCCGCATTCAAGGCCGAACTCGAGGACCGCTGAACATAAACGTTCGGTAACGGTGGCGCGGACCTATATCGTTTTGTTACATTCGTCGCCAGACAGAGGAGCCCACCCCGGACGGGGAGAGCTGCAATCCGACGACTGACGAGGTATTTACTGTGGGTTCCCACCACCGGGCGAACGGGTCTTCCATTCGCTTCGAGATCGATCCGGACTCGGCGCGCGGACGCCATCGCAACCAGCAGACCGGAGCGGGTGTGGGCATCAAGGCCGCGACTGTTGCGGCCGCCACCGGAGCCATCGTGGTCGGCGCAGCCCAGCTGGGCGCCGGAAACGCTGCTGCCGCCCCCGTCGACTCCCACGAGACGAGCGGCGCGCAGACCCTGCCGGGTCTGCCGTTCGAGATCCCGGCCGGTGTCCTTCCCGCCGGCTTCGAACTGCCCGCAGACCTCGGTGCTGCCGCCCAGAACCTCGGCGGCCCGGACCTCGGCGCTCAGGCGCAACAGTGGCTGTCCAACGTCAACCCGGTCAAGCCGCACGCGGTTCAGCCGGTGTCGGGCAAGCTGACCTCCAACTTCGGTTCCCGCTGGGGAGCGCACCACGGCGGCATCGACATCGCGGCGCCCATCGGCACCTCGGTGCTCGCGGCGGCCGACGGTCAGGTCATCGACGCCGGCGCGGCATCCGGTTTCGGACTGTGGGTGCGTCTGCTGCACGACGACGGCACCGTCACCGTCTACGGACACGTCAACGACTACACCGTGAGTGTGGGGCAGCGCGTCACCGCCGGGCAGGAAATCGCCCACGTCGGCAACCGCGGCCAGTCCACCGGACCGCACCTGCACTTCGAGGTACACGACGCGAACGGAAACAAGGTCGATCCGGGGCGCTGGCTGCAGGACCGCGGCGTGGCCGTCACCTGGGGCGACGCAGGCGCCAACGCGTAAGGGCCTATTCCGGCTCGAGGTCGTCGTCGTTGCGGAACACGAGTGGTCCGCTGTCGAGGGCGATCGCCCAGCGTCGTGAGACGGCCCAGTCCCGGCCGTACGAATCGTTGCTGATGTCCTGGACGCCGGCGAAGTCGTCGACGATGACGCCGGCCTCCAGGGGCCACTTCTTCTCGGCCAGTTCGTGATCGGCCGAATGCCGCGTTTTCACGCGGGTGCCCACGGAGAACTCCGGCTTCTTCTTGGAGTCGGTGTCAGGCGTCATCTCAAGTCCTTCCGCTCACCAGCGTCTGGTTCGAGGTTAGCCCGCCATCCCGCATTCGCGCGGGATGAACGGATATGCTCCCCCGTGAGCGCAGTTCGACGCGCAGTTGGGGAGTGGTATGGGTCGCGAAGTGACGTCTCGGACATTCACCCGAGCAGACCGGCGCCTGTTCCGGCAGAAGGTGCTCATGTGCGTCGACGCGCTCGAGAGGATGCTGCGGGAGGGAGCTTTCGCCGACGACGTCGACCCGCCGAGGCCCATGCTGGGCATGGAGATCGAGTTCAATCTCGTTCACGCCGACATGACACCCGCGATGTCCAATCTCGCGGTCCTCGAGTCGATCGACGACGACGCCGTGTTCCAGACCGAACTCGGTCAGTTCAACGTCGAGATGAACGTTCGGCCGGGTCCTCTGATCGGTGAGGGGACGTTCGAACTCGAACGCACCCTGCGGGCGTCGCTGCACGTCGCCGACGCGCGGATCCACGGGCACGACGCCCAGCTGGTGATGGTGGGCATGCTGCCGACGCTGCAACTCGAGCACCTCGGCCGAGAGTGGATCACCGCGAATCCCCGCTACGAGCAGCTCAACGATCAGATCTTCGCCGCGCGCGGGGAGGACATCGAACTCGACCTCGAGGGTGTGCCGCTCGAGGGCCGGCTCGCCGAACAGCTGAGGGTGGACGCCAATTCGGTGCTCCCGGAAGCCGCGTGCACGTCGCTGCAGCTGCACCTGCGCGTCGCGCCCGACGAATTCGCCGCACACTGGAACGCCGCGCAGTGCCTGGCCGGTGCCCAGGTGGCCCTCGCCGCGAATGCGCCGTTCATGGCCGGCAAGGCGTTGTGGCACGAATCCCGAATCCCGATCTTCGAGCAGGCCACCGACACCCGTCCGCTGGAGCTGAAGAACCAGGGTGTGCGGCCCCGCGTGTGGTTCGGGGAGCGATGGATCACGTCGGTCTTCGACCTGTTCGAGGAGAACTCCCGATACTTCCCGGCGCTGTTGCCGGAGGTCTCCGACGTCGACCCGGCGGCCGAGCTCGACGCGGGCCGGGTGCCGGACCTCAGCGAACTGCAGATGCACAACGGCACCATCTACCGGTGGAACCGCCCGGTGTACGACAGCGACGACGGCAAGCCGCACCTGCGGATCGAGAACCGGGTGCTGCCCGCGGGCCCGACCGTGCTCGACACGATGGCGAACGCCGCGTTCTACTACGGCGCGCTGCGCGGACTCGTCGAATCGGATCGGCCCGTCTGGTCGCAGATGTCGTTCAATGCGGCCGAGGAGAACCTGCACGCGGGCGCGAAGTACGGCATGGACGCCGAGTTGTACTGGCCCGGCGTCGGGTTCGCGGGCGCCGACGAGCTCGTCCTGCGGCGGCTGCTGCCGATCGCCGACGAGGGGCTCGCCGCGTTCGGGCTGTCCGCGAAGGCCCGCGACCGCTACCTCAGCGTCATCGAGGGCCGGTGCGTCACTCGGCAGACGGGGGCGTCGTGGCAGCGTGCGCAGGTGGTCCGGCACGAGAACGCCGGTCTGAGCCGCCCGGAAGCCCTGGCCGCCATGTTGCGTCAGTACGTGGAGAACATGCGTGAGGGCAGCCCCGTCCACACCTGGCCGGTGTGAACGGCGCCGCCGTGGCTCTCACACGGTGGCCGACCAGCTGTCGGGGCCGAACACCTCGTAGTGGATGTTCTCGGCGGGCACGTCCTTCGCGAGGAGCTCCTCCCGCATTCCGAGCATGAACGGCAACGGACCGCACAGGTAGGCACGCGTGCCGGGCGCGATCGCGACCTCGCCGAGGTCCGCGCGTCCCTCCCGCAGGCTGCCCTCGGGACGCCGGGCGCCCAGGTCTTCGTACCAGCGGTGCATCACCGCGAACGGCAGACGTTCCACCAGTTCGGTCAGCTCCGCGCGGTGCGCGTGACTGCTCGCGGACCGGTCGGCGTGGAGCACCGAGATCGGTCGGCTGTCCTCGGTGTCGGCGAGGTGGCTGAGCATCCCGATCATCGGCGTGCACCCGATTCCCGCGGACACGAGCAGCAGCGGCGCGTCGTCGTCCTGCAGGACGAGATCGCCGAACGGCGTCGACACCGTCACGATGTCGTCTTCGAAGACGTTCTGGTACAAGAAGTTCGACACTTCGCCCGCTCGTTTCACCGAGATCCTCCAGTCGCCGCGTGACGGGGCCGACGACAGGCTGTACTGGCGGATTTGACGCGCGCCGTCCGGCAGGTGCACCGCCACGGACAGGTACTGCCCCGGAGCGAACGACGGAAGCGGCGAGCCGTCGAGGGACGTGAGCACGAACGACACCGTGTCGGCGGACTCGTGGCGGCGCTCGCGGACCCGCACGTCCCGCCACACGTCACCGACCGCCACTCCCGCCGAGGCGTAGAGGCCGGCCTCCATCGCGATCAGGGTCTCCGCCATCAGCCAGTACACCTCGTCCCAGGCCGCAGCGACCTCGGGAGTGACGGCGTCCCCGAGGACCTCGACGATGGCCGCGAACAGGTGCGTGTGTACGATCGCGTACTGCGTGGGCTCGATCCCCAGTGAGGCGTGCTTGTTCGCGATTCTCGACAGGATGAGGTCGACTCGCGCCTGATCGGGCTCGAGTTGGAGTGCCGCGAACGCGGCGATCGCTCCGGCCAGCGCTTTCTGCTGCTCGCCCTGTTTCTGATTTCCGCGGTTGAACAGGTCACGTTCGAGTTCGGGGTGCGCGTCGAACATCTTGCGGTAGAACAGCGTCGTGATGTCCGAGATCGCGGCGCCGACCACGGGCAGGGTGGCGCGGATGACGTCCGTCGAGGTGGGCGAGAGCATGTCATTCTCCGATCGTTCGGGAAATCTGGGAAGTTGTGGCGGCGGTTACGCGCGGGAGGGCGAGCAGCACGGTTCCGGTGGGGGACCGGGTGAGGTCTTCGATGGTGAGCGCGTCCAGCGACTCGAAGAACGCGTTCTGCGCGCGTCGCAGCGCCGACCGCAGCAGACACCCCGATCGCAGCGGGCACGGTTGGGCGCCGTCGCAGTCGACGACCTCCGCATCGCCTTCGAGTCGGCGGGCGAGCCAGCCGACGGACGCGGTGCGCCCGAGTTCGGTGATGGCCAGGCCGCCCGCGCGTCCCCGGCGTGCGTCGACGATGCCGAGCTCACTCAGCCGGGTAATGACCTTGGCGGCGTGGGCGTACGACACCGACAGTTCCTCGGCGATCGCCCGGCTCCCCGGTCGTTCGCCGTCCCCGGCGACGGCCAGTCGCATGACGACCCGCAGTCCGAGGTCGGTGAACTGTGTGAGTTGCATGACCCGAACGTAGTTTAATTCTCATCCTGGATACCACATTTGTGACCGACGTCGCTCCGATGGAACTTGATCGAAAAATGCAGTGGCCCAGTATTATTCGTGTTGGGCATACGACCCCACCTTCTCATCATCGCCGAAGTCGGGCGCCGCGGCTACGGGCGGAGAGCCCGAGATGGTGGGGACTTAAGTCCCTCGTCGAAAGGCGAAGGGCGGCAGACGCGAAGCGGAAGCCGGGGATAGTGTGAAGTCATGAGCACACGGGACCGCAACAGCGTCGTCGTCGGTGTCGACGGATCGGACACCTCGAAGTCCGCTGTTCGGGTGGCCGCCGAACTGGCCACCGAACGTGGACTGAACCTGAAGATCATCCACGCACTCGATTTCGCTCCGTACGGGTTCGGCGGTCCCTACATGGATTCGGGCGGCGTGTACGAGTGGGTGGAAGCGAGCGGCAAGGCGATTCTCGCCGAAGCGCAGGAGCAGGCGTTCGCGGTCAATCCCATCATCGACGTCCACACCGAACTGTCGATCGGCAGCAGCGCCCAGTGGCTCGTCGACCTGTCCGAGAACGCCCGGATCGTGGTCGTCGGCGCGTCCGGGTCCGGAGCGGCCGCCACCGCACTGCTCGGGAACACGGCGATCAACGTCACCAGCCACGCGCACTGCCCGGTCGTCGTGGTCCGCGGCGACGCCCACGCCGGCGGGCCCGTCGTGGTCGGCGTCGACGGCAGCCCCACCAGTGAGCGGGCGATCTCCGTGGCCTTCCAGGAGGCGTCGCTGCGGAATGCGCCGTTGGTGGCGGTCCACGTCTGGAGCGATCTCGGACCGAAAGCGTTCGAGGACCCGCGGGCCGCGGCTCTGGTGCCGCAGGGACTCGAGGAGGACGAACATGCCGTTCTCGCCGAGAGCCTCGCCGGCTGGCAGGAGAAGTACCCCGACGTGCAGGTCACCCGGGAGGTGTACATCGACAATCCGCGGGCACGATTGCTCGAGTGGTCGAAGAAGGCGCAACTGCTGGTGGTCGGCAGCCGGGGGCGCGGAGGATTCAAGGGGATGCTGCTCGGATCGACCAGTAACAGCCTGGTCGGTGGTGCGCATTGCCCGGTAGTCGTCGTGAGGCCTGCACGTCCCTGATGCGGTTGTTCGCAGTAGTGTCTGGGTTGAAGCAGGAACAGGTTGCAGATAACGCCAGGATTGGGGAACGACGTGCGCATTGGTATGGGCTTGAATTACAGCGGCGGTTTCGCCGAGACGGTCGACGAGGTCGCCGACCTGGAGAAAGCCGGGCTCGACATCGCGTTCGTGCCCGAGGCCTACTCGTTCGACGCGGTGAGCCAGATCGGCTACCTCGCCGCCAAGACCACGACACTCGAACTCGCGTCGGGCATCTTCCAGATCTACACCCGCACGCCCAGCCTGACCGCCATGACGGCCGCCGGCCTCGACTTCGTGTCGGACGGACGCTTCGTGATGGGCCTCGGCGCTTCCGGCCCGCAGGTGATCGAGGGCTTTCACGGGGTCAAGTACGACGCCCCGCTCGGGCGCACCCGCGAGGTCGTCGAGATCTGCCGCAAGGTGTGGCGCCGCGAGAAGGTCGAGTTCCAGGGCAAGTACTACCAGATTCCGCTGCCCGCGGAGAAGGGCACCGGGCTGGGCAAGCCGCTGAAGATCATCAACCACCCTGTGCGTGATCGCATCCCGATCGTCATCGCCTCGCTCGGACCGAAGAACGTGGAGCTCACCGCCGAGATCGCCGAAGGCTGGGAACCCATCTTCTACCACCCGGAGAAGGCGGCGAGCGTGTGGGGCGAGCCCCTGGCCAAGGGCAAGGCGAAGCGCGACCCGAGCCTCGGTGAGCTGCAGGTCTTCGCGTCGCCCGCCCTCGCCATCGGCGACGACGTCGAGCACATGCTCGACTGGGTCCGCCCGGGCCTGGCGCTGTACATCGGCGGCATGGGCGCGAAGGGCAAGAATTTCTACAACGACCTCGCGGTCCGGTACGGCTACGAGAAGGAAGCCGAGACCATCCAGGACCTCTACCTGTCGGGCAAGAAGGACGAGGCCGCCGCCGCGGTGCCGGACGATCTGGTGCGGGCCGTGTCGCTGATCGGTCCGGAGAGCTACGTCGCGGAGCGGGTGGCCGCCTTCGCCGAGTCCGGGGTCACCACGCTCACCGTCACCCCGCTCGCCGCGGATCGTGCGGGACGCGTCGCGTTGGTCGAGAAGCTCCGCAAGATCTGCGGGTAGCCCCGTAAACCCAGCAGTGCCCAGCCGGAAGAATCAGGAAAGGTGACCATGACCGGAATCAAGCCGATCGTCGTGGGTGTGGACGGATCCGAGGCGGCCTCGGCCGCAGTGGCGTGGGCCGCGCGCGCCGCCGCCGCTCTGTCGCTCCCGCTGCACATCGTGACAGTGGTGCACATTCCTGCCTTCTATTACACCGAGCCGTACCTGGCCGAGAGTTTCAAGGAAGAACTCGAGGACACGGCGAAGGCCCGGTTGGGCAGTGCGCGGGTGCATGCCAAGCAGACGGTGGACGAGCCGCTCGACATCACCACCGAACAGCACGAGGGCAAGGTGAGTCAGACACTCATCGAGCTCTCCGCGCACGCGCACATGGTGGTGCTCGGCTCGCGCGGGCACGGTGAGTTCACCGGTCTGCTGGTCGGATCCACCACCTCCGCGGTCGCCGCGCACGGCCATTGCCCGCTGGTGGTCGTGCGAGGGCGGACCATGGACGGGCAGCCGCCCACGGAGGGGCCGATCGTGGTCGGCGTCGACGGCTCGGAAAGCAGCAAGGCGGCGGTGGAAGTGGCGTTCGAGCAGGCCGCCGCCCGCGGTGCGAGCCTGGTCGCGGTCAATGTGTGGAGCGATGTGAGTGTGCAGCCGTCGCTCGGCGCCAGCCCGGAGGACCCGCTGTGGAGCAGCATCCAGACGGGTGAAGAGGTGGTGCTGTCGGAGCGTCTCGCCGGATACCAGGAGCGGTATCCCGACG
Organism: Rhodococcus jostii RHA1; assembly: GCF_000014565.1. Classification (NCBI taxonomy): domain Bacteria; kingdom Bacillati; phylum Actinomycetota; class Actinomycetes; order Mycobacteriales; family Nocardiaceae; genus Rhodococcus; species Rhodococcus jostii. The sequence continues at coordinate 2,389,317 of NC_008268.1, read as the reverse complement.
TGACGGTCGAACGCGTCGTGGCGCGGGATCGTCCGGTGCGGGTGCTCAGCGAGTTCGCCGAGAAGGCGCAGCTGATCGTCGTGGGCAGCCGCGGCCGGGGTGGATTCAAGGGAATGCTGCTGGGCTCCACCAGCAATGCGTTGCTCCACACCGCGGATTGCCCGGTGATGATCGTCCGGCCGGAAAGCTAGCGCCCCCGATCACGACGACTGTGCGGTAGCCTTCGCTCGACTTCGCAGAGGAGGTTCGAGTGCCGACACGGGAACTTTCTGCGCCTGCCTGCGCGCGATTCGAACGTCGGTGTCAGCACACTCGAACTGGTGGATCGCGATCGCGACCATCCATGAACGCCCGGCCGTGCGCGATCCATCCGGGTGACGGTCACCTATCCTGCCGGATTCGCCGCGGGCGAAACCCGCTCCCTTCCCGTCGTCAACGTCGACGGAGCGCTCCTGTACGCGAACACGGCGAGCCCGATCGTCTCCCAGGATCCCGGCACCCCACTGCTCAGCGTGCTCAACTCGCGTCACGCCGAGAGCCCCGAAGGCCGTGACAGGTTCTGGGGGCAGAACATTACGCCCCGCAGGCGATCCCCGATCCCCCCGGAATGGACGTGCCCGCCGGCTTCAGCCTCGGCACGGCTCCCCGCCAGGAGGTGGTCGACACGACCGACGACCTCGTGGCAGGGATGGTCGACCGCTTCCTGAAGGGGGCTCCGGCGCCCGAACTCGACGACGCCGCGTCGCGGTTCCCGCCGGTCTTCGAGGTGCGTTAACGGGCCGCGACGCGTTCGCCGCGGCGTGCCTCGCGGGCGAGCGCGCGATCCCGGGACTCCTCGAACCGGGCGGCCTTGCCTTCCAGGTTCTGCAGAAACGCCGCGAGTTCGTCGCGGCAGCGTTCGCCGTCCGGTCCGAAATCGTTACGCTCGAACATGTTCCACTTGCGGAGCACGGGCAGGACGACGTCGTCGAGGTGCTGGCGGAGGTCGTAGATGCCGCCCTTCGCGATCAGGACCGCGTTGCGGCGGAATCTGTGCATGCCCGCGCCGGGCATCTGGAAGTTGGTCACCACCTTGTGGATCGCGGCAATCGCCTGATCGGGTGCGACGTCCAGGGCGGCACCGACGATGTTGCGGTAGAACATCATGTGCAGGTTCTCGTCGGCCGCCACCCGGGCGAGCATCCGGTCCGCGATCGGATCACCGCACGCCTTACCCGTGTTCCGGTGCGACACCCGGGTGGCCAATTCCTGGAACGTCACGTACGACACCGAATCCAGCATGGACCCGCCGCCGGGATCGAAGCCCTGGGTCATGTGGTCCATTCGGGCCTGCTCGAGCGCTACCGGGTCGACCCCTCGCGTCACGACCAGATAGTCCCGCATCACGATCGAATGCTTGTTCTCCTCGGCGGTCCACCTGCCCACCCACGTGCCCCAGGCGCCGTCGAGTGAGAAGTGCTGGGCGATCTCGCGGTGGTAGGACGGCAGATTGTCCTCGGTCAGCAGATTGGTGATCATCGCCGCCCGCGCGGTGTCGCTGAGCTGGGACTGCTCCGGATTCCAGTCGTCGCCGCCCAGCGCCGCGAAGTTGCGGCCGTCGTCCCACGGGACGTAGTCGTGGGGATGCCAGTCCTTGGCCATGACGAGGTGCCGGTTGACGTTGTCTTCGGCGACGTCCTCGAGTTCGTGCAGCAGTTCGCGGTCCGTGAGTACGCGGCTCACAAGGGCACTCCGTTTCTGTTCTGTCAGTATCCGATTCGCAAGATCAGTTGTGGATGGCCCGGCACGTCGAGTCGACGTGCCAGCCGGCGCGCCGAATCGTCGACGCGAAGCGGGTGGGAGAGAATGGAGGCGCCCAGCCGGGCGTCGACGGCGGTCAGCCACGCCCGTTCGACCGCGATGCCGGTGCGGACCAGGTCGATCGACTCCTGCGTGTCCGATACGAACACGAGGACGGTCTCGCTCTCGATGGCTGCGGCGAGCCGTGCGGAGTCGGGGACGCCGCGGGTGACGACGGTGTGGATCGCGTCGACCGACTCGTGACCGCCCTGCGGCAGCCAGTGCGACGTCCACGGAAAGAGGTCGCGCTGGTGGCAGGGATCCTGCCGAACCCGGTCGGCGGAATAGAGAAGGACGTCGGCGAGCGCGGGCGCCTCGTCCGCGGCGAGTAGCCGAGCGCGGACGCCCTCCGTCTCCGCCGCGGCGACGATGTCGGCGATGGTTGCCGCGGGAACCGGTATGTCGGCGAACGCTTCTCGATGGCTCCGGCGGCGGGCCATCGCGGAGAACAACCTCAGATCGGTGCTCGACGGGGAAGCTGTGCCCACGGCCCGAACGGACGCAACGAGGTCGGGCCTGCGTGGATCGGGCAGCAGGTCGGTCTCGATTTTCTTGCCGAGCGCCCGCAACGCGAGTTCCACGTTCGCGACACCCGCACCGCACGAGATCAGGCGGTCGGCGCGTGGTGTGTCCGTGAATCCACGACGCTCCGTGACCTCCGCGCACCTGCCGTCGAGCCGCAGATCCCATGGCTGCGTGTCGTGGACCGACGGGGCCGAGACGATGGCGCGGGAGACCACCTCGATGTCACTGAGCGACCAGCTGTTCATCGCGACCTCCACTTGTGGTGTCCGGGTGTTCCCCCGCAACCTCAGCTTTCCGCGCGCCGCAGCGCCTGCGCTTGGGTCGAAGGTCCCGAATGCGTGAGGGAGAGGTCCCGGAGGGGTGGGCACCGGTCGCCGGCGCGGTACGGTTCGAGGAGAAGACGGTGGAGGTGCAAATATGACCACGCGGGTGTTCCTGGTCGACGACCACGAGATCGTGCGACGAGGCCTGGTCGATCTACTCGGCAGCGTGCCCGACCTCGAGGTGGTCGGCGAGGCTGCGTCCGTCGGCGAGGCGATGGCACGGATCCCGGGCAGCGGCGCCGACGTCGCCGTGCTCGACGTCCGGTTGCCCGACGGAAACGGCGTCGAACTGTGCCGGGACCTCCGCACGGCCCTGCCCGAACTGCAGTGCCTGATGCTCACGTCGTACTCCGACGACGAGGCGCTGTTCGACGCCATCATGGCAGGCGCGTCCGGATTCGTCCTCAAACAGATCCTCGGCACCGACCTGGTTGCCGCCGTGCGGACGGTGGGGGAGGGCGGTTCGCTGCTCGACAGCAGGGCGACGTCGGCGCTGATGAACCGGATCAGGTCCGCGCGCCGGGAAGACCCCCTGGCGGAACTGTCCGAGCAGGAACGCGCCGTGTTCGAGTTGATCGGCGAGGGGCTCACCAACCGGGAGATCGCCGAGCGGCTCTTCCTCGCCGAGAAGACGATCAAGAACTATGTGTCGCGGCTGTTGTCCAAACTCGGGATGCAACGACGCACGCAGGCCGCCGTGCTGGCCACCGAATTACGCAACCAGCGCTGAATTCTTTCTCACGTCAACGGAACCCGCCAGGTGACGATGGTTCCGCCACCCTCGGCGTCGACGGTGCAGACGCCGCCGCAGTGCTCGGCGCGCCGATCGAGGTTGTCCAGTCCGCTGCGCCGGGCGCCGTCGGCGATCCCGATGCCGTCGTCCGCGACCGTGACGGTGAGGTCGTCCCCAGCGACCACCGAGATGTCGATGGTGGTGGCCCGCGCGTGCCGCAGCGCATTGCTCAGGGTTTCCCGCAGCACCGCCTCCGCGTGCTGGTGAATGCGGCTGGGCACGAGAGTGTCGATGGCGCCGGAGAACTGGACGTTCGGCGCGATCGGTGACTGGGAGGTGAGGTCGCCGATCACGTCGAGGAGGCGACGGCGCAGACTGGTCGCGGACGCGATGCCGGTGGCCTGCAGATCGAAGATGGTGGTGCGGATCTCGCGCACCGTCCGATCGAGTTGCTCGACCGCGGTGGCCACGATGGAGCGCACGCCGTCCGGAACGTCCCCGACCGCGTGCGTGCTCTGCAGGCTCATGCCGGTGGCGAACAATCGCTGAATGACGTTGTCGTGCAAGTCGCGCGCGATACGGTCGCGGTCGGCGAGCACCGACAGCAGGCGTTGCTTGCTCTGCTGATCGGAGAATTCCACCGCGACAGCAGCCAGGTCGGCCACCGATTCGAGTCGGGCGACCTCGTCCGGATCCCACGCGGTGTTGCCGCGCGCCGTGACCACCAGGACCCCGCCGACCCCCGACGCCGTCGACAACGGCAGCACCGCGGCCCGGCCCGCCTCGGCGGAGAACGGTGCGAGACCGTCGAGACCCGTCAGCAGTGCGGGAGTGCGGGAGCGCAGCACCTCGGCGAACGGCTCGGCCTGGGTGGCGATTCGGAAGCTGTTGCGAAGCGGCCGCACCGTGCTGTCCGCGCCGACCACCGCGCCCTCGCCGAGCGTGACGACGATGAAGACCTCGTCGCCGCTGGACAGTTCGCGTACCTCGGCGGCGAGTGTGTGGAGTGTTTCGTCGAGTGATCCGCCGACCATCAGCCGGGACGTGATCGCCGCGACGGCCGTCAACCACCGCTCCCGCGTCCGCGATTCCTCGAACAGCCGCGAATTCTCCACCGCCACGCCTGCCGAGGTCGCGAGCGCACGAAGGATCACCTCGTCCTCGTCGGTGAACTCGGGTCCGCTGAGTTTCTCGGTGAGATAGATACTTCCGAAAACCTTGCCCCGCATCATGATCGGCATGCCCAGAAAGCTCTTCATCGGTGGATGATCGGGCGGGAAGCCGATCGACCCCGGGTGATCGGCCAGGTTGGCGAGGCGCACCGGGCGGGGGTCGTGGATCAGCAGTCCCAGCAGACCGAGGCCTTCGGGCAGATGGCCCATGTGCGCGCGCTCTTCCGGCGTGATGCCCTCGTAGACGAACTCCGAAAGCCCCCCGTCGGGGGCGTGGACGCCGAGCGCGCCGTACCGGGCGTCGAGGAGGGACGTGGCGGAAGTGACGATGCGTTGAAGGGTGGAATCCAGTTCGAGTCCCGACCCGACCACGAGGACCGCCTCGAACAGACGCTGCAGACTTCGGCGGGTGGGGATCACGTCGGCGAGCCCCTCCCGAAACTCACTGATCCTCGCCTGGTGCCCACCGTCCGATCCCATGTCTGCAGCATAGGTCGGGGGGCGGCGTAACGCCGCGAACCGCGGCGTCGATAAGGGCTCGAGTGTTTACTCATTCGAACTAATGCTTACCCATTGACGTGACGAGGGAGAAGAAGAATGAATCGACGGCACTTCGGACGACGGGTCGCGGCAGGTCTGACCGCTGCAGTGGCAGCGACGATGATGTTCACCGGTGTCGTGTCGGCGCAGCCCGCAGATTCCGCCCCTGTCGTCGATCCGGCCACCGCGATCGCGACGCTGCGCACCGTCGCCGCCGGTAACCCCGAGGCCGAAGCCGCCCTCGAGCGACTCGCCGCGTCGCCGACCGACACCGCGGCAACGAACATCGCCCTCCCGGGCCAGATCTTCCAGATCCCCGCGTACTCCGACACCGGGCAGGGCGGTCCGGTCCTCGGACAGCTGTACGGCGCGGGCGTGGCGACCAACATGAGCAACCAGTTCCGCTTCGGATTCTTCGGCGGACCGGGCGTCATCGCGAACGACCAGACCGGCGCCGAACTCGACGTCGTCTACTACAGCTTCGCCACCGGTGCCAGCGGCATCGTGAAGCTGGACCAGAACAACGTCGCGGTTCCCACGGTCGTCTCCTCGCCGCCGGTCGCCGGGCTCGGCAGCGGTCTGGTCGTGGCGGCGGTGTACGGCTCGCTGAACCATCAGGTGGGACCGAACGTCGTCAAGAGCACGATCTGGTGGCCCACGCTGGGCACCGTGCTCGCCTGACCGTTTCGAGAACTCAGGTGGCAGGTCCGGCTCCCGGCCGGGCCTGCCACCACTCTCTCCAGCGCTCTTCGAGTTCGGCCCACTCCTCGTCGTCCAGGTCGTAGGCCGCCAGCAGGATCTGCGCACCGCCGTTGGGGCGTGCCGCGTTGACGGGCTGCTCGCCGAACTGCAACAGTCCCGGGCCGAGGTCGTCGACACTCACCGCTGTCTGGTGTTCGCCGACGAAACACACGACCCCGTGCAGCAGATCGCCCGTCTCGGCGACCACGGTGAAATGATCGCCGACCGCCATGCCCTCGAGTTTGTCGAGGCCGAGCAGGTGCCGCGCCGAATCACGCTCCGCGACCGGGCCTTCGAGGAACAGCGTGCGACGCTCGGCGAGTCCGTGCCGCTCGATGCCGAACTTGAGGAACTGCAGGAACGTGGTCCAGCCCTCGGTGACGTCGTCGTACCAGTCGTCGGCGGCGGGGTCGCCGCTTCGGGGCGGGCGGGTGATCCGCACCAGCGTGGTGCCCTCGTGCTCGTGGAGGCTGAACCTGTCGGCGCCGTTGAGGGCCAGAGTGAAGGCGGCGGCGTCCTCTTTCACGTCGTCGAAGTAAATTTCCCTGATCTCGTCGGCCAGGCCGGCGTAGTCCCAGCCGTGCCAGCGCCGGATCAACTCAGGGTCGCGCAGGGCAGGCCACACCACCGACGGCGCCGCGGCGACGGACACCTCGATCACGGGCTGGGATTCGGTCACGCGTTCTCCTGCGTCTTCGCTGTTGCCGGTCCGACATGCACCACCGACCGCCGGAGATGCACCACCATGACGACGAACGCCACGCACCACACGGTGAATGCACACCACAGTTCGGCACTACCGACGATACCGACGAGTGGAAGATGGTCCGCACGCCCCAGGTAGATGCCCGCGACCGCGTCCATGCCGAGTGGGAAGACGATGCTCCACACGGTGGCGTCGTAGCGCACCGGAACCTTGTTCGCGACGTGACGCCCGATCACCCAGATATCAGGTCGAACCCTCCCAGCTTCATGCCCACCGAGATGATGCCGCTGGCCATCACGATCGCGAAGTAACCCGGGTTCAGGCTTCGAACGGACTCCTCGACACGATCGAGCACGACCGTCACATGGCGACGGTGAGCAGGAACGCGACGTCCTCGATCGCCTCGACGCTGTGCCGATCGGTCGGAAGGACCAGCAGGTCGCCGGTGGAACCCTTCCACGAGTCCTCGCCGGACACGAGGTTCAGTTTGCCGCTGAGAATGAACAGCGTGGCCTCGCCCGGGCTCTCGTGTTCGGCCATCTTCTGACCCGCGGCCAAGGCGATGACGGTCTGTCGGAGGCTGCGCCGATGCCCGCCGTACACGGTCTGCGAACTACGGCCGCTGGACGTCCCGCCTGCCAACTTCAGTTGCTGACGGGCAAGGGCGGTCAGTGACTTCTTGTCCATGAGGTGAGTATGAACCACTGCGCGCACCGTCACCCGTCGAATGGGGTAACGGTGCGGCGGCAAAGGGGACCGGTCAGCGCCGGGTGACGGCCCAGCCCTGGGCTGCCGCGAACGCGCCGACCACCACGGCCTGCAGCAGCACCCAGACGACGCCGACGGTGGTGAGGTGCTGCCACTCCGTGAGCACCAGGGCCACGCTCGCGCCCACCCAGACGACGTTCGCGACGACGACGGCCTCCACCGCGGCCCGCGAGGGACGGTCGGGCACGCTCACCGCCCACACCCCGGCGGTGAAGACGAGCAGGAAGACGCCGATGGCACGCAGGAAGCCGGCGGTCGGGCCGAGGACGTCGTCGAGCACGGTGGCGGCGGCGAGGTAGGCGACGCCGTTGGCGCCGGTGACGACGGCGTCGACGCGGAGGGCGAGGCGCAGTGGGGAGAGAGCGGTGCGGGTTTCGAGTGCGGCGATCATGTCGGCGGTCCTCACGTGAGACGAGTGAACGGGTACGTCACTCAGACTCGCGCCGAAGCCGAATGCTCTCGATTACCTCGCAGGTAATGCTCGCGTGTAGGTGATCCACCGGTACCGGGTGCCGTTCTTCGCCGACGTGAGCCACTCACCGGTGTCCTGCGCGTGCCAGGAGTCGTCGATCGGGGGTGCCCAGGCGTCGCCGTCGATCGTGACGTCGATCTCGGAGACCAGCAGTTGGGTGGCGAACGGCATTGCCGCCGTGTAGATCTGGGCGCCGCCGATGACGCAGACGTCCTCGTCGGTGAGCGCGAGCGCGGAGCCGAGCCCGTCGGCGGACTCGGCGCCCTCCGCAGTCCAGTCGGGCTGACGGCTGATCACGATGTTGCGCCGCCCGGGCAGGGGCCGGAACCTCGGCGGCAGCGAGTCCCACGTCCTGCGGCCCATGATCACCGGGTGACCCTGCGTCACCTGCTTGAAATACGCCATGTCCTCGGGGACGTGCCACGGGATCGTGTTGTCGAGGCCGATGACGCCGCCGACGCCCTGGGCCCAGACCAGCTTGACCTGCCGCGCCGCCACTAGACGGCCACCGGCGCCTTGATGGCGGGGTGGTGCCGGTAGTCGACGATCTCCACGTCCTCGAAGGTGTAGTCGAAGATCGACTCCCGCTTGTTCAACTTCAGCGTGGGGTACGGCAACGGCTCCCGGCTCAACTGCTCGGTGACCTGGTCGACGTGATTGTCGTAGATGTGGCAGTCGCCGCCCGTCCAGATGAAGTCGCCCGGTTCGAGCCCGGCCTGCTGCGCCACCATGTGGGTGAGGAGCGCGTAGCTCGCGATGTTGAACGGCACCCCCAGGAACAGGTCGGCGCTGCGCTGGTACAGCTGGCACGACAGCTTGCCGTCCGCGACGTAGAACTGGAAGAACGCATGGCACGGCGCCAGCGCCATCTGCGGGATGTCGCCGACGTTCCACGCCGACACGATGATGCGACGCGAGTCCGGGTTCGACTTCAGCGTCTCGATGGTCTGGGTGATCTGATCGATGTGCTCGCCCGACGGGGTCGGCCAGCTGCGCCACTGCACGCCGTACACCGGGCCCAGTTCGCCGTCCGCGTCCGCCCACTCGTCCCAGATCGTGACACCGTTGTCCTGGAGCCACTTCACGTTGGAATCGCCGCGCAGGAACCACAACAGTTCGTAGACGATCGACTTGAGGTGCACCTTCTTCGTGGTGATCAGCGGAAACCCGTCCGCGAGGTTCCAGCGCATCTGATGACCGAAGACGCTCTTCGTGCCGGTCCCGGTGCGGTCTGCCTTCGGGGTACCCGTGTCCATGACGAGTCGGAGCAGGTCTTCGTACGGGGTCGGCACAGTCACGGCGTCCAGTTTAGGCGGCTCCGCCGCCCGTGAGTGGTTTGCGGGTCCCTGGACTCCTTGCGCACTCACGAGCGCTAGCCTTCGCCCATGCGTGAACTCTTCGTGATCGGCATCGGCGCCGGCGACCCCGACCAGGTGACGGTCCAGGCGATCAAGGCGATGAACAAGGCCGATGTGTTCTTCGTCATCGGCAAGGGCGACGAGAAGCAGGACCTCGTCGATCTCCGCACCACGATCCTCGAGGAGCACGTCGCCGGCCCGTACCGCGTCGTGGACGTCGTCGATCCGCCCCGCGACCGCACGCCGTCCGACTACGAGGGCGTGGTGGACGACTGGCACGAGCGCCGGGCGGCGCTGTTCGAGGCCGAGTTCGCGTCCGAGCCGGGGGTCGGGGCGATCCTGGTGTGGGGTGATCCCTCTCTCTACGACAGCACGCTGCGGATCGTCGAGCGGGTGCTCGCCCGGGGCAACGTGTCGTTCGACTACTCGGTGATTCCGGGCGTCACCAGCGTGCAGTCGCTGGCCGCGCAGCACCGCATCGTGCTCAACCGGATCGGCGAACCGGTGCACATCACGACCGGCAGGCGACTGGCCGAGGGTCTGCCCGACGGCGTCGACAACGCGGTGGTCATGCTCGACGCCCATTGCACGTTCACCCAGGTCGCCGGCGACGACGTCCTGATCTGGTGGGGCGCCTACCTCGGCACACCCGACGAGGTGCTGATCTCCGGTCGACTGCGCGACGTCGAGGACGAGATCCAGCGGGTTCGCGCAGAATTGCGCGAACGCAAGGGCTGGATCATGGACACCTATCTCCTCCGCAGGTGAGTGAGAAAGCGTGGAGGACCACACTTCGGCGCTCCGCTACCGTTAGCCTGGGACCATGCCCGAGCTGCCCGAGGTGGAGGCGTTAGCCGAGTTCCTGCGTGAACATGCCGTGGGAGCGGTCGTCGGCCGAGTGGACGTGGCGGCCCTGAGCGTGCTCAAGACGTTCGACCCCCCGATCACCGGCCTGCAGGGCCGCGACGTGACGGGTGCGGCCCGGTTCGGCAAGCACCTCGCGCTCGACTGTTCCGGGTTGTGGCTCGTCACCCACCTCTCGCGTGGGGGCTGGTTGCGCTGGACCGACAACCCGTCGGCGGCGCCGCCGAAACCGGGGAAGGGTCCGCTGGCGCTGCGGGTGCACTTCTTCACCCCGGAGGGCGCGACGCCGGCGTTCGACCTCACCGAGGCAGGCACCAAGAAACGGCTCGCGGTGTGGGTGGTGCACGACCCGCAGGAGGTGGAGGGGATTGCCCGGCTCGGACCCGACGCCCTCGCCGTCACCGAACCCGAGTTCGCCGCACTGCTGTCCACCACGTCGGCGCGTATCAAGAATGCGCTCGTCGACCAGTCGCTGCTCGCCGGCGTCGGTAACGCGTACTCCGATGAAATCCTGCACACCGCAAAGATTTCCCCGTTCGCCACGTCGCGCACCCTGCCGGAAGACCAGGTGCACGTGCTGTACGACGCGATGCGGTCCGTGTTGAGCGACGCCGTCCAGAGGTCGCTCGGCCAGGACGCGGCGCGGCTGAAGGGGGAGAAGCGATCCGGGATGCGGGTGCACGCCCGGACCGGCCTCCCCTGTCCCGTCTGCGGCGACACCATCCGGGAAGTGTCGTTCGCGGAGAAGTCTTTTCAGTACTGCGCGACGTGTCAGACCGGAGGCAAGGTGCTCGCCGACCGCCGGATGTCGCGACTGCTGAAGTAGGCGTCGGCGCGAAACGGTGCCCGCATATAGTTGTGACCATGCGTGAACAGGCACCCGTACGGTTCGGTACACCTCTGACGGCAGGCGCGACGCGCGTGATGCTTCTCGGGTCGGGTGAGCTGGGCAAGGAAGTGATCATCGCCCTCCAACGGCTGGGGGTCGAGGTGATCGCCGTCGACCGCTACGACAACGCGCCGGGCCACCAGGTGGCGCACCGCGCGCACACGATCGACATGAGCGACCCGGAGGCGCTGTTGCGTCTCGTCGAGGAGGAGCGACCCCACTTCGTGGTCCCCGAGATCGAGGCGATCGCCACCGATGCGCTGGCCACGGTCGAGGAGCGCGGCACCGCGGTGGTCATCCCCACCGCACGGGCGACGCAGCTGACCATGAACCGTGAGGGGATCCGGCGCCTCGCGGCGGAGGAGTTGGGGCTGCCGACGTCGCCCTACGAGTTCGCCGAATCGCTCGAGGAGGTCCGGGCGGCCACCGAGCGGATCGGCTTTCCCTGCGTGATCAAGCCGGTGATGTCGTCGTCCGGAAAGGGGCAGTCCACGGTGCGCGACACCGGCGGCGTCGAGACGGCCTGGGAGTACGCGCTCGCGGGCGGCCGAATCAATTACGGCCGCGTCATCGTGGAGGGGTTCGTCGACTTCGACTACGAGATCACCCAGCTCACCGTCCGGGCAATCGGCGCCGACGGCGAGGTGGGCACCTTCTTCTGTGAGCCCATCGGGCATCTGCAGGACTCGGGCGATTACGTGGAGTCGTGGCAGCCGCAACCGATGAGCGACGCGGCACTCGCCCGGTCGCGGGAGGTGGCCGAGAAGGTGACCGCAGCGCTGGGTGGGCGCGGGATCTTCGGTGTGGAACTGTTCGTGAAGGGCGACGACGTCTACTTCTCGGAGGTCAGTCCGCGACCGCACGACACTGGGTTGGTCACCCTTCGGACACAACGACTCTCGGAATTCGAACTGCATGCCCGCGCCATTCTCGGCCTGCCCGTCGACACCACCCTCACGACACCCGGTGCGTCCGCGGTGATCTACGGCGGCGTCGACGCCACCGGTATCGGCTTCGATGGCGTCGCCGACGCGATGGCGGTCCCCGAGACGGACCTCCGCCTGTTCGGCAAGCCCGAGAGCTTCGTGCGCAGGCGGATGGGTGTCGCCGTGTCCACGGGACCGGACGTCGAGACCGCGCGCAGCCGTGCGCGGGAGGCGGCGTCCCGCGTCGAGCCCGTCGCGTGAGTCCGGGCGCCGAACTCCTCGTCGGCCTGGCCATCGTCATCGGGCTCGTCGGAATCGTCATCCCGATCCTGCCAGGCACGATCCTCATCTTCGCGGCAATCCTGGTGTGGGCCATCATGACCGGTGGCGCGACGGCGTGGACGGTATTCGCGGTCGCAACGGTGTTCCTCGTGATCAGCGGCGTCGTCAAATACACCTGGCCCGGTAAACGGATGCGCACCGCCGGGGTTACCGGCAGGTCGTTGATCGTCGGCGGACTGGCCGGGATCGTGGGGTTCTTCGTCGTTCCCGTGGTGGGGTTGTTCCTCGGTTTCATCGCGGGAACGTATGTGGCCGAGCTCTACCGGTTGCGTGCGCACAACCGGGCGTGGGCGTCGACGTGGCACGCCTGCAAGGCCGTCGGACTGTCGATGCTGATCGAACTGCTCGGCGCCCTGATCGCCTCGGGTGTGTGGCTGGCAGCGGTGGTCGCGACGTAGGTCGTTCGAAATCGTCGCGGAGGGGTATCCAGAAGCGCCCTCCACCTGCGATGATGAAATGCGGATGTTGATCTTCCCGGCCAGCGGAGGAATACGCCGTGAACAAGAAGACGACCTGGATCCTGGTGCCCCTCGCTGCCGTGGCCCTCTCCCTGAGCGGCTGCGGCGACGACTCGTCCGACTCGGCGGCGCCGAGCACGACCAGCGCAGCCGCCACGAGCAGCGGCGAAGCGGCGCCCGCGTCGAACATGATGGAGAAGGTTCCGTCACCTTTCGTGATGACCCCGCAGATGGAGCCGACCTACGTCGGTGCGGTCGACGGATCCGACGCGTACGTCGCGCTGGCCCGGTCCGGGGACGACATGATCGCCTTCCTGTGCGACGGTGATCAGATGTGGAAGTGGATGACCGGCACCATGGACGGCGACAAGGCGACGTTGTCTTCGCCGGACGGAGCCACACTCACCGCGTCGATGAGTGACGGCACCGTGACGGGGCAGGTCAGCGCGCCGGGCATGCCCGACAAGGCGTTCGTGGCCCACCCGGCCGCTGCGGAGGAAGGCATGTTCCGCGCAACCACCAATCACGACGGCGCCGATTACACCCTCGGCTGGATCATGACCGCCGACGGCGTCCGGGGGCTCGAACGGCAGGCCAACGGATCGAGCACCGGTGCCATCGCGGTCGACCGGAACGACGACCAGATGGACGATCGGCAGCGTGAGCGGCGGCAGGAACGCCGCGAACAGCTGGACTGCGACGAGATGCAGAACTACAACACGTGGCTGGTGGCGCAGCCACAGACGCCGCCGGTGGCCGAGATGGTGTCGATGAACGGCGTGCAGATGGAAGGGTGTTGACACGGGTCCTGCGTGCTAGCAGGTTCCTCCGGGAGCGTCGCAGCGGTACCAGGCGCGTGCGTTGCCGCCCATGACGGCGTCGAAGTCGTCACCCACCGCGTCCGCGACGATGTCGATGTCGCTGTCCTGGAACACTCTTCGGGAACGACTACCCGGAAGGTCGGTGCCGAACATCAGCGCCTCGGGGTTGACGGCATGGATCTTGCGCAGCACGTCGCCGACGTCCTCGATGGTGGTCCGCCCGAACCCGGTGGCCTTCACCCGAACTCCGCGGTCGACCAGGTCGAGCAGGTACGGCAGACCCCGTGTCGACATCCCCAGGTGGTCGATGCACACGGCGGGGAGCTTCGCGAACACCGGCTCGAGCGACAGCAGCAGCGTGGCGTCCACGTAGAACTCGGCGTGCCAGCCGGCCAGCTCGTATGCGCGCAGGGCCTGTTTGGTGAGGAGCTTCACGTCGGTCGCGCTGCGCCGGAGATTGAATCGGAGGGCCCGCACCCCGGCGCTGTCGAGTTCGAGGATGCTCTCGTCGGTGGCGTCGGGCTCCATCTGGGTGACGCCCACCCAGCTGGGGCCGAGTTCCTCGAGCGCCGCCTTCAGGTAGTTCTGATCGGTGCCCTGATACGAGGCCGTGACGACGGCGCCGCCATCCACACCGAAGCCTTCCGTGCGCGCCCGGTAGTCGGCGATGGTGAACGGCTCCGGCAAGTAGCCGTGGTTCTCGACCACCGGGAACCGGGGGTCGATGATGTGAACATGGGCGTCAAACACGACTTATATCCTGCCTTGTGCGGGGGACACGCTGCGTGGCGGAGCGGTGCGCGAGTGCTGGTACAAGCGTCCTACACATACGTCTCAGACTCTTTAGGGTGAGGTCATGGGAAATCGCGAAGACCTGATCGACGGTGCCGCGCGCAGCCTGTACGACAAGGGCTACTCGCGGACGACTGCCCGGGACATCGCGTCGGCCTCCGGGGTGAGCCTCGCGGCGATCGGCTATCACTTCGGCACCAAGGAGGCGCTGCTCCACGCCGCCCTGTACCGGGAGATGGAGCGCTGGGGTGACGACCTCGCGACGGCCGCCGCGAAGAAGATCGAACCCGGCATGAGTCCGACCGAACGATTCGAAGCCATCTGGGCCGGTGTCATCGAGTCGTTCACCGCCCATCGTCGGTTGTGGATGCTGCAGTTCGAACTGCTCGGGCACCTGGACTCCCTGCCGGAATTGAGAAAGAACCTGGTGGCGTCGACCGCCGACGCCCGCGAAGGGCTGGTCGAACTCTTCGGTGACGCGGGCATCGAGCCCGGCCGGGCACACACACTGGGCGCTCTCTACCAGGCGCTGCTGCTCGGCGTCGCGGAGCAGTGGCTGGTCGACCCCGACCACGCGATGTCCGCCGGGGAACTGCTCACGGCGTTGCGGGCGCTGTCGTCACACCTGGCCTGAGACGACGGAAGGGAACCCCCGCAGGAGGTTCCCTTCACACCGATTCGGAAGATCAGGCCTTGTCGGGCTCGCTGGCCTTGAGCATGTCCTCGCGCTCGACGACCTTGATCCGCTCACGGCCCTCGGGCTCGCCGAGGCTGCGCTCGTGCGCATCGAGGCGGTACCAGCCCTGCCACGTGGTGTACGGGACCTGCTTGCCCTCGAGGAACTCGATGATCGCGTCCTCGGACGGGTTGGCGGGCTCGGCGAAGCCGGACCGGTCCTCGAGCAGGTTCGCGACGGTCTCGTTCGCGTCGCCCTTGGTGTGGCCGATCAGGCCGACCGGGCCGCGCTTGATCCAGCCGGTGACGTAGGTGGCGGGCATGAACCGGTCGTTGCCCTCGGCGGTGTCGTCGGCGATGACGCGTCCGGCCTCGTTCGGGACGGTGCCTGCCTGCTCGTCGAACGGGAGCTTGGCGATGTTCTGCGACAGGTAGCCCACCGCGCGGTAAACGGCCTGCACGTCCCAGTCGTTGAACTTGCCGGTGCCCTTGACGTTGCCGGTGCCGTCGAGCTGGGTGCGCTCGGTGCGCAGGCCGACAACCTTGCCGTCTTCGCCGAGCACCTCGGTGGGCGATTCGAAGAAGTGCAGGAACAGCTTGTGCGGACGGTTGCCCACGTCGCGGATGGCCCAGTCCTGCAGGGTGTTGGCGACCATGTCGACCTGCTTGGAGTTGCGGCGCGCCTGCTCGGAGCCCTCGTCGTAGTCGATGTCCTCGGGATCGACGATGACCTCGATCGTCGGGGAGTGGTCGAGTTCACGCAGCTCGAGGGGGGTGAACTTGGCCTGCGCCGGTCCGCGGCGGCCGAACACGTGGACCTCGACGGCCTTGTTGGCCTTGAGTCCCTCGTAGACGTTGGCGGGGATCTCCGTGGGCAGCAGTTCGTCGCCGGTCTTGGCGAGGACGCGGGCGATGTCGAGGGCGACGTTGCCGACACCGAGGACGGCGACCTTCTCGGCCTCGAGGGGCCAGGTGCGCGGGACGTCGGGGTGGCCGTCGTACCAGGAGACGAAGTCGGCGGCGCCGTAGCTGCCGTCGAGTTCGATGCCCGGGATGTTCAGGGCACGGTCGGCGTTGGCGCCGGTGGAGAAGATCACCGCGTCGTAGAAATTGTGCAGGTCTTCGAGGGTGATGTCGCTGCCGTAGTCGATGTTGCCCAGCAGGCGCACCGACGGCTTGTCGAGCACCTTGTGCAGGGCGGTGATGATGCCCTTGATGCGCGGGTGGTCGGGTGCGACGCCGTACCGGATCAGACCGAAGGGGGCAGGCATCCGCTCGAAGAGGTCGATGCTGATCCCGCCGTCAGACGCGGCATCGGATTTCATGAGAGCGTCGGCTGCGTAGATACCGGCGGGGCCGGCACCCACGATCGCAACGCGCAACGGACGTGTCTGATCAGTCATCTGGAGGGAACTACCTTCTGATGGGCGGACAACGAAACCTCAGCTTAAATTAAGCCCAGCCTAATCGGGTGGCCGAGGTGCGGCAGACAGGGCAGAGCCCATTCTCGGGACGCACCCCTGTAGAGGGTAGTCGTCTTCGCGTTGGGGGGTCACAAACAAGATTTGTAGGGGCTGCTCTATACACTCGTGGCCACGCCGAGATCGAAGGGAAGTCATGTCCGGTTCGAGCGAATCGCCCCAGCGCGACGCGGGAGGCACCGAAGATCCGGTGGATCCCCGCCGCACCACGGCGGTGCCGTTCATCGCCGCCGTCACCGTCATCGTCGTCATCCTGGTTGCCATCGTCGTGTCCAGCAGGCTCTCGCCCGCCGACGAGAACGTCACGGAAGCGGACCGCATCAACCGCTCGGTCGCCGACTTCATCCAGGCCCACAACCACGACGACGCCGATCTGCAGAAGACGCTGGTCTGCTCGTCGTGGTCCGACGACCGGTCGGTGCTCCGCGACCGGGAAGGCGAGATCACACTGAAGGGCGTCGAATCGTCCGAGGTCAACGGGGATCGTGCCCGGGCGGAGGTCCGGGTCAGCGCCGACGACGGCAAGGGCGAGACGACGGATACCTGGCAATTGACACGGGACGGCGAGACATGGGTCGTCTGCAACTGACCGTTGCCCGGAAGGGCATACCGAACAGGGTTGTGAAAAGCTGACATGGTGAGTTACGCAGGCGACATAACGCCGGAGCATGCCTGGGAGCTGCTCCGCGAGAATCCCGACGCTGTGCTCGTGGATGTGCGGACGGACGCCGAGTGGAAGTACGTCGGAGTCCCCGACACCACCTCGCTCGGGCGGAAGACCGTGCTGATCGAATGGGTCAGCTACCCGACGGGCACTCGTAACGACAACTTCGTGGACCAGCTGAAGGAGGCCGGGATCGCGGGCGGCGAGAACGCCCCGGTGATCTTCCTGTGTCGCTCCGGCCAGCGGTCCATCGGTGCGGCGGAAGCCGCGACAGCGGCGGGCATCGGCCCGTCGTACAACGTGCTCGACGGTTTCGAAGGCGGCCTGGACGCCGAAGGTCATCGTGGGGCGGTCGGCTGGCGGGCGCTGGGCCTGCCGTGGAGGCAGTGGTGAGTGCAATTCCCCGAGGCGGTGCGTTCGACAAGGCGCTGCCGGACGACATCGGCCAGGGCACGATCAGCGTGCGCGGAGGAACCCTCCGTTCCGGTTTCGAAGAGACGTCCGAAGCGATCTTCCTGAACTCCGGCTTCGTGTTCGAGAGCGCGGGAGCGGCCGAGGCGTCGTTCACCGGCGAGATCGACCACTTCGTCTACTCCCGGTACGGCAACCCGACCGTGAAGATGTTCGAGGAGCGGCTACGCCTCATCGAGGGCGCAGAAGCGTGTTTCGGCACCGCCAGCGGCATGTCCGCGGTGTTCACCGCACTGGGCGCGCTCCTGAAGGCCGGCGACCGGCTGGTCGCGGCGCGCAGCCTGTTCGGCTCCTGCTTCGTGGTGTGCAACGAGATCCTGCCCCGCTGGGGCGTGGAGACGGTGTTCGTCGACGGTGAAGACCTCGACCAGTGGGAGAAGGCTCTGTCCGAGCCGACCACCGCGGTGTTCTTCGAGACGCCGTCGAACCCGATGCAGACGCTCGTCGACGTGCCCCGGGTGGCGGAGCTCGCGCACGCCGCCGGCGCAAAGGTCGTGCTGGACAACGTGTTCGCGACGCCTCTGCTGCAGCACAGCCTGGAACTCGGTGCCGACATCGTCGTCTACTCCGGCACCAAGCACATCGACGGCCAGGGCCGTGTGCTCGGCGGGGCGATCCTCGGACCGCAGGACTACATCGAAGGTCCCGTCCAGAACCTCATGCGCCACACCGGGCCGGCGCTCAGCCCCTTCAACGCGTGGACGCTCCTCAAGGGACTCGAGACGATGCCGATCCGGATGCGGCACTCCGTCGGCTCCGCACTGGAGATCGCCCAGTTCCTCGAGGGCCACTCCGCGGTCGACTGGGTCAAGTACCCGTACCTCGAATCACACCCCCAGCACGAACTCGCCAAGCGGCAGATGAGCGGCGGCGGCACCGTCGTCACCTTCGCGCTGAACGCATCCGAGAGCGAAGCGAAGAAGCGGGCATTCGAACTCCTCGACGCCCTGCGGCTGGTCAACATCTCCAACAACCTCGGCGACTCCAAGTCGCTCATCACCCACCCGGCCACCACCACCCACCGGGCGATGGGCCCGGAAGGTCGTGCAGCCGTGGGCATCACCGACGGCGTCGTCCGGCTGTCCGTGGGACTCGAAGACACCGCCGACCTGCTGACGGATCTGGAGCAAGCGCTGGGATAGGGCCCTACAGGTCTAGGCTCGTCGCCGGCGCGACCGCGTCGAGGCGTTCGGCGGTGGCTCCGTCCTGGGTGTCGTACCGGCGTGCGCACTCGGCGAGGTTCGTCGACATCTCGGCCACAGTCCGCTGCAGCAACTCCCGCCGATCGTCCAGGTAGGACGTGAACCGGCCGAACGCGGCGCCGGCCGCCCCCGGCCACGCGGCACCCGAGTCGGCGAGGGCCGCGTCGGTGGTGTTCAGCTGTGAGGACGCATCGTCGAACAGGACGTCGAGCTGACCGGCCGCCGCTCGTAGGGCCGCCGTGTCGACGTGGATGGAACCGCTCATTTTCGATCCTTCGTGTCGGTCGAGACGAGATCGGACTCCCGCGGACGCGATCGATCCGTTAGGGTACGGGCATTATGCATCCTGGGGGGGATCGTGAATCTGAGGGACATTGCCCAGTGGGACACCCGCGCGCTGCAGGCCGTGCAACGGTCGCTGTCGGTGCGGGCGGCGACGATCCGTTTCGTGCAGGACGGTCTCGCCGACATCGGCCGGTTGCCGGCGTGGCACGACGACGCCGTGGACGCCGCACGTCGGCGGTTCCGGATCGTCGCGGAGGATCTGAGCGGTGAGGCCGCGGCGATCGCCGTCGTCGGGAAGCTGGCCGGCGACCTGGTCGACGCGGTCACGCACCTGAAATCCGAACTCGACGGCCTCCGCGAAGCGGCCACCGCCCACGGTATGGCTCTGCCGGACAGCGGGGACATCGCCGAGACGCCGGGACCGCCCGGCGACACCTCGGGGGCAGCGCGGCGCGACGAACTCCGGGCCGCGGCCCGGGCGCTGATTCTGCAGGCGGAAGACCTCGTCGCCGACGCGGCCGCGGTCCTGACGCGGGCCGCGGACGGCGTGGCCGAACCCGGTGAGGCGGATCGCCCGGGCACCGGACTGTCCGCCCCGGCGCCCCCACGGGACGGCTCACCTCTGGACAACCGCGAGTACTGGGACGCCCTGCCGGTAGCCCAGCGCCGCAAGGTGATCGAGCAGCATCCCGAATGGGTGGGTGATCGCGACGGCATCCCGTCCGCGGTGCGGCACGAGGCGAACGTGAGCCGGTTCGACGACGAGCGGTCGCGGTGGGAGAGGGAACGGGACCGGCTCCGGGAAAGGCTGGACCGCAGCATGTTCGGTGGAGCGTTCACCGACGACGACGCCGAGTTGTGGTACGCCGAGCAGAAGTTGCGGGACCTCGACGACCTCGAGAAACTCGTGCGTGATCACCCGGACGGCAGGCTGATGCTGCTGGACCTGCAGTCGGGTGACCGGACGATGGCCGCGTTCGCGCTCGGCGACCCGGACACCGCCGACCACATCGCCGTCACCACGCCGGGCATCGACACGACCGCCGCCTCGCTGCGCGGGATGACCGAGGAGGCGGCGGCGCTGAGGGCCGAGACCGAACGGCAATTGGACCTGGCAGGCCGCACGAGCGACACGGTGTCGACGATTGCGTGGCTGGGGTATCAGCCGCCGACAACCACCGGTCCGGGCAATTACGACGTGCCGTTCATCGACCAGAATCTCGGGCGCGGGTGGCTCCTCGATTCCTGGCAGTCCGACCGCGCGACCGCCGGTGCCCCGAAGCTCGCCTCGTTCTACGAGGGTCTCGACGTCGCCTCGCAGACGCCCGATCCGCACATCACCGCGCTCGGCCATTCGTACGGTTCGTACACCCAGGGCCTGGCCCTGCAGCATGCGGGACCGCGGCAACCGGTCGACGACGCCGTGTTCTACGGTTCGCCCGGGTTCGACGCGAACGACGAATCGGATCTCGGGTTGGCGCCCCGGCACGGGTTCGTGATGCGCGCGCACGACGACCCCATCACCGTGGCAGACGGGTTCGGCAGGCTCGGCCCCGATCCGGTGCAGACGGACCTCGAGCAACTGTCGGTGCGCGAGGCGGCGACCCCGGACGGCGTGCGGCGGGAGGATGCCAGCGGGCACAGCGAGTATCCGCGGCCGAGTGGCAATGGGGAGCTACGGACGTCCGGCTACAACATGGCGGTGATCGTCGCCGGCATGCCGGACCTGGCTGTCCGGTGACGGTCCGCGGCGAATGGGCAAGGAAGGCGGTCGCCGTGATCGGCGCGGCGATCCTGACGAGCGGATGTGGTGGCGTGACGGACAACCCGTACAACTTCAGCGACCAGGAGGTTGCGGCGGCGGCAGCGAGACTGAGCGACCGGCCGACACTCGCGGTCACCGAGCGGCAGGTCACCGACGCGCTGATGCGGATCAGCGAGGCCGTCGCAGCGATTGCACCGGATGTCCGGTGGCGGTGGCATCGCGAACGCAGCCAGGGCGGCGGATGCCCGGGACCGTATGCGTACACGGAGGGGCAATCCGTCACCACGCCGGTATTGCTGTCCGACACCCCGATCCGCGACGCCGACTGGCCCGCCGTGCTGGCCGCGGCCCGTGCGATCACCGCCGACGCCGGAATGGACCGGCTCGACGTGCAGGCCGACCGACCCGGACATCACGACGTGACGTTCGCCGGTGGGGACGGGAACCGGATCACGTTCGGGACGTACAGGGCAGCGACGATCAGGGGCATCACCGGCTGCCGCCACCCGTGAGTACTTGTTAACGTCCCGCGGTTAAGAAGTACTCACGGGCGGCGGAGCCGCATCGCCGAACGGATCCGACGTGCGGCCGACCAGATCGCCGACCGATTTGAGCACCGCGGTGGGACGGTACGGGAACAGTTCCACCGAATCCCGCGTCGAAATTCCGGTGAGGACGAGGATGGTCTGCAGCCCGGCCTCGAGCCCGCAGACGATGTCGGTGTCCATGCGGTCGCCGATCATCAGCGTGTTCGCGGAGTGCGCGCCGATGGCCCGCAGCGCCGAGCGCATCATCAGAGCATTCGGCTTGCCCACGTAGTACGGGTCGCGACCGGTGGCCCTGCTGATCAGTGCGGCAACGGATCCGGTGGCCGGAAGGGAACCCTCCCGGGACGGGCCGGTGGGGTCGGGGTTGGTGGCGATGAAGCGAGCGCCCTTCTCCACCAACCGAATTGCGGTGGTGATCGCCTCGAAGGAGTAGGTGCGGGTCTCGCCGAGGACCACGTAGTCGGGATCGTTGTCGGTGAGGACGTACCCGATGTCGTGCAGTGCGGTGGTGAGCCCGGATTCGCCGACGACGTAGGCGCTGCCACCGGGTCGCTGGCTCGCCAGGAACGTCGCGGTGGCCAGGGCGGACGTCCAGATCGATTCCTCGGGAATGTCCAGGCCGGTGCGGAGCAGACGGGCGCGGAGATCGCGCGGAGTCCTGATCGAATTGTTGGTGAGGACGATGAACGGGGTACCCGACTCCCGGAGTTCGGCCAGGAACAGGTCTGCCCCGGGGACCAGGTGCTCTTCGTGGACGAGAACGCCGTCCATGTCCATCAGATAGGTCCAGCCCGGGTGCTCTACGTCTTTGCTCACCGACTCAGTATGAGGGAGCGGGAGGGTGCATGCGCGACTATGCGAGCAGCCGGAACAGACCGATGAGGCCGACGACGACGATGGTTCCCCGCAATGCGGTCGGCGACAGCCTGCGGCCGTAACGGGCGCCGAGGACGCCTCCGAGCAGCGAGCCCACCGCGATCAGGCCGGCGGCCGCCCAGCTGATCCGGTCGAAGGCCACGAGCGTGTACGCGGTCGCGGCGACGACGTTGACGATGAGCGAGAGCAGGTTCTTCGCGCCGTTCATCCGTTGCAGGCTCTCCGGCAGGATCGCGCCCATCACACCCATCAGCAGGATGCCCTGCGCGGCGGTGAAGTATCCGCCGTACACTCCCACGGCGAACGTCCCGACGGTCAGCAGGGTGAGGCGCGCCGGGCTCAGCCCCGCCTCGTGGCTGCCGCGCTGCTTCGCCCAGGCCTGAATCTTCGGCTGCAACACCACCAGGATCAGGGCGAGGATCAGCAGCACCGGGACGACGAGTTCGAACACAGTTTCGGGTAGGTGGAGCAGTAGCCACGAGCCGAGAACCGCACCGCACAGTGACGCCGGGATCTGCCACCGCAGCCGCGGCCCCTGCCCGGCCAGTTCCCGCCGGTACCCCCACGTGCCGGACACGCCACCGGCGACCAGGCCGATCGCGTTCGACATCGTGGCGGTCACCGGAGGGAACCCGAACGCCACCAGGGTGGGGAAGGTGATGAGCGTGCCGCTGCCGACGATGGCGTTGATCGCGCCCGCGCCTACACCGGCTACCAGGATCGCGATGACTTCGAGTGGTGTCACCGAGGCGACGTTACAAGGGCCTCGGAAGGCCCGGCAGCCGGGTCGCACGACCACGGAGATACAGGGCTGCACGCATCATCCAACCGCATGGATCTCCGTCTGTCAGTACTTCTGCGCACGGTGATTCTTGCGGGCGATCGGCACCATTTTCCCTGTGTTGCAGGGAAATACCCCGTGTTGACGGGGTTCGGGAATGCGGCTAGTGTTCGCTTCAACCATCCAGAGCGACCGAGAGACCTGGCTCGTTGACGTCGCAGCAACCCTTCCGAATTTTTCGGGTGCGGGTGCTACCGCCGGGATCGATGGAAGGCAGCACATGAACTACCTCGCGCGCCCTGCGTGGCGCAGACGGCACATCGACCTGTGCCGGACCACCTCCTGCCACTGTTGACGAGGTCTCACAGCACGCTCACCGGGCATTTCGCCCGGTGAGTGCCTGACGCGCGCCCGCATCCCGCGGAAGACGCGCCCTCCTGCAGTCCCGTTTCCAGGTGAAAGGCCGCCTCAGTGATGTCTGTCGTAAGTGGTGAGGGAGCGTGAGCGCCCCCGTCCGGGCGCGTTCGGCCGCGCCCCTCGATTCAGTGCCCTCCGGCGACGGGGACGCCGCGCTGGAAGTGGCGCGGAGGTGGCATCCGTGGCGGTGGGTCGTCAGCGCAGCCGTGCTGGTACTGCTCGCCCAGTTCGTCCACGGCCTCGCGACCAACCCGGGATGGGACTGGGCGACGTTCGCCAAGTACTTCACCGCCGGCTCCGTGCTGCAGGCCCTGTGGATGACGGTGAAGCTGACACTGTGGGGGACGATCCTCGGATTCGCACTCGGTGTGGTGCTGGCGGTCAGCCGCTTGTCGCACAACCCGGTGCTGCAGGTGATCGCCTGGGTGTACATCTGGGCGTTCCGGTCGATTCCGCTGATCGTGCAGCTTCTGTTCTGGTTCAACATCACGTACCTGTATCAGACTCTGTCGCTGGGCATTCCGTTCGGTCCGGGCTTCTTCACGTTCGAGGTCAACGGTGTCATCAGCGGCTTCACCGCCGCCGTCATCGGTCTGGCCCTGCACCAGGCCGCGTACTCCGCCGAGATCATCCGCTCCGGCATCATCTCGGTGGACCACGGGCAGATCGAAGCGGCGCAGTCGCTGGGCATCCCGCGCCGACGTCAGTTCTTCAAGATCGTTCTGCCCCAGGCGATGCGCGGCATCCTGCCGAACGCCGCGAACGAGGTGATCAGCCTGTTCAAGGGCACCTCGATCGTGTCGACGATGGCAATTGCCGAATTGTTCTACCAGGTTCAGGTGATCTTCGGCCGCAACGGCCGCGTCGTGCCACTGCTGATGGTCGCGACGATCTGGTACATCATCCTGACCACGCTGTTGTCGATCGGCCAGTACTACGTCGAGCGGCACTACGCACGTGGATCGGCACGGGCGCTGCCGCCGACTCCGTGGCAGAAGCTCACCCGAAAGTTTGCCGAGATCCGTGACGCCGGCGTCTCCGTACCGAGAGGTGCCACGAAATGACAACCGAAGCCCATCCGGCGGAGTACGCGGTGGAAGTTCGCGGAGTCCACAAGTCCTTCGGCGCACTCGAAGTCCTGCGGGGTGTGGACCTGCTGGTCCGCAAGGGCGAGGTGACGGTGATCCTGGGGCCGTCGGGTTCCGGCAAGTCCACGCTGTTGCGCACGCTCAACCACCTGGAGAAGGTCGACCGCGGCACCATTCGCATCGACGGCGACCTCATCGGTTACCGGCGCAAGGGCAGCAAACTGCACGAACTGCGTGAACGCGACATCCTGAAGCAGCGTTCCCGGATCGGATTCGTCTTCCAGAACTTCAATCTGTTCCCCCACCTCACGGTGCTGGAGAACGTGATCGAGGCGCCGGTGTCGGCGCAGGGCCGCGACCGGGCCGAGGTCGAGGCCGAGGCGATTGCGCTGCTCGAACGGGTGGGCGTGGGTGACAAGGCTCACGAGTACCCGCGACAACTGTCCGGCGGCCAGCAACAGCGGGTCGCGATCGCCAGGGCCCTCGCACTGCGCCCGGCGGTGATCCTGTTCGACGAGCCCACGTCGGCCCTCGACCCCGAACTGGTGGGCGAGGTCCTCGCCGTGATCAAGCAATTGGCACGGGACGGCGCGACCCTCGTGATCGTCACCCACGAGGTGGGCTTCGCGCGGGAGGTCGCCGACACGGCGGTCTTCATGGATGCCGGCGTCGTGGTGGAACAGGGCCCGCCCTCGCAGGTCATCGACAACCCGCAGCACGACCGCACCACAGCATTCCTCTCCCGAGTTCTCTGATTCTCCACACCTCGGTGTGGAAACCCGAAAGGCACACATGTCCACCGCACGGTTCCGTACGAAAATTCTGGCCTCGGCCCTCACCACCGTCGCGCTGCTCGCCGCCGCGTGCGGGGGCGGCGACGTCGAGGACGAGGGATCGGGGCCGACCTCGGCTGCCGGATACAACCTCACCGCCGACCAGAATCGCATCACCACCGACGAGGTCGAGTCGATCGCCGCGAAGGTCCCCCAGCAGATCCGCGACCGCGGCACCCTCATCGTGACGGGCAGCGCCGGTTCCGCCCCGCCCCTGCGTTTCTACGCCGACGACGACAAGACGCTCATCGGCTCGGAGACCGACTTTGCGTACCTGATCGGCGACGTTCTCGGGTTGAAGGTCGATCTCCAGGCCGCGGACTGGGCGCAGAACTTCGTTCGCATCGATTCGGGGGAGGCCGACGCTTTCATCTCCAACGTCACCGTCACCGAGGAGCGGAAGGAGAAGTACGACTTCTCGACGTACCGCCTCGACACGGTCGCGTTCGAGACGAAGAAGGGCAGCGGCATCCAGATCAAGGAGCCCAAGGACGTCGCGGGTCTGAAGATCGCGGTCTCCTCCGGAACCAATCAGGAAGCGCTGCTGGTGAAGTGGAGTGAGCAGAACGTCGCGGCGGGGCTCGAACCGACCGACATCACGTACTACCAGAACGTCACCGACTACTACCTGCCCCTCGCGTCGGGCCGGATCGACGCCTACTTCGGGCCCAACCCGTCCTCGTCGTTTCACGTGGCGCAGGCCGGGGAGAGCGAGATCGCCGGAACGTTCTCGGGGGCGGGCGACGCCCTCCAGGGTGAGATCGCCGTGCTCACCAAGAAGGACAACGGACTGGTGACCGCCGTCAACGAGGCCATCAACCACATCATCGAGAACGGTACGTACGCACAGGTTCTCGACCGTTGGAACATCGCGAGCGAGGCCGTCGACACGTCGGTCGTCAACCCGCCCGGACTCCCGAAGACCAGCTGACAGGAGGACCGGTGACCGAGAGGGCCGAATCCGTGCAGACCGTGTTCGTCGATCAGGCCGATCCGCTGGCCGCGCCGCTGCTCGAAGAACTGGCGATCGAGTACAGCACCCGGTACGGGCGCACCCGCGACGAGATCTACGACGATCTCAGCACGTATCCGGCGGAGGAGTTCGCCGCACCGGGTGGCGCGTTGCTCGTTCTGGTCGAGGACGGGACATCCGTGGCGGGCGGGGCGTTCCGCCGCTACGACGACACGACGGCCGAACTCAAACGGATCTGGACCTCGTCGGCGCACCGCCGTCGCGGCCTCGGACGAATCGTGCTGCGGGAGCTCGAGGCCGCGATCACCCGAGCAGGGTATTCCCGCATCTTCCTCACCACGGGGCCGCGGCAGCCCGAGGCGGTGGCCCTGTACCTGGCCGCGGGGTACACGGCGCTGTTCGACCGCTCCCTCCCACCGCAGGACGTCGGAATCCACGGATTCGAGAAGATCCTGCACACCCCTACCGCTCTGCCTTCCGCCTGGGCCGCAAAGGAGTACGAGTCTGTATGAAGTTTCTGTTGATGAGCCTGATCACCCACCACCCGGACCCGGTGACCGGGGAGAGGATCGGCACCGCGGCCAGGCTGCAGGAGGTTGTGGACTCAGCCGTCCTCGCCGAGCAACTGGGGTACGACGGGTTCGCGGTGGGCGAGCGCCACGAGCATCCTTTCCTGTCGTCGTCCCCGCCCGTGGTGCTCAGCGCCATCGCGGCGCGCACCAGCACGCTGCAGTTGTGGACGGCGGTGACCACGCTGAGCCTGCTCGACCCGGTCCGCGCGTTCGAGGACTACTCGACGCTGGACAACCTGTCGGGCGGCCGGTTGCAGCTCATCATCGGCAAGGGCAACGGCACCGCGCAGGCGGAGCTGTTCCACGTCACCCCGGACGACCAGTGGGACCGCAACCGCGAGGGCTACGAACTGTTCCGGCAGTTGTGGGAGAGCGAGGACGTCACGTGGGAAGGCACGTTCCGGCCGTCTCTCGAGCACGCTGTCGCCCTTCCGCGCCCGCTGCAGCGGCGGATCCGGATCTGGCACGGCAGCGCGACGAGCAAGGAGTCGGTGGATCTCGCCGCCCGCTACGGTGATCCGATCTTCTCGGCGAACGTCACGTATCCCATCGACTCGTACGCCGAACTCGTCCGGCACTACCGCGAACGGTGGGCGCACTACGGTCACGATCCCGCCGACGCCCTCGTCGGCGCTGGAACGGCCGGGTTCTACGTGACGGCGAACTCGCAGGATGCGCTGGACGTGTGGCGGCCGATTCACGCGGCTCGCCTCGACTTCGCCCGCAGGGCAGGGCTTCCGGTGGTGTTCGAGACCGTGGAGGACTTCGTCGAACGCAGCTCCGCACTGATCGGCAGCCCGCAGCAGGTGATCGACAAGGTGCAGCGTTACCACGAGCAGTTCGGCCACGAGGTGATCCACCTGAGCGCCGACCGCGTCGGCAGCGACAAGCAGCACCGCGAAAGCCTGGAGCTGTTCCAGGCCGAGGTGGCACCCACGCTGCGCGAGACCATTCCGAGCCGCCCCCTCGCGGCCGGCACCGAGGAGGAAGACGCATGAGCCTGTTTCTGGGCATCGAACTCGATGGCGAGGGTGCGCATCCCGAAGCCTGGCGGCGCGCCGCGCACACACCCGACCGGTTGCTGACCGGGCGAACGGTGGCGGACCGCGTCGCGGCAGCCGAGAACGCCGGCTTCACGTTCGCCTCCTTCGACGATTCCCTGCTGCCGCCCGGCGCCCACGGGGGACCCGTCGGCCGGATCGACGCGGTGAACCGCGCGGCGTTCGTTGCCGCGACCACCAGCACGATCGGACTCGTACCGGTCGTCGGCACGACGTACGCCGAGCCGTTCCACACGTCCTCCCAACTCGCGACGCTCGACTACGCGTCGCGTGGTCGCGGCGGCTGGATCCCGGCACGCGACACCGACCCGCGGGTCGCGAGCGCACTGGGCCGGGCCGAGGTCACCGCACCCGCCGACCTCGCGCGGGAGGAACGGGACGCGATCACCGTGGTCCGGGACCTGTGGGATTCGTGGGGGGACGACGCGGTGATCCGCGACTACGCCACCGGGCGTTTCGTCGACCGCGACCGATTGCACTACATCGACTTCCGGGGCGAGACGTACTCGGTGAAGGGTCCGGCCATCGTGCCCCGGCCACCGCAGGGGCAATTGGTGGTGTTCGGCGTCGAGGGGGACACCGATCCGTCGCTGGTCGACGTGGTGCTGGTGTCCGGACCGACACTCGAGGACACCGTCGAGGCCGCCGGGCGCGCGAAGGTCGGCGGCGCACCGCTGGTGGTCGCCGAACTGGATGTCGCGCTCGGCTCGTCGACGCCTGCCCCGCCGAGCGGACGGTTGTCGTTCGCCGGCGATGCCAGCGGGCTGGTGGAACTGTTCCGCGCCCTGGATGCGCACGTCGAGGGTGTGCGCCTGCATCCCGCCGTCGTCGACGAGGATCTTCCGGTGCTCGCGCGGTACGTGGTCCCGGCACTTCTCCGTGCCGGCATCGCCCACCGTCCCGTCCCCGGTTCGACCCTGCGCAGCACGCTGGGCCTCGACCGTCCCGTCACCCGATTCCAGGCCGAGCGCCTCGAAGACTCTTCTCGCTGAAAGGTTGTGGAGAACATGACCGACAACTCGTACGCCAGACCCGGCGCCCAGGTGCACTTCGGTGTCTTCTTCCAGGGCGTCAACCACACGACGATCTGGTCCGATCCGTCGAGCGGATCGCAGATCGACTTCGAAACGTTCCGGCGGGTGGCACTGACCGCCGAGCGTGGCCTGTTCGACGCCTTCTTCCTCGGTGAGGGCCTGCGCCTGCGGGAACAGGGAGGGAAGATTCTCGATCTCGACATCGTGGGCAGGCCCGACGCGATCACCCAGCTCTCGGCGCTGGCCGGCATCACCCGGCACATCGGGTTGGTGGCCACCCAGAACACCACCTACAACGAGCCGGCCGACCTCGCCCGGCGGCTGTCCGGGCTGGACCTGCTGTCCGGTGGCCGTGCCGGCTGGAACGCCGTCACCACGGACAACGCGTGGACCGGTGAGAACTTCCGGCGCGGCGGCTTCCTCGATCACGCGGACAGGTACGAGCGGGCCGGGCAGTTCCTCGACACCGCCCGGGCGATCTGGGATGCGTGGGCCGACGGCGCGGTCGCGACGAGCACCGACGCACCGTCGTGGTCGACCCCGGACGGGGTGCGGGAGGTGTCCCGGCGCACGTCGCAGTTCGACGTCACGATCACTCCGACGCTGCCGCGCAGCGCCCAGGGGCATCCCGTCATCTTCCAGGCCGGCGACTCACCGGCGGGCCGGGACTTCGCGGCCGCGCACACCGACGTGATCTTCTCCCGGCACGGAACGCATTTCGACGAGGCGCTCGCTTTCGCCGAGGACATCAGGGCGAGATTGCGTCGTGCCGGGCGTCCCGAGGACGACGTCAAGATTCTGCCGGGCACGCAGATCGTGCTCGCGGAGAACGCGTCCGAGGTGGAGGAGAAGGTGCGCTGGGTTCTCGAGGGCCAGTACACCGGGCAGACGGCGTTGTCGCTGGTGGGTCAGGTGTGGGGCCGCGATCTGTCCGATCGCGACCCGGACGGCCCACTGCCCGAATTCGATCCGGTGCCCGCGCCGATCTCCGTCACCCGTGGGGCGGCGCGTGACGGAAAGGATCCGCTCGCCATCGCCCGGGAATGGCGGGCCCTGGCAGAGGCGCAGAGCCTGTCGCTGCGTCAGGTTGCGATCGCGACCACCCAGCGCTCCGGTTTCGCCGGTACTCCCGGGCAGGTCGCCGACGAACTCACCCGGTGGGTTCGCAGTGGCGCCACGGACGGGTTCAACATTTCGCCGTATCTGGTGCCCACCGGACTCGACGAGATCGTCGACCTGCTGGTGCCCGAATTGCAGGAGCGAGGTTCGTACCGAACGGAATACGAAGGCTCCACCCTGCGTGAGCACCTCGGGCTCCGGCCCGCCCTGTCGCGGCGGGAGGTCGAGTCCCGGCAGGTGGTCGGGTAGCGGGGGTCCGTGTGGCGCCACGACCGGCGATCTCTTACACTCGGTAACGACCATCCAGAGCGACCGAGAGACCTGGCTCGTTGACGTCGCAGCAACCCCCCGCCCTGCGGGTGCGGGTGCTACCGCCGGGATCGATGGAGGAACGATGTTGACCGAAGGTTTCGTGAGCGCCTGGGGGCGCCTGCACGTCGATCTCTGCCGGCTGTCCACCTCGATCTGTCACAGCTGACCTGCCACCTCGATCCCTCGGGGTTCCGGCTCTTCACACCGCATCCGCGTCGGATCCGGTGTCCTTCACCTTCCTGTGCGCGTGAGCGCTGCCGATACGACGGGCAGCGCGCACGGCACTTCTTCGAGATCACGGAGTTCTCGGTGCCATCAGTGCTTTTGTCCTCGCCCCACCGCGGTGCCCGCATCGCAGCAGGTATCGGCGCCGCCGCCGTGCTGGCCACGGCGCTCACCGCCTGCGGTGGCGGTTCCAGCAGTTCCTCCGCGGATGCGGGCCCCGCACAGCCGGGCGGAACACTCCGCTACGGCCTCTCCCAGGCACCGACGTGCGCCGACCCCGCGCAGTCGGGCACGAATCAGACGATCTACGTGGCTCGTCAGGTGGTGGACTCGCTCACCGACCAGGACCCGGAGACGGGCGAACTCAAACCGTGGCTCGCCGAGAACTGGGAAACCGACGCCGACGCGTCCTCCTTCACATTCCACCTGAAGGAGGGGGTCACGTTCAGTGACGGAACACCTTTCACCGCGGAGTCGGTGAAGAAGAATCTCGACGCCATCGTGAAGACCCTCTCCGGCGCCAAGGCCCCGCTCGGTGCCAGCTACCTCGCCGGTTACACCGGTACCACCGTGATCGACCCGTTGACCGCGCAGGTCGACTTCGCCGCACCCAACGCGCAGTTCCTGCAGGCGTCGTCCACCCCGCAGCTGGGCATCCTGTCCGATGCGTCCGTCGCGAAGTCCGCCGAAGAGCGGTGCACCGGCAACATCTCGGGCACCGGGCCGTTCACGTACGCCGACTACCAGCAGGACAAGTCGGTGACCCTCGCCAAGCGCGCCGGATACAACTGGGGTTCGGACGTGTTCGGCCACGACGGCGAGGCGTACCTCGACACCATCGAGTTCAGTGTCGTGCCCGAATCCGGTGTCCGCACGGGCAGCCTGTCCTCGGGACAGCTGGACGCGATCAGTGACGCGTTGCCGCAGGACGCCCCGCAGATCGAAGGCGCGGGCGGGCAGGTGCTCACCACGTCGAACCCCGGGACCCCGTTCGGCTTCCAGCCCAACGTGACTCGCGGACCGCTCGTCGACCCCGTCGTGCGCAGCGCGCTGGTCCCGGCGATCAACCGGCAGGAACTGGTCGACACCGTACTCGGGCCCAACTTCAAACCCGCCACCAGCACGCTGGCCAGCCGCACCCCGGGCTACGTGGCGCTGCCGGACGTGACGTACGACCCGGAGAAGGCGAAGTCGATCCTGGATCAGGCGGGCTGGGTTCCCGGTGCCGACGGCATCCGCGAGAAGGGCGGTCAGAAGCTGAGCTTCCCCGTTCTGTTCAGCTCCGTGTTCGCCGGCAACCAGGCCATCCTCGAACTGGTGCAGCAGCAGCTCAAAGAGGTGGGAGTGGATCTGCAGCTGAATCTCGTGTCCACTCCGGAGGCCACCGCCCGCCAGAATTCCAAGGACTTCGACGCCACCTACTACAACAGCACCCGCGCCGACGGTGACATCCTCCGCACCCAGTTCGGCCTCGACGGCCGCAACCTGAACAACCGCGGACCCATTCCCGCGCTCGACGACGTGCTCGCGAAGCAACTCGCCGCCACCGACACCACCGAGCGGAGCGCGCTCGTCGCCGACGCCCAGCAGCAGGTGCTCGACAACGGCCTGTGGATCCCCACGGTGGAGTTGTCGCAGGCGATCGGCGCCGGCCCCAACGTGCAGGACCTGAAGTTCGAGGCCTCGGCCCGGCTCCAGTTCTTCGACACCTGGATCAGCGGACGCTGAGCCATGATTCGCTACCTCGGACTCCGCGTGCTGCAGGCGATCGCCGTCCTGTGGGCGACGTTCACCGTGTCGTTCGCCGTGCTGTTCCTGCTGCCGTCCGACCCGGTGAGTATCGCCGTCGACTCGGCGTCCACCGGAACGACGGTCGACGCGGCCGCCGTCGCGGAGCTGCAGGCGCGGTACGGCCTCGACCAGCCCGTGTGGGTGCAGTACTGGAACTCGCTGAGCCACGCCGTCCGCGGTGACTTCGGGTACTCGATCGCCACCGGGCAATCGGTGACCGAGGCGATCGGGAACGCGGTCCCCAGCACGCTCGCGCTGGCGTCGGCGGCGCTGGTTCTCGCGGTCGTGGTCGGGGCAGCGGTCGCGTTCCTCGCCACCTACACCAGGGTCCACTGGGTGCGGAATCTGCTGTTCTCACTGCCTCCGCTCGGTGTCGCGGTGCCGACGTTCTGGGTGGGACTGATTCTGCTGCAGCTGTTCTCGTTCCGGCTGAAGGCGTTCCCGGCGTTCGGTGACCAGGGGATCGCGACACTGGTGCTCCCGGCGGTGACGCTCGCGCTGCCGACCGGCGCCGTGATCGCGCAGGTGCTCGCGGCGAGTCTGCAGACCACGTGGCGACAGCCGTTCATCGAAGCCGCGCGGGCGAAGGGTGCGTCCCGCTGGCAGATTCAGACCCGGCACGCGCTGCGCCTGTCGAGCATTCCGGCGTTCACCATCGCCGGTGTGCTCGTGGGTAATCTGCTGGCCGGATCGGTCGTCGTCGAGACGGTGTTCTCGCGCGCCGGCGTGGGGCGGCTCACCCAGACGTCCGTGATGGCGCAGGACATTCCGGTGGTCCAGGGAATCGTGGTGCTGAGCTCGGTCGTCTACGTACTCGTCAATCTCGCCGTCGATCTGCTCTATCCGCTGATCGATCCCAGGATCGTCGAGGGCAGACGCAGTTCCGGCTGGAGCACCGACTCCGCGGATGTGGAGGAGAAGGTTCATGTCTGACATCCTCACCAGGGAACTGATCGACGAGGCCGAGGGGTTCGGCACTCCGCCGGTCGAACCGCCTCCCGTGATCGCGTCCGAGTCGGACAGCCGCGGACGCCGCGTGGTGACGTGGCTGCGTCGCAATCTCGTGCTGGTGGCCTCGGCCGCCGTGCTCCTCGTCGCGGTCGGATTCGCGGTGGCGCCGTCGGTGTTCGCGAGCGGCGACCCGCTGGTCGGGGTGCCCGCCCAGAAACTGCAGGCGCCGAGTGCCGCGCACTGGTTCGGCACCGACAACATCGGCCGTGACGTGTATACCCGCGTGGTCCACGGCGCCGGATTGTCGCTGACCGCAACGCTGTTGGCCGTGGGTATCGCACTGGTCGTCGGTTCGCTGATCGGCCTGCTGTCCGGTGCCGTCGGCGGTGCGCTGGACGCCGCCCTGATGCGCGTCGTCGACGTCCTCCTGTCGATCCCTGCCCTGCTGCTCTCGCTCGCTCTGGTGACCGCGCTGGGGTTCGGCACGGTCAACGTGGCCATCGCGGTGGGCGTGTCGCTGATCGCGAACTTCGCCCGCGTGATGCGTTCGGAGGTGCTGCGAGTGCGCCGGTCGCTGTACGTCGAGGCGGCGTTCGCGTCGGGTGTCCGCTGGCACACGGTGCTGCGCCGCCACGTTCTGCGGAACTCGTACGCGCCCGTCGTGGCACTTGCCGCCGTCGAGTTCGGGATGGCGGTCCTCGCGGTGTCGTCGCTGAGCTTCCTCGGGTTCGGCGCGGTGCCGCCCACCCCGGAATGGGGCTCGCTGATCTCCGAGGGCCGGAACTACCTCGCCACCGCGTGGTGGATGACCACCCTGCCCGGACTGGTGATCGTGGCCGTCGTGCTGTCGGCGCACCGACTCGGACATGCACTCGAACAGAGGGAAGTGCGATGAGTTCGACTACTAGTGCTGAGGCAGGTGCCACGGCGCCGCTCCTCCAGGTCTCCGGACTGCGGGTGGCGTACGGGAGCGTGAGCGATCCCGTCGTGGCCGTGAAGGGCGTCGACCTCACGGTCTCGCGCGGAGAAGTGGTGGCCGTGGTCGGCGAGTCCGGCTCCGGAAAGTCCACCACGGCGCACGCCATCCTCGGACTGCTCAGCGGATCCGGGCGGGCCGTGGCCGGCACCGTGACGTTCGACGGTGAGCGTCTCGACACCAAGTCGGAGCGCGCACTCGAGCGGGTCCGCGGCGCCCGGATCGGCCTGGTTCCCCAGGACCCGACGACGTCGCTCAACCCCGTCCTGCGGGTCGGCACCCAGGTGGCGGAGGTGCTCCGGATCCACGGTCTCGCCGACCGCCGGACGGCAGGCATCGAGGCGGTGCGCATTCTCGCCGAGGCCGGGATCGACAAGCCCGAGGTGCGGGCGAGGCAGTACCCGCAGGACCTGTCGGGCGGGCAACGGCAGCGCGTACTGATCGGGATCGCGCTGGCGTGCAGCCCCGAACTCGTGATCGCGGACGAGCCGACCAGCGCACTCGATGTCACCGTGCAGCGCCGGATTCTCGATCACCTCGACGCGCGGATCGCCGAGGCCGGCACCGCGGTCCTGCTGATCACGCACGATCTGGGTGTCGCCGCCGACCGTGCCGACCGGATCGTGGTGATGAGCGAGGGCGAGGTGGTGGAAGCGGGCCCCACCCGCGAGGTCCTCGAGAACCCCCGGCACGAGTACACCCGCACCCTGCTGGCCGCGGCGCCGAGTCTCGCGGTGGGACGGGGGCCCAGCCGCGCCGCGGAGACGGGAGCCGACCCTGCTGTCCTGCTGCGGGTGTCCGGGGTGTCCAAGACATTCCGGATCGACCGGCGCACTGCCATCGACGCCGTCCAGGACGTGTCGTTCGAGGTTCCCCGCGGGCGCACGCTGTCGCTGGTGGGGGAGTCCGGGTCCGGCAAGTCCACGGTGGCGCGGATTGCGATCCGGTTGGAATCTCCCACCGCAGGCCGCGTCGAGTTCGACGGCCGGGACATCACCACCCTGCGCGGCGGCGCGCTGCGAGCCCTGCGCCGCCGAGTGCAGATCGTGTACCAGAACCCCTACGCGTCCCTCGATCCGAAACTGGCGATCGCGGACATCGTGGCGGAACCGCTCGGCGCGTTCGGTGTCGGCACCCGGGCGGAACGGGCGGCACGAGTCACCGAACTGCTCGAACAGGTCGCGTTGCCGCGGATCTACCTCGAACGCAGACCGGCGGAGCTGTCCGGTGGGCAACGGCAGCGGGTCGCCATCGCCCGCGCGCTCGCGCTGCACCCGGAACTCGTCGTGCTCGACGAACCGGTGTCCGCACTGGATGTCTCGGTGCAGTCGCAGATCCTCGGGCTGCTCGAGGGCCTGCAGCGGGAACTCGGGCTCAGCTACCTATTCATCTCGCACGACCTCGCCGTGGTCCGGCAGATCAGCGACACGGTCGCGGTGATGCGGTCCGGTCGCATCGTCGAATCGGGCACCGCGGCAGAAATATTCGACAATCCCCGCCACGACTACACCCGGCAGTTGCTCGACGCCATCCCGGGACGATCCGTCGTGCGTCCACGTTCCGCACAGCTGGAGGAATCGATTCATGCCTGAGCCACACGACCCGCTCGTCGCCGTCGATCTGTACGGCACGGGGATTCACCCACAGTCCTGGCGTCGTCCGGACTCGCGCGCCGAGGACCTCTTCACCGCCGGCTACTGGACCGGCCTGCTCGGGCTGGCCGACTCGGCCGGAGTGGACCTCGCGTTCGTCGGCGATACCTTCGCGATCGCCACGACGGGACATGCCGAGCAGCGTGGGCAACTGGACGCCGTGGCGATCGCGGCACGGGCCGTCGCGTCCACCGAGCGGATCGGGCTGGTTCCCACGGTGACCGTCACCCACACCGAACCGTTCCACGTGTCCAAGGCCATCGCGAGCCTCGACCACGCGTCGCTCGGCCGCGCCGGATGGCAGGTGGACGTGTCGGCCGGTCAGGCGCAGGCGAATCTGTTCGGACGCAAGGAGGCACAGGATGCCGAGAGTCTGTGGGCGGAGGCGGCCGACGCGATCGAGGTCGTGAGCCTGCTGTGGGACAGCTGGGAGGACGACGCCGAGATCCGCGACGTCGCCACCGGCCGCTTCATCGACCGGGACAAGCTGCACTACATCGACTTCGAGGGCACGCACTTCTCCGTGAAGGGTCCCTCGATCACGCCGCGGTCGCCGCAGGGGCAGTCGCTGATCGTGATCGGCGCGCGGGACGAGCACTCCACCCGGGTCGCCGCGGCGCGCGCCGACGTGATCCGCATCGGCGCACCCACCGTGGACGCAGCCCGTGACGTCGCGGACCGCGTGCGACGTGCCGCCGCCGAGGCCGGCCGGGACCCCGCTTCGCTGCGGATCCTGCTCGACGTCGAGGTGGTGATCGCCGACACCGCCGACGCCGCGGAACGCGACCTCGCCCAGCTCGAGAACTGGTCCGGCAGCCGGTACGAGCCGGCGTCGATTCTCCACCGCGGCGACGCGCCGGGCCTCTCCCGCCTGATCACCGACGTGGTGGGCGCCGGGGGCGTCGACGGCGTGACCCTCCGGCCGCTGGCGCTGGCGTCCGGCCTGAACGAGATCACCGAGCGCGTCCTGCCGCTGCTGCGGCCGGGCGACCGAGCGCCCGACAGCGGAGTGCTCCGGGAGCGGCTCGGCTTCGCCCGTCCCGTCAATCACTTCGCCGGACAGGACTGACATCATGAGCAACCAGCGCAAGCAGATTCATCTCGCCGCGCACTTTCCCGGCGTCAACAACACCACCGTGTGGAGCGACCCCGAATCGAAGAGCCAGATCGACTTCGACTCGTTCGTGCACCTCGCGGAGACCGCCGAACGCGGATTGTTCGACTTCTTCTTCCTTGCCGAGGGCCTGCGCCTGCGTGAGCACCGAGGACAGATCCACGACCTCGACGTGGTGGGCCGCCCCGACACGTTGACGGTGCTCGGCGCACTCGCCGGAGTCACCACGCATCTGGGCCTGGCGGGGACGATCAACACCACATTCAACGAACCGTACGAGCTGGCACGGCAATTCGCCTCGCTCGACCATCTGTCCGACGGCCGGGCCGCGTGGAACATGGTGACGTCCTCGGACGCGTTCACGGGGGAGAACTTCCGGCGCGGGGGATACCTCGACACGGCCGACCGGTACGTCCGCGCAGGCGAACTGATCGAGGGCGCCCGCAAGTTCTGGGACAGCTGGGATCAGGATGCGCTGCAGATCGACCGCGCCCGGGGAGTGTTCGCCGCGGACAACTCGATCCGCGACGTCACGCACTCCGGCTCCCAGTTCGACATCCGGGGACGGTTCACGATTCCCCGGAGCCCGCAGGGGCACCCGGTGCTGCTGCAGGCGGGCGACTCCGATCAGGGCCGCGAATTCGGCGCCGCGCAGGCGGACGCGATCTTCACGATCCACGGGTCGCTCGAGGACGGCCAGAAGTTCTACACGGACGTCAAGAGCAGGCTGGCGAAGTACGGGCGCAGCCACGGCGATCTCAAGGTGCTGCCGGCGGCGACGTTCGTGCTGGGCGACTCCGCGGCGGACGCGGCCGAGCGCGCCGTTCACATCCGGCACCAGCAGGTGGGCCCACAGACGGCGATCGCGTTTCTCGAACAGGTCTGGGGCCGAGACCTTTCCGCGTACGACCCGGACGGTCCGCTGCCGGACGTCGAACCGGCCGACGACACGAACATCACCCGCGGCCGGGTGCGGCACGCGAAGGACCCACGCGAGATCGCTGCCGCGTGGCGGGCGAAAGCGGAAGCCGAGAAGCTCAGCATCCGGGAACTGATCATCGCGGTCACCACCCGCCAGCAGTTCGTCGGCACCGCCGCCCAGGTGGCCGAGGAGATCGACCGCTACGTGCAGGCGGACGCGTGCGACGGCTTCATCCTGGTACCGCACCTCACTCCGGCCGGGCTCGACGAGTTCGTCGAGAAGGTGGTCCCGGAGTTGCAGAACCGCGGCAGTTTCCGCTCCGAGTACTCGGGGACGACCCTGCGCAGTCATCTCGGACTGCGCCATCCGCATCACCAGACAGAAGGAGTTCGGGCATCATGACCGCAGTCACGGCAGGCGCGACATTCGAGCAGGACTGGCAGGATTGGCATTCGGGGCGGGAGGAGTCTTTCCGCGATCCGCTGGGATGGCTGAGTCTCACCGCCCTGCACTGGCTCGTCGAGACCGACACCACGTTCCCCGACCTGCCCGGGAAGTGGCGGGCCGACGCGGACGGTGTGGTGATCACGGCGACCGCCGACGCCGGGCTCGAGGTCGACGGCGAACCCGTCGACGGCACGGCGACCCTCGCACCCCTGGAGGGTGCACCCGGTCTGCTCGTGCGGCACGGGAGCCGCAACATCGAGGTGATCCGGAGAACCGGTGACGTCGCCCTCCGGATCCACGACCCCGAGGCAGGCACCCTCGCCGCGTTCACCGGCATCCCGACGTTCCTGCCCGCGCGGCAGTGGGCCGTGCCGGCGACGTTCAGCCCGTTCCCGCAATCGCGCGTCGTCACGACGGGTGCGGTCGTCGAGGGGCTCGAGCACCACCACACGGCGCTGGGGACGCTGGAATTCGAGTACGACGGCGCCGCACACGAACTCGTCGCGTTCGCAGGCAAGAACGGTGGGCTGCACATTCTGTTCACCGACGCCACCAGCGGGGTCAGCACGTACCCTGCGGCGCGGTCACTGGCCGTGGACGCTCCCGCCTCCGACGGCCGGGTGATCCTCGATTTCAACCGGGCGGCCAACCTGCCGTGCGCGTTCACCGACTACGCCACCTGCCCGGTCGCGCCCGCCGAGAACCGGCTGACGCTCGCGGTCGAGGCCGGCGAGAAGAACCCGCGGTAGGCATGGCCGAGAAGCAGGTCGTGCTCGGGGCGGCGGCACCCGCCGGCCGGACGGACTTCGCCGTCCTCGCGGATGCCGCCCGCACCGCGGAGCGGGGGAGATTCGACTTCTTCCTCGCCGACGGCGTCACCGCGGCGAACGCGCTGGCCGGGTTCACCGACACGGTGGGGCTCGCGGCGACGCTGGACACGACCTCTGCCGAACCGTACGACGTCGCCCGCCGGCTGGCCTCACTCGATCACCTGTCCGGCGGGCGGGCGGCGTGGAACACCGGGGCCTTCGGCGACGAGCGGGCCGCGGAGTTCGTCGACACCGCACGCACGCTGTGGGATTCCTGGGCCGAGGGGGTCGTGACCATCGACCGCGGCGCGGGGCGATTCGTCTCGGATCCCACCGCAGGCGCGTTCTACCACCGGGGCAGGCACTTCGACATCGGTGGACGCTTCACCGTCCCCCGGAGCCCGCAAGCGCAACCGGTGGTGATCGTGTCGGGTGACGGCCCGCAGGCCCGGGATCTCGCCGCCCGGCACGGTGACGTGATCATCGCGCCGCTCGGCACGTTCGAGGCCGGTCGCGAGTTCTACGACGACCTCGCACGCCGCACGGTCGAGGCAGGCAGGACCGCCGGTGCGGTGAAGGTTCTGTCCGCCACGCCGTTCGCGGGTACCGCCACGTCCGTCGCGGACCGGATCGTCCGGTGGGTCCGTGAGGACGCAGCGGACGGGTTCGTCCTGCCCTCCTCTCTCACCCCGGACGAACTCGCCCTGTTCGTCGACACGGTCGTGTCGTTGCTGCAGGACCGCGGCGTCCTGCGCACCGAATACACCACCGCCTCGCTGCGGCAGCACCTCGGACTCGGTGCCCCGCGCAGCCATCGCGCTGTCAATCCCCGCTCTCTCCAGAAGGTGCCCTCATGACCACTCCGTTGTCCGTCCTCGACCTGTCGCCCGTCAGCGAGGGCACCACCGCCCGCACCGCGCTGCGGAACACCGTCGACCTCGCCCGGCACGCCGAAGCGTGGGGATACAAGCGGTACTGGGTTGCCGAACACCACTTCGTGGGCGTCGCCAGTTCCTCGCCGGCCGTGCTCGTCGGGATCCTGGCCGCGGCGACCAGCACCCTCCGGGTCGGCGCCGCCGCGGTGCAGTTGGGCCACACCACCGCAGCGGCCGTGGTCGAGGCGTTCGGCACCGTCGACGCGCTGTACCCGGGTCGTCTGGACCTCGGGCTCGGACGGTCGGGTCAGCGCCGGGCCGAGGCGTTGAAAGCGGTTGCGGAACGCAACAACCTGCCGGCCCCGCCCCGCCGGGAAACGGAGATCCGCGACGGCGTCGTGATCCCCGCACCGTTCGATCCGTCCGGGCTCCTGCTGTCTCCGCGGCTCACGGCGGCGCAGTCGGTACTGCAGCAGCCGGGCGCGCTGTCGCCGGCGTTCGACCAGCAGGTCGACGACATCCTGGCACTGCTCGGCGGCACGTACAGCACCCCGGACGGGATCGAACTTCACGCCAGCCCGGGCGAGGGCGCCGACGTCGAGGTATGGGTGTTCGGCAGCAGCGCAGGGCCCAGCGCCGAACTGGCCGGGCGGTTGGGGCTGCCTTTCGGGGCGAACTACCACGTGAGCCCGTCGACGACCATCGAGGCGGTCGAGGCGTACCGCGCCGCGTTCCGCCCGTCGCCGAACCTGCAGAAGCCGTACGTCGTCGTCTCCGCCGACGCGGTCGTGGCGGAGGACGACGCGACGGCGAAGGAACTGGCGTCGACGTTCGCGCACTGGACGCACAGCATCCGCAGCGGCCACGGAGCAATCCCGTATCCGGACCCGGCGCACACGGCACCGCTCGGCGAGGCGGAACGCGCGGCGGTCGAGGACCGGCTGATCACCCAGTTCGTGGGGGCGCCGGCCACCGTCGCGGACCGACTCGACAGTCTGCGAAGGCTCACCGACGCCGACGAACTGGTGATCACCAGCGTCACCCACGATCACGGCGACCGGTTGCGCTCCTACGAGCTGCTCGCA
Organism: Rhodococcus jostii RHA1; assembly: GCF_000014565.1. NCBI lineage: Bacteria > Bacillati > Actinomycetota > Actinomycetes > Mycobacteriales > Nocardiaceae > Rhodococcus > Rhodococcus jostii. The sequence continues at coordinate 2,348,044 of NC_008268.1, read as the reverse complement.
GCGGAGTGGGGACTGCCGGGCCTGCTGGCCGCCTGAGGGCACGATGATTGAACGCTGGTCCAAATGGGAATCCCACGCCCATGGACACAGCAAATGCCCCTGTGCCCGAGTCCCGTGACGAGCTGGTCGAGCAGCTACGGCAGTACCTGAGCTCGATCACGTCGACGGAACTCGGTCCCGACGACGACTACTTCACCCTGGGATTGGTGAGTTCGTTGCGGGCCCTGGAGATCGTCACGTACATCGAGGGCTCCCACGACGTCGTGGTCGAGGTGGAGGATCTCGATCTCGACAACTTCCGTACCGCAGCGCGGGTAGCGGGCTTCATTCGGAGAAAGCGGGGCGAGCAGCTTCGTGCGACGGACGGGGCGTCGCCGTGATCGGTATCGACACACTGGTCGCCTCCGCCGAGACCGACGCCGGCACCTGGGACGAGACCGGGCTGCCGGTCGACGTCATCGAGGCCGCCGCGCGGGCGGGGGTCCTCGGGCTGGACCGGACGACGGACTGCCGGGGACTCGGCCTGAACGCGGCCGAACTGGGCTCGGTCGCAGAAAGACTCGGGGCGGTCTGCACGTCGTTGCGTTCGCTGCTGACCGTGCAGGGGATGGTGAACGCCGCCCTCGACCGGTGGGGCACCGCCGAACAGCGGGCACAGTGGGTGCCGGCCCTGGCGACCGGCGAACTCCTCGCCGGATTCGCCGCCACCGAATCCGGAGCCGGCAGCGACCTCTCCTCTGTGACTACCCGTTTCGAAGCGCACGGCTCGGATCACCGGATCTCCGGACGGAAACTGTGGGTCACGTTCGGCGAGGTCGCGGACGTACTGCTCGTCCTCGGCCGGTCGCAGGCCGGGCTGACGACCGCACTGGTCGAAACGGACGCACCCGGAGTGACCGTCGAACCGATCCACGGGCAGCTGGGCATGCGCGGCGCCCGGATCGCACACATCGCGCTGGACGGCGTCGTCGTCCCCGCCGACCACCTGATCGCACCGCCGGGATTCGGACTGTCCCACGTCGTCGGCACCGCCCTGGACCACGGCCGGTACACCATCGCCTGGGGGTGCGCCGGAATGTCACGCGGGTGCCTCGCCGACGCCGTCGCGCACGCGTCCACCCGGGTGCAGGGCAGCGCCGTGCTGTCCGAGCACGACTCGGTCCGCGCGATCCTCGGTCGCAGCTGGGTCGATGCCGCCGGCGCCCGCGCACTGTGTGAACGGGCCGCCGAACAACGCGACGCCCACGAGCCGAGCGCGCTGTTCACGACGATCGCCGCGAAGTACGCCGCGGCCCGCGTCGCCGCGTCGGTGAGCCAGCAGGCGGTCCAGGTACTCGGGGCCGTGGGATGCGCCCCCGGCAGCAGGGTGGGGCGCTTCTTCCGCGACGCCAAGGTCATGCAGATCATCGAGGGCGCGACGGAGGTCGCCGAACTCCAGATCGGTGACTACGTGCTCGGGGGAGGTGCGCCATGACGGCCGACCGACCGGTCACGATCGACTCGGTCGCGCTCTGGTTCCCGGACGACGAGGTCACCGTAGCCGGACTGCCCGAGCTCGACGAACTGCCGATCGCGCAGCGCGAGCACGCATTGGCACTGGGCATCGACACGGTGCGGATCGGAATCGGGCTCTCCGAGGTGGATCTGGCGCACGCCGCGGCGGACGAGGTACTCCGGAAGGCGGGCCTCGACGCCACCCAGCTCGATGCGCTGCTGCTCGTCCAGGGCCGGGTTCCCCAGTATCTGCTCGCGTCCGAGGCCACGCGCCTGCAGCACCGGCTCGGCGCGACCCAGGCGTTCACCACCGGTGTGGGTGACCTTGGGTGCGTGTCCGTCTCGGCGGCGTTCGCGCTCGCGTCGGCGTTGCTCCTCGGCGACCCCCGGTGCCAGAACGTCCTCGTCGTCGCAGCGGCGAAGACCCCGACCCGGTCGCGGTACCGGTCGCCGATGACGCTCCTGGGCGACGGCGCCGCCGCGGTCCTGCTGACGACGTCGGAGACCGGGCGGTACGAACTCGTCGACCAGATGATCCGCAGCGACGGAAAATACGCCGACCTGTTCCACATCGACTACCGCGACGTGCGCGAAGCCGACTGGGTCGAGGAATGCGCCGACGAACCCACGTACTCGTTCCGCCTCGCGGTCGAGAGCCGGAAGCGGTTCACGGAGATCAACGCGGACCTGCTGGCCCGGAACGGGCTGCAGCAGGACGCGATCGGCGTGTTCCTCATGCAGAACCTGTCGCTGGGCGCGTTCACGTTCTGGCAGGAGGCACTCGACGTCACCATCGATCCCGTCTGCCGCCACAACCTGGCCCACTTCGGCCACCTCGGATCCGTCGACGTCGCGGCGAACCTCGAGCGCGCGGCGTCCGCACAGGCGCCCGGCGACTACTGCGTGATCATGAACAGCAGCCCGGTCGCGGCCTGGAGCAGCGCACTGCTCCGACGCCTGCCCGATCGACCCGGGCACGGGAAGTGATCACGATGGAGCAGACGGTCAAGTGCGTGGTCTGGGATCTCGACGACACCATCTGGGACGGCGTCGTCCTCGAACAGGACGCCCCGGTGCCGAAAGCGGACGCCCTCCGCGCCCTGGATGTGCTCGACCGCCGCGGCATCCTGCACGCCGTGGCGAGCCGCGGCGAATACGAACCCGCCGCCGCGCACCTGCGCATGCACGGCATCGAGGAACTGTTCTGCGCCGTCGACGTCGGCTGGGGCCCGAAGTCGGAGGCAGTGCGCCGCATCGCGGAGACACTGAATCTGGGTCTCGACACCATCGCGTTCGTCGACAACGATCCCGTCGAGCGGGCCGAGGTGTCCGAGGCGCTTCCGCCGGTGCGCTGCTATCCCGCCGAGCAGATCGCGTCGTTCCCCGACCTTCCCGAGTTGACGCCGCCCGCCGTCACCGAGGAGGCGAGGCAGCGGAGGTCGCTGTATCGCGCCGAACGGATCCGTCAGGTGAGCGAACAGGAATTCCACGGGTCAAACTCCGAGTTCCTGGCCTCGCTCGAACTGGTCATGACGGTCCGCCGGGCGGCCGAGGACGACCTCGAACGCGCCCACGAACTGACGGTCCGGTCTCATCAACTCAACACGACGGGACGAACTTTCGGCATCGACGAACTGCGCCGGCTGTGCGCCTCGGACGACCACGAGGTGCTCGTCGCGTCGCTCGGCGACCGATTCGGCGGGTACGGCACGATCGGTCTCGCGGTCTCGGAGATCCGCGGCGACGATTCCGTCCTGCAACTGCTGCTGATGTCGTGCCGGGTGATGTCCCGTGGGGTCGGGACGGCGCTGATCCGGCACGTCGTCGAGCGGGCACGCGCCCACGGCAGGCGGGCGCTCGCCGAGTTCGTGCCGACGGACGTCAACCGGGTGATGCTGGTGACCCTGCGATTCGCGGGCTTCGACGTCGTCGACCCGAACCCCGATCGGATGCTGCTGCTGTGCAATGACATTCGCAGTGCGGCGGCACCGAACGCCGATCACGTCGCGGTCCTCTCGGAAGACGTGGCGCCATGACGGACGTGGTCGCGAACGGTGGGGTGATGACCGGGATCCTCCGCCAGTGCGCGCGGGTTCCCGGCCGGATCGCGATCGTGGTGGGCGACCGGGCGCTGACGTATCGCGAACTCGATTCGGCGAGCGAGGCACTGGCGCGGCAACTCGCCGCCGTGGGCGTGCGGCCGGGGCAGGTGGTGCTGATCCACCAGCGGCAGAGCGTCGAGACGGTGGTGGGGATGATCGCCGCGCTGCGGCTGGGCGCGGCGTGGTGCGTGATCGAGCCCGGGCATCCGGTGGGTCAGCTCCGCGCACTCCTCGGCGACATCGACTGCGGTGCCGTCGTCTTCGGGTCCGCGGATCCGAAGACGTCGCCGGCGTGGATCCACGACCTGGCCCGCAGCGCGGTCGGACGCGTTCCCGCACTGCACGACCGGGACGCCGGGCACCGGCCCGTCGCCGAACTCGCCGATCTACCCGAGGACGTGCCTGCGGGCACCGCCGCCTACGTGATCACCACGTCCGGGTCGACTGGCATCCCCAAGGCCGTCGTCGCGAGCCGCGCCAACCTCGCGAGCATGGTCGACGGTCGCAACTACGACTTCGACGACGGCGATCTCGTCACGTTCTCCGCGTTCCGCCTCACGTGGGACGGTTCCCTGCTGAAGACCCTGTGGGCGTTGTGCACCGGCGGCACCAGCGTGCTCCCGGACTCTCGCGAATTGATGGACGCCGAGGCCGTCGCCGCGCTCGCCCGGACGTGGCAGACCACCCACCTGGTCGCGACCCCCTCGTTCTACCGGCTGCTGCTGCCGCATCTCACCCCGCTGCGCGACCGTCTGCGGTTGGTGACGCTTGCGGGAGAGGCCCTTCCGGGCACGCTCGTCGAACAACATCGTGCGGTGCTGCCCGGGGTCCCACTGAGCAACGAGTACGGTCCGACCGAGACGACCGTCAGCTGCCTGGCTCATCCGGTGCGCGACGTGCCCGCCTCGATCGCGCCGATCGGCAGACCACTGGGCGCGAGCACCGCCTACGTCCTCGACGCGAAACTGGTCGAGGTGCCGTACGGAGCGGTCGGGGACCTGTACGTCGGCGGTCCGCAGATCTCCGAGGGCTACGCGTCCCGCCCGGCCGCCACCGCGGCCCGCTTCGTCGCCGACCCCTTCGCGGCGCGGCCCGGTGCGCGTATGTATCACACAGGCGACCTCGCACGGGTCGATCCGCACGGCGACATCGAATTTTGCGGCCGGTTCGACGGACAGGTGAAAGTGCGCGGCGCCCGGGTCGAGAGACACGCGGTGGAGGCCGTGCTGGAGAGTCACCCCGCGATCCACCAGGCGGTGGTTCTCGCGACCGCCGACGAACACGGGGAGACGGTGTTGACCGCGTTCTGGGTGCCCGCGCCCGCGGCCACCGTACTACCCACACCACGCGACCTGATCGCGCACTGCGCCGAGCGACTCGTCGCGCAGGCGGTGCCCGACCGGTTCCTCGCGCTCGGTGCCCTTCCGCTCGCACCGAGCAGCAAGGTGGACGAGGCGGCGTTGCGCCGGTTGCTGCCCAGCGGAGGTGGTGGCGTTGCGTGAGCACCATACCGAGGCCGCCGGCAGCGCCGAAGTACCGTTCCCGCTGTCGTCGGCCCAATACGAGGCGTGGCTGGCCCAGCAACTGGCCCCCGGCGTGCCGCTGTGCATCGCCCAGTACGTCGAGGTGCACGGCGACCTGGACGTCGACCTCCTGCGCGTGGCCACCGTCGCGACCGCCGACGAATTCGGGTCGCCGTTTCTCCGGTTGATCGACAGGGACGGTCAGCCGTTCCAACTGGTCGATCCGTCGGCGGACCGGTCGATCGGCCTGAGGGACTTCCGCGGGGACGCCGAACCGGTGGAAGCCGCCCGCCGATGGATGCGCGCCGACTGCGAGACCCCACTGGATCCGACGCGCGATCGCCTCGTCGAATCGTCGATTCTTCGCGTGGGCGACGCGCACTACCTGTGGTACAGCAAGATTCACCACGTTGCTCTGGACGGCTACGGTGCGATGACGATGCTCAACCGCATCGCGGCCCGGTACACCGCGGAGGTGCTCGACCGGGAATTGCCGCCCAACGAGGCCGTGGACCCCCGGCATCTGTACGACGCCGATCAGCAGTACCGGTCGTCGTCCCGCTTCGCCGCGGACCGGCAGTTCTGGGCCGAACGGGTCGGCGGCCTCGGACCCGGATCGAGCCTGGCCCGACGGACCGGGCCCGCGGTCGCCACGAGCACCGACGTCACCGCGCCCCTGCCGGACGCGGCGGAGCGGGCGCTCGGCGACGCCGGCGCCCACGGGACCGCGAAGATCGTCGCCGCATTCGCCTGCTACCTGTCGAGAACGACCGGACACCGGGACGTGCTCGTGAAGATCCCGGTGTCGGCGCGCACCACCGCGACCCTGCGACGCTCCGGCGGAATGGTGGCGGGCGTCGTGCCGCTTCCCGTGCAGATCCGCCCCGGGGACACGGTGGCGCAGTTGGTGGAACGGGTGCAACTCGACCTGATGGGCGTGCTGCGACACCAGCGTTTCGGGCTCGGCGACATCCGGCGCGACGCGGGTGCCGCTGCGGCGCAGTCGCTGTCGGGTCCGATGGTCAACGTCATGCTCTTCCACCAGGAACTGGTTCTGGGGCCGCTCGTCGGCGAATACCACATCGTCACGTCCGGGCCGGTCGAAGACCTGCTCGTCAACGTGTACCGGAGCGGCACACCGGTCCGGACCTTCGTCCACTTCCTGGCCAACCCCAACCGGTACGACGCCGACGAGGTCGGCGCGCATCACCGGCAATTCCTGGAACTGCTCGGCGACTTCGTCACGGCCGACGCGGACGCCGCGCTCACCACCGTCCACGAGGAGACGGCCCGGCTCGACTTCTGGACGCGCACACTGGCGGACGCGCCCCCGGTGCTGGACCTGCCCACCGACCGTCCGCGGCCCGCACGACCGTCCCACCGCAGCGCCGCCGTCGACGTCGCACTCGACCCGGATCTGCGGCGCGGGCTGGACGCGTTGGCCGCCGCACACCGCACGGACGCCGCCACCGTGACCCATGCGGTGCTGGCGCTGGTGCTGGCACGGTCGGCCCGTACCGACGACGTCGTCATCGGCAGGCGGACGGACACCGACCCGGTGGTGCTGCGGACCCACGTGCGCGGCTCGGATCGCGTCGACCAGTACGTCGGCACCGTCCGGGACGCCGACGCGGAGGCGTTCGCCCACCGCGGAGTGCCCGTCCGGCGAATCGTGGACGCGCTCGACCCGCTGCGGTCCGGGTCGCACGCACCGCTCTTCCAGGTGCTGCTCGAATTCTCGGCCACCGGAGGGGAACTCGGCGACCTCGATCTGCGGGTGACGGTGTCGGACACGACGGCCCGATTCACCTACGCGACAGACCTGTTCGACGCCGCCACCGTGGAGGGACTCGCTCGGCGGTTCGTGCGGACCGCCGAGGCCGCCGCCGCGGATCCGTCCGCCGTGATCGGCGACATCGACCTGGTCGAACCGGCCGAACGCGCTGTGCTGGCGGACTGGTCGGCCCGTCCGGCCGATGCCACCGACCAGACGACACTCGGTGAGCTGTTCGCCGCCCGGGCAGCGCGGACCCCCGACGCCACCGCCGTCGTGTCGGGTGGCGAGCGACTGAGTTACGGCGACCTCGACGCCCGGTCGAACCGGCTTGCACGACACCTGCTCTCGCGGGGTGTGGGTCCGGAGTTTTCGGTCGCGGTCGCGATGCCGCGCTCGGCGGCGCTCGTCGTCGCGCTCGTGGCGGTCGTCAAGGCCGGGGCCGCCTACGTCCCGATCGATGCGGACCATCCCGGTGAGCGCTCGGCGCTCGTCCTCGACGACGCCCACCCGGTGTGCATTCTGGCCACCCGCGACACCGCACACGCGCTGCCGGCGTCGGACGTCCCCGTCCTGCTCCTCGATTCGACGGACACGGATCTCGGCGGCAACTCCGCGGACCCGCTGACCGACGCGGAACGGCCACCGGTCGATCCGAACTCGTTGGCCTACGTCGTCTACACGTCGGGATCGACGGGACGACCGAAGGGCGTCGCGGTGTCGCACCGCAACGTGGTCTCGCTCTTCACGAGCACCAGGGACCTGTTCCGGTTCGGGGACACCGACGTGTGGACGATGTTCCATTCCCCGGCATTCGACTTCTCGGTCTGGGAGGTGTGGGGCGCGCTGCTGCACGGCGGGACGCTCGTCGTCGTCGACTTCGACACCACCCGGTCGCCCGCCGCGTTCCTCGCACTGCTGCGCCGCGATCGGGTGACGGTGCTGAGTCAGACCCCGACGGCATTCTCGCAGCTGATCGAGGCCACCGATACGGAGGACGGCGCGGGCCCACCGCCGCTGCGCTACGTCGTGCTCGGCGGCGAGGCGCTCGACTTCGGGCAACTCGAACGCTGGTACTCCCGCCACGGCGAGGACGCACCCGTGCTGGTGAACATGTACGGCATCACCGAGACGACGGTGCACGTCACGCACCTCCCGCTCGGTCGCGGGCTCGCCGCCGCCGCGTGGACGAGCAAGGTCGGGCGGCCGATTCCCGGATTCCGAGTGTCGGTGCTGGACGCGCGGTTGCGTCCGGTGCCGATCGGTGTGGCCGGCGAACTGTATGTGGCGGGACCGCAGGTCGCTCGCGGCTACCTGGGCCGCGCCGGGCTCACGGCGTCCCGCTTCGTCGCGGATGGGTCGGGCGCCCGGATGTACCGGACCGGGGACGTCGTGCGGTGGCGACGCGACGGGAGTCTCGACTACCTCGGACGGGACGACCTGCAGGTCGAGATCCGCGGATTCCGGGTGGAACTCGGCGAAGTGGAATGGGTGCTGGGCCGGTGCGACGGGGTCGCGCAGGCGGTGGTGACCCTGCACGAGGATGCGGTGACCGGCCCGGCCCCGGCGGCGTACGTGGTGCCCGAGGCGGGGGCCATCGTCGACTCGGAGGCCGTGCTGGAATTCGCCGGAGGCGCGTTGCCGTCGTACATGGTCCCGGCCTCGGTGACGATCCTCGAGCGGCTGCCGCTCACCGGCAACGGGAAATTGGATCGGGCGGCGCTTCCGGCGCCCGTCACGGCTTCCCGCGCCGAATTCGTGGCACCGGGCACTCCCGTCGAGGAGTCGCTCGCGGTCATCTTCGCCGCGCTGCTCGGCGTGCCCGCGGTCGGGATCGACGACGACTTCTTCGCGCTCGGCGGCAATTCGCTGATCGCGGCGAAGGTCGTGGCGCGGATTCAGGGTGTGCTCGGTGCGGGTGTGGGAGTGCGCGACGTCTTCGAGGCGCGGACGGTGCGGTCGCTGTCGGCTCGGGTGAGCCGGGCGGCCTCGGCGGACCGGCCGCCGCTGGTGGCGACGGACCGGTCCGCGGCGGCGCCGGTGTCGCTCGCGCAGACGCGGATGTGGTTCCTCGACCAGTTCGACACGACGTCGCCCGCCTACAACATCGCGGCGGCCTTCCGGTTGCGCGGCCCTCTCGACGTCGCGGCGCTGCACGCGGCGCTGACGGACGTCGTGGATCGGCACGAGGCGTTGCGAACGGTCTTCCCGATGCGGGGTGACACGCCGGTGCAGTCCGTGATCCCGGCGTCGGCCGCGGTGCCCGGGCTCCGCGCTGTCACGGTGTCGGGGGAGAGCGACCTGCGGGACCGGCTCGCGGCGGCGCTGTCCGCGGGCTTCGAGGTGACCGCGCAGGTTCCGTTGCGGGCGCACCTGTTCGAGGTCGGGTCGCGTGATCACGCCCTGGCCCTGGTGGTGCATCACATCGCTGCGGACGCGCTGTCGCTGGGCCCGCTGGCCCGCGACATCACCTCCGCGTACACGGCCCGGGCTCGGGGAGACGCGCCGGACTGGGTGCCGCTTCCGGTGCAGTACGCCGACTACAGCATCTGGCAGCGGGCGCTGCTCGGATCGGAGGACGATCCCGGCTCCCTGATGTCCCGCCAGCTCGGGTACTGGCGTTCCGCGCTCGCCGACGCGCCGGTGGTGACGGACCTGCCGATGGATCGCGCACGTCCCGAACACCGGTCGCTCGCCGGCGCGCGGGAGTCGTTCGAGATCGGGGACCGCCTGCACCGGAAGGTGGTTGCCCTTGCCCGCGAACACGATGCGACCGTGTTCATGGTGACGCACGCAGCGTTCGCGGTCCTGGTGTCCCGCTTGGGAAGCACCACCGACGTGGTGATCGGATCCGCGGTGGCGGGCCGCGGCGAGGCCGTCCTCGACGACGTGGTGGGGATGTTCGTCAACACCCTGGCGCTGCGCACCCCGGTGCACGGCGCCGACTCGTTCACCGCGCTGCTCGCCGCTGTGCGGGACTGCGATCTGGAGGCGTTCGCGCACGCGGAGGTGCCGTTCGAGCGGGTGGTCGAGGCGCTCGCTCTGCCGCGCACCACGGCCCACGCGCCGTTGTTCCAGGTGCTGTTCGAATTCCAGGACGTCGTGCGGCCCACTCCGAGCCTGCCGGAACTGGACGTGGAGGAGATCGACCTCGGTGTCTCCGTCTCCACGTTCGACCTGCAGCTGACCCTGGCCGAACGATTCGGAGAGGACGGGGAACCCGCCGGGATCAGAGCCGGATTCACCTATGCCACCGACATCTTCGACACCGCGACCGTCCGCAAATTCGCCGAACGATACGTGCGGCTCCTCGACGCGGTGGTCGCCGACCCCGACGTTCCACTGGCCCGCTTCGATCTGCTGTCTCCCGGCGAACGCGAGGCCCTCGTCCCGGTGTGCGGGCGGCCCACCGGCACGACCCGGCTGCTGCCGGAGATCCTCTCCGCCGCGGCCGCCCGGGACCCACACGCCGTCGCGCTGTCCTACGGCAACGCGGTGATGTCGTATCGCGAACTCGACGACTGGTCGAACCGGCTGGCCTGGGTGTTGATCCGCCGCGGAATCGGACCGGAGCACCACGTGGCGATCGGGCTCGTCCGGTCGGTGGAACTGGTGGTGTCGGTGTGGGCGGTGGCGAAATCGGGTGCGTCGTTCGTCCCGGTGGATCCCAATCTGCCGCCGGGGAGAATCGCCGACATCCTCGCCGACTGCGGGGCGGTGGCGGGACTCACGGTCGCCGAACAGCGCGACCGGATGCCCGACGGCGTGGAGTGGCTGCTCCTCGACTATCCGGGTCCGACGCGGCGATGGGAGTCCCGTCCGATCACCGACGACGACCGGGTCGTGCCGCTGCGACCGGGCCATCCGGCGTATCTGATGTACACGTCCGGGTCGACGGGGGCACCGAAGGGCGTCGTCATTCCCCATGCGGGGCTGCAGAACTTCACGATCGATCAGCGCGCCCGGTACGCGACGACGAATGCCTCGCGCGTCCTGAATCTCGCGTCACCCGGATTCGACGCGACGATGCTCGAATACCTCATGGCGTTCGGTGCCGGTGCGCGACTGGTGATCGCGGCCCCCCACGTGTACGGCGGCGCCGCACTGACGGAACTGCTCGCGGCCGAGCGGATCACACACGCGTTCGCCACCCCCGCGGTCCTGGCCACCATCGACCCGCGGGGTCTGCGCCTGCTTCGCGCGCTCGTCGTCGGCGGCGAACGCTGCCCGCCGGAGTTGCTGGCCCGCTGGGCGTCCGGGCGCACCCTGCTCGTCGGCTACGGCCCCACCGAGACGACGGTGATGTCGAACATCGGCGACCCGATGACACCCGGCGACCCCGTGCGGATCGGTCACCCGATGCGCGGTGTCCGCGAACTCGTCCTCGACGAGTGGCTGCGTCCGGTGCCGGTCGGTGTGGTGGGTGAGCTGTACGTGCTGGGGGAGGGTCTGGCGCGCGGCTACCACCGGCGGGCAGGAACCACCGCGGCCTCGTTCGTGGCGAACCCGTTCGACCGCCCGGGCTCACGCATGTATCGCACCGGCGATCTGATGCGGTGGACGAAGGAAGGCAGGCTGGAATATTTGGGCCGCAACGATTTTCAGGTCAAGTTGCGCGGACAGCGGGTCGAACCGGGGGAGGTGGAGGCGGCGCTCACCCGCTGCCCCGGTGTCGCGCAGGCGGTGGTCGTGGTGCGCCGCACGCCCGCGGCCGAGGCGGTCCTCGCCGGATACGTCACGGCCGAGGACGGCGCGGACCTCGACACGACCGAGGTGCTGCAGTTCGCCGGATCCGTGCTCGCACCCTTCATGGTGCCGGCCTCGGTGACGGTCCTCGACCGGCTGCCGCTCGGGGCCAACGGCAAGGTCGACCGGCACGCGCTGCCGGACCCCGAATTCGCGCCCCGCATCTTCCGCGCACCCGGCACACCGTTCGAGTCCGCGGTGGCCGACGTGTTCGCCGAGGTTCTCGGGACCGGCGTCGTCGGAGCAGACGACGACTTCTTCGCGTCCGGTGGCAACTCCCTGACCGCGACGCAGGTGGTCGCTCGGATCAACTCCGCGCTCGGCACCGACGTCGGTGTGCGGGACGTGTTCGAGACCCCGACCGTACGGGCGCTCGCGGCACGGATCGCGCGCGAGAGCGCGGGCGGCGAAGCCCGGCCCGCGGTGACGGTGCCCCGGCGCCCCGACCCGGTGCCGCTCTCGTGGGCGCAGCACCGGATGTGGCTCCTCAATCAGTTCGACCCGTCCTCACCCGCGTACAACGTCGCAATGATCGTCCGGCTGTCGGGTGACCTCGACGTCGACGCACTGACCGCCGCCCTCGCCGACGTGGTGGACAGGCACGAATCTTTGCGCACCCGGTACCCGTACGGCGATTCGGGACCCACCCAGGTGATCGTCGGTGCCGGCCACGTCGCGCAACTCACCTCGTCGGCGTCCGACGATCCGGTACGCGAACAGATCTCGGAACTCGTGTCCGCGGGTTTCGACGTCGCCACCGAAGTCCCGATGCGGGCCAGGCTGTTCGAACTCGGCGACCGCGAGCACGTTCTCGTCGTCGTGGTGCATCACATCGCGGCCGACGGGTTCTCGATGGCTCCGCTCGCCCGCGACGTGATGACGGCCTACACCGCACGGTCCGAGGGCTGCACGCCGGGATGGGAGCCGCTGCCGGTGCAGTACCCCGACTACGCCGTGTGGCAGCGGGAACTCCTCGGCTCGGAGGACGACGCGGACTCCCTGCTTTCGCGGCAACTGGACTACTGGCGATCCGACCTCGCCGACGCGCCGGCCGTCACCGATCTGCCCACGGACCGTGACCGCCCGCCGCGGCGCTCTGCCTCCGGCGACCGGGTGACGTTCGGGATCGGCGCCGACCTGCACCGGGACACGGTGGCGTTGGCGCGGACCCGGCGGTGCACCGTGTTCATGGTCGTGCACGCGGCGCTCGCCGTGTTGCTGGCCCGCTCGGGCGGTACCGGCGACGTGGTGATCGGGTCGCCGGTCGCCGGCCGCGGCGAGGCCGTCCTCGACGACGTGGTGGGAATGTTCGTCAACACCCTCGTGCTGCGGACCGACGTGTCGGGGACCTTCGACGAACTGCTCACCCGGGTCCGTGAGACCGACCTCGCGGCCTACGCCCACGCGGACGTGCCGTTCGAGAGGGTGGTGGAAGCGCTGAACCCGCCTCGGTCCCAGTCGCATTCACCCCTGTTCCAGGTGTTGCTCGAGTTCCGGAACACCGAACACCCCGATCTCGCCCTCCCGCACCTGGAGGCCGAAGTCCTCGAACCCGACGTCGAGGTGTCGCTCTTCGACCTGCAACTGACGGTGCGGGAGAAGTACGACGAGTGCGGAACACCGGAAGGGATGACCGCGGGATTCACCTACGCCACCGACCTCTTCGATGCGGCGACCGTGCAGGCCCTGGCCGACCGGTTCACCAGGATTCTCGCCGCAGTCGTTGCAGATCCGAGTGTCGCCGTCGGAGACGTCGACGTGCTGGCCCCGGACGAGCTCACCCGGATTCGCGAATGGAGTGCGGCGGCCGAGACCGTGGTGCTCGATCCCCGGTTGCAGCTCACCCCCGAAGGCGTGACCGGTGCGGTGTACCTGGCCGACACGCGGGAGCACCACACCTCGGCGCGGGCGGCGGCCACGACGTTCGTGGCAAATCCGTTCGGCGCCCCGGGCACCCGGATGGTCCGGACGGGCGCACTCGCGCGATGGCATCGGTCCGGACGACTGCTGAGCGTCGGCGCCACCGGATCCCCGGCACGGTCGGTCACCGACGTCGTGGAGAGTCACCCGGCGGTCCGCGAAGCGGTGGTCCTCACAACCGCCACCGGTGTCACCGCCTTCTGGGTCCCGGCGGCCGCGGCGGCCGTGCTCCCGATGGCAGAAGACCTGCGGGAGTTCAGCGCCGGACGGCTCGACGCCCGATCGGTCCCCACGCGGTTCGTCGCACTCGGCGCGGTCCCGCGAACGCCGGACGGCGAGGTGGACGAGAACGCGCTGCGCGCACTCGTCTCCGACACGGAGCCTGCGCGCGGCGAGTCGCGGCAACGCTGGAGCGCGCTGCAACGGTCGGTCGCCGAGCACTGGGCGGCGGTGCTGGGGCACGACGACTTCGGTTCCGAAGACGGGTTCTTCGACGTCGGCGGCAACTCGCATCGCGTCGTGGAACTGCAGCGTCGTCTCGACGAACAGTGGCCCGGGGCTCTGCGCGTGGGCCAGCTGTTCGACCTCGTCACCGTGGCGGCGCAGGCCGAAGCGATTGCGCAGTCCACCGACACGAGCGAGGCGCCCGCGCCCGCCACCTACGAGTTCTGACGAGCCGGGAGGAGACAACCGTGAGCGTGCGACATCCCACACCGGGTGACGACGACATCGCCGTGGTCGGCATCGCCGCGCGCTACCCCGAGGCAGCGAACCTGGCGGAGTTCCGCGCCAACCTCGCGGCGGGCCGGGACTCGGTGCGTCCGCTGTCCCGGTCACGGGCGAAGGCGACCGGGCTGGGGCCTCCCTCCCACTACCACGCGATGGGTTTCGTCGAGGACATCTCCACGTTCGACTACGCGTTCTTCACCCTGTCGAAACGGGAAGCGTCGCTGATCGACCCGCAGCAGCGTCTCGCACTGGTCCTCGCGTATCAGGCGGTCGAGGACGCCGGTTATTCGGTGGCCGAGTTCCGCGACAGCGCGACGGCGGTGGTGTTCAGCGCCGCCACCTCGACGTATCCGGCGATGTGGGCGGAACCGGGTGTGCTGAGCACCCTGGGCAACGTTCCGTTCGCGGTGCCGGCCCGGATCGCGTACCAGCTCGGCCTCACCGGACCTTGCTACGCCGTCGATTCGGGGTGCAACGGGTCGCTCATCGCGGTGCAGCACGCCTGCCGGGAGCTGCGGTCGGGTGACGCCGATTTCGCCCTCGCGGGCGGAGTCAGTCTGCGGGTGAACGGCCTCCGCGCGGACATGGCGGAGGGATCCGCGGAACTGATGTCTCCCGGCGGGCGCTGCCGCGCGTTCGACGCGAACGCGGACGGCACCGCGGTCGGGGAGGGTGGGGCGGCTCTTCTCCTCACCACCATGGCCCGCGCCCGCGCGGATCGCGTCCCGGTCCACGCCGTGATCCGCGGCACCGCAACGGTATCCAGCGGGCATTCGTCCGCAACCATCAGCTCCCCGAGCGCGCGGGCGCAGGTGGCCGTCATCTCCCGGGCCTGGCAGAAGGCGGGTCTCACCCCGGACGATGCCGGGTACCTCGAGGCCCACGGATCGGGAACTCCACTGGGCGACGCGGTCGAACTCGAAGGGATCACGTCCGCGTTCCGGGACCGTCCCGGCGTCCTGCCGATCGGTTCGGTGAAGACCAACATCGGTCACCTCGACCACGCCGCCGGGGTGTCCGGTCTCGTGAAGGCGATCCTGAGTGTCGAGCACGGCGAGTTGTACCCGTCGCTGCACTTCGAACGACCCACCGGCGGAGTCGACCTCGCGGGCAACGGAATCGAGGTGGTCACCGAGGCCCGGATGTGGAGCGACGAGACCGGACCCCGGCGGGCCGGGGTGAGTTCGTTCAGCCTCGGCGGCATCAACGCACACTGCGTGGTGGAACAGCCGCCGGAGCGTGCCGCCGGATCCCGCGCCGGCACGACGACTCGGCTGGTCGGGGTGTCGGCGAAGAGCGTGGGCGCCCTGGCGACGCTGTGTGCCGAACTGGCGACGGCCGTGCGCGGGCACGACCTCGACGATGTGGCGTTCACCCTCAACCGCGGCCGCCCGCACCACGACCACCGGGTGGCGGTGCACGCACGCAGCATTGCCGAACTCTCGCAGTCGCTCGCTGCGCGCGCCGCCGAACTCGTCGCCCGCGGCGAGGACTCCGCACCGCCCACCCGGCAACGCCCCGCCGTGGCGTTGCTGCTGTCACCCGACCGGATGCCGCCCGCATTGCGTGGCCGCAGCCTGCCGTCGGAGCTTCCCGCCACCGGCGACGAGGCGGACCTCCTCGCAGGCCAGATCGCCGTCCACCGGGACCTCCGCGCCGCCGGCGTCACCGTCGACGCCGTCCTCAGCGGTGGCGTGTCCCGGTACGCGGCCCGGTATGTGCGGGACGCACTGTCGGCGGTGGAGGCCGCCGACATCACCGCCGCGGCCGCGGATCCCTCGATCGACACGGACCGGCTCGTCGCCGTCGCGAAGGGCATGCTCGCGGACGGACCCGTCGTCTTCGTGGAGCCGAGCCCGGAGGGACGCCTCGGGGCACTGCTCGCCGATGCCCTCCGCGACACGCCAGATGCCGAAATACTTCGCGCGACGGACACATCCGACGCGGTCACACACCTCCTCGCCGGGCTGTACGAGCGCGGAATCGACCTCGACTGGGCAGCCGTCGACCGCGGTGACGACTCTGCCTGGCGAGTGCGCCTACCCGGACACCCGCTGCGCGGTTCGCGGTGCTGGTTCGACCTCCCGGGCCAACCCGACTGGGCCGACGCCCCGGACAATCCGTCGGCGGAACCGAGCCCGCAATCGGCGACGGCCGCGCCGGAAGACAGCCTCGACTGGTTGCAGACGACACTGCGCGAGCTGCTTCACAGCGAAAGGGACGTCGGCGCCGACGACGACTATTTCGACCTCGGTGGAAACTCGCTCATCGGCATGCAACTCGTCGACCGGGTGTCGGACCGATACGGGGTCCGGCCCAAACTCATCGACCTGTACGAGCGGCCGAAGGTCGCAGACTTCGCCGCACTCCTCGCGGACGGCACGTCCGCGTCCGGTGGGCTGCCCCCGATCATGCCGCGGGGGCGGCACGTGATGTCTTTCGGTCAGGTACGCATGTGGTTCCATCACCAACTCGACGCCGTCACGACCATCTACAACCTGCCGATGGTCAGCGAATTGCACGGGCCGATTGATGAATCCGCCGTCCGGGGTATGTGGGACGATCTCGCCGCACGGCATCGGGTGCTGCTGTCCAACTACGTCGAGGTGGACGGGGAGCCGGAACTGCGGATCCGCGAATCCCTCGGCGACTTCTTCCGCACCGCCGACGTGTCGGGCGAACCGGATCCGGTGGCCGCGGCCCGGGCACTCGTACACGAGGCCGCGGTGGCACCGTTCGACCTCGCCACCGACCCGCTCGTGCGGGCACTGCTCATCAGGATCGGCCCCGACGAGCACGTCCTGCAGGTCACCACCCACCATTCCGTCAACGACGGGGGTTCGCCGAGGATCTTCGAGCAGGAACTGCCCGCCCTGTACGCGGCACGCCGCGCCGGTCGCCGCGCCGACCTCGCCCCGCTCCCCATCGAGTACTGGGACTACGCCCTGTGGCAGCGGGAACTGATCGCGAGCGCCGCGCTCGACCCCGAACTCGAATACTGGAGAACCGTCCTGGAGGACGTTCCGCTGCTCCGGCTGCCCACCGACTTCCCACGCCCGGAGCGAAAGAACTTCACCGGCGCGTTCCACACGTTCACCGTCTCCGAGGACCTGACACGGAGCCTGCGGGCCGTGGCACGCAGGGAGTCCGTCTCGCTGTTCGTGGTGCTGCTCTCCGCGTTCTACCTCCTCATGGCGAGCCGCAGCCGCCAGCGCGACCTCGTGGTCGGCACACCGACGACCGGACGTAACCGACCGGAACTGTCCGGCATGATCGGGTACTTCAACAGCACGGTGGCGCTGCGCGCCGACCTGTCCGGGGACCCGACCGTCGCGGAATTGTGCGCACGCGTGCGTGATGTGGTGCTCGGCGCCCTCGAACACCAGGAGATCCCGTTCGACCGCGTCGTCACCGCACTCACCGGCGACCGGGACCTGAGCCGGACACCCCTGTTCGACGTCTGCCACGTCCACCAGGAACTGCCGGCGCTGCAGTCGCAGCAAGGACTCACCGAGACGCTGTTCGACCAGGAGGATCCCGCGGCCATCGCGTTCGGCGGGGTGCCATCCGGCACGGCCAAGTTCGATCTCACCCTCGTCACCACGGAGCGGGCCGGCGAGGACGGCATGGCGGCCGGGCTCGAGTTCAGCACGGAACTGTTCACCGAGCAAACTGCCGCCGCGTTGTGCGCCGAGTACGTTCGCATCCTCGACGGTGTCGCGGATTCTCCGCGTACACACCCCATTTCCGTGTTCCTGACCGGCGCGGCTCCGGCGCCGGCGTCGCGACTGGTGTCGCCGCCCCTGGTCCCGGCGGATCGGCCGCGGCAGCCCTCGACCGGTGCGGAACCGCCGCGCTATTCGACCGCACGGGTGACTGCGGCGCTCGACGGAGAGCCGGGGCATCCGGAACTGCTCGCCGCCTGGCTCACCCTCCTCGCCTGGTACACGGCGCAGGACGAGGTGGCGGTGGGCACGGCCACAGGGCCGGAAGCCCCGCCGCGGCTCGTGGCCGTGGACCTGTCCGGCGACCCCACCTACCCGGAACTGGTGGAGACCGTACGCCGGGAGCTGTCCTCGGAGAATCGCGCGGCCGGCACGGCGACGCAGCACTTCCCGGTGCGCTACGACGGAGAGCGCGACGACAATGCCGAGCCGGCCGACCTGTCACCCGTCGAACTCGGGCTGTCGTGGACCCGCGGCACCACGGCGCTCACCCTCGAACTCGACTACGCCACCGACCTCTTCGACCGGAGCACGGCCACCGCGATGCTCACCGACCTCCAGCGGCTGCTGCCCGGACTCGAGGCTCACCCCGACCTGCCCACCCAGGAGGTGGCAATGGAGTACGTGCACCAGGACGACACCGGCTTCACCACGGAGGCAGTGCGATGACGAGTGGCAGCGTGATGAGCGTCGGTGTGGTCGGGGCGGGAACCATGGGCGCCGGGGTGGCCGAATGTCTCGCGCAGGCCGGCCACGACGTGATCGTCGTCGACCCCGACCCGCAGGCTGTCGACCAGGCCCGGTCGCGGATGCGCGACTCGCTGCGGCTGGCGATACTGCTCGGCAGGGCCGGTGGCCCGAAACCCGCCGAGGTCACCGCGCGGGTGCACTGGACCGGGGAGATGACCGATCTGCGAGACGCCGCCGTCGTCATCGAATGCGTCCCCGAGCGAATCGACCTCAAGGAGAAGGTCTTCGCCGAACTGGACCGTGTGTGCGCACCCGACGCGCTACTCGCGTCGTGCACCTCCGGCATCCCCGTCGACCGTCTCGCGGACACCACCACGAGGCCGGAACGGGTTGTCGGACTGCACTTCATGAACCCCGCCCCGCTCAAGGACACCGTCGAGGTGGTGCGGGGACCGCGGACGTCGCCGCAGTCGCTGGACCGTGCGCTGGCGCTCCTCGCCTCCTTGAACAAGACCGGCATCGTCGTCGGCGACGGACCCGGATTCCTGCTCAACCGTGTCCTCATGCTGTGCATCGCCGAGGCGGCAGCCGCGCTCGGCGACGGAATCGCCGACGCGGAGACCACCGATGCGTTGTTCGAAGGCTGCCTCGGCCACCCGATGGGACCACTGCGGACCGCGGACCTGATCGGCCTGGACAACGTCCACGACACGATGACCGCGCTGCGCGAATTGACCGGTGACGACCACTACCGCCCGCCCGAGTCGCTCGTCGCCCTGGTCGAGGCCGGTCATCTCGGGCGTAAGACCGGGCGAGGATTCCATGAGTACCGGTGAGGTGCTGCCCCTCACCTACGACCAGCTCGCGGTGCTCCGTGCCGGGGCGCGCGACGCCTCCTTCGGTCAGTATCTCGAACTCGACGGGCCGCTCGACGAAGACCGATTCTGCCGGGCACTGCAGAAGACGTTGGCCGAATGCACCGGCCTGCACAGTACTTTCGTGCTCGACGGCCCGGAACCCGGCCAGGTCACCGGCGCCGCGGTGACCGGCGCGGACGTCCTCGACGCCGCCGCGTCCGACGATCCCGGCCGACTCGTGACGACGTGGATCGACCACGAGCTGAACCGCCCCATGGAACCCGGCACCGGACCGCTGTACGTGCACGTCCTGTTCCGGCTGCCCCACGGCAGATACGGGTGGTTCCAGCGCTACCACCGGCTGGTGAACGACCAACCGGGCATGACGGTGATCGTCCGCCGCACCGCCGAGGCCTACGAGACGGGGGCCGCCGCTCCCACCTCGCCGCCCGAGTCCCGGCCGTTCGTGTCGCCCTCCGTTCCGCTGACCGCCGATGCGCGATACCGCGAGAGCGCCGCGTGGGCGGACGACCGCCGCTACTGGGAGCACCTGCTCGCCGGAGCGTCGCGACACGAGACCCCGCCCGAACCGATCGCCGGAGGGGAGAACCTCGGCCCGTTCACCGTTCCCGCCGACGGCGCGCTCGTGCGGCTCGCACGCCGCAGCGGCGGTGGTCCCGACGCTGTCCTGCTCGCCGCGCTGGCGGTGTACTTGCACAGCCGCACCGCCGTCGACGACGTTCTGGTCGGGCACCGGTCGCGCGGATCCACCACACCCGTGAGACTTTCCCTCGCACCGCAACTCACATTCGACACGCTGACACGGCACGTGGGTCTGCAGCTCCGGCGATCCCGACGACACCGGTACCTCGCTTCCGAAGATGGCGCGGCGGACTCCTGCCCGGTGGCGGGCGGCATGCGGGAACCGCTCGGCGTCGAGCGCATCGGCGAGGGTGCCGTCGCCGTCGTGAAGCGATGGGACTCCGGCGGCGACGGGATGGTCGTGGACGTCGACGACCGCGACGGGTCCTGGACCGTCGACGTGCACGGACCCGGCGACGCGCAGCGCCTCTCCCACATCCTCGCCGCCGCGGTCGGGGCACCGGATACACCGCTCGCCGGGCTGGATGTGTTGGGTTCGGGTGAGCGGGGGGTGTTGGTGCCGGTGCGGGGTGGGGTGGGTGTGGGGGTGCGGTTGTTGCCGGAGATTTTGGCGGGGGGTGTGGGGTTGGGTGGGGGTGGGGTGGCGGTGTCGTGTGGGGGTGTGGAGTTGTCGTATGGGGAGTTGGATGAGTGGTCGAATCGGTGGGCGCGGGTGTTGATCGGGCGGGGTGTGGGTCCGGAGTTGGTGGTGGGGGTGGCGGTGCCGCGGTCGGTGGAGTTGGTGGTGGCGGTGTGGGCGGTGGTGAAGTCGGGGGCGGCGTTCGTGCCGGTGGATCCGGTGTTGCCGGAGGTGCGGGTGCGGGAGTTGTTGGTGGATTCGGGTGCGGTGGTGGGGTTGTCGGTGTCGGGGGTGGTGTTGCCGTCGGTGGTGGAGTGGTTGCGGGTTGATGATGTGTCGGTGGTGGAGGGGGTGTCGGGGGGTGTGGTGTCGGATGGGGAGCGGACGAGGCGGTTGGTGGGTGGGTGTGCGGCGTATGTGATGTATACGTCGGGGTCGACGGGGCGTCCGAAGGGGGTGGTGGTGACGCATGGGGGGTTGGCGAATTTGGTTGAGGAGGTGCGGGTTCGGTTTGGTTTGTGGTCGGGGTGTCGGGTGTCGCATGTGGCGTCGCCGAGTTTTGATGCGTCGGTGTACGAGTGGTTGATGGCGTTTTCGGTGGGGGCGCGGTTGGTGGTGGCGCCGCCGGGGGTGTTCGGGGGTGCGGCGTTGGGGGAGTGGTTGGGGGTCAATGGGGTGACGCATTGTTTTGTGACGCCGTCGGTGTTGGCGACGGTGGAGGAGGGGGCGTTGGGGTCGGTGCGGGTGTTGGTGGTGGCGGGGGAGGTGTTGGGGTCGGAGTTGGTGGCGCGGTGGGCGCCGGGGCGGGAGTTGTTCGATGCGTATGGGCCGACTGAGGTGACGGTGCAGGCGACGGTGAGTGATGCGTTGGTGGCGGGGGGTGTGGTGACGGTGGGTGGTCCGGCGGTGGGGGTGGAGGTGGTGGTGCTGGATGGGTGGTTGCGGCCGGTGCCGGTGGGTGTGGTGGGGGAGTTGTATGTGGGGGGTGCGGGGTTGGCGCGGGGGTATTTGGGGCGGGCGGGGTTGACGGCGGCGTCGTTTGTGGCGGATCCGTTCGGGGGTGTGGGTTCGCGGTTGTATCGGACGGGGGATTTGGTGCGGTGGGATGGGTTGGGGTCGTTGGTGTTTGTGGGGCGGGCTGATTTTCAGGTGAAGGTGCGGGGGCAGCGGGTGGAGTTGGGGGAGGTGGAGTCGGTGTTGGGGCGGTGTCCGGGGGTGGCGGCTGCGGTGGTGGTGGTGGGTGAGGGTGGTCGGTTGGTGGGGTATGTGGTGCCGGAGGTGGGGGTGCGGGTGGATCCGGGTGTGGTGGTGGAGTTTGCGGGGTCGGTGTTGCCGGGGGGTGTGGTGCCGTCGGTGGTGGTGGTGTTGGGGGAGTTGCCGGTGACGGCGAGTGGGAAGTTGGATCGTGCCGCACTCCCCGCACCCGTCGTTGCCCGCGGACCACACCGCGCGCCACGGACAGCGGCGGAGCACACGCTGGCGTCGGTGTTCGCCGAGGTACTCGGGCTCGACCACGTCGGGTTGGACGAGTCGTTCTTCGCGCTGGGCGGCGACAGCATCCTGTCGATCCGGCTCGTATCCCGTGCCAAGGCACGAGGATTGGTGTTCACGCCGCAGCAGGTGTTCGAGCACCGGACCGTGGCCGCGCTCGCGGCGGAATCGGAGATCGCGGACGGTGAGACCACAATCGCCCTCGCCGAACTCGCGGGCGGCGGAATCGGCACGTTCCCGCCGACGCCGGTGGTCCGGTACCTGATCGAGCGCGGCGGGCACTTCGAGCGGTTCAGCCAGAGCGTGCTGCTCGACCTCCCGGACGGCATCGACCCCGACCGGCTCCTCGCGACGATCACGGCGGTGCTCGCACGACACGACATGCTGCGGTCGCGGCTCTACCAGGACGCGAACGGGCAGTGGCAGATGGAGACTCGTGCCGCAACCGAGATCGACGCCGACACACTGGTCCGACGCATCGCCTTCGACCCGGCGACCGATCCCGGCACGCTGGCAGACCTGCTCGCGACCGAACACCAGGCGGCCGTGGAGAGATTGCGCCCGTCCGACGGGGTGGTCGTCCAGTTCGTGTGGCTCGACCCGGAGCCCTCCGCCGCGCCCCCGGCCCGGACGGGACGAGTGATCGTGGTCGCGCACCACCTCGCGGTCGACGGGGTGTCGTGGCGGATTCTGCTGCCCGACTTCGCCGCCGCCTGGTACCAGGTCAGCACAGGGAGCGTGCCGTCCCTCCCGGAACCGGCGACGTCGATGCGCCGATGGGCGCACGCGCTGGCCGACGAAGCTATCCGAAGCGAGAGAGCCGCCGAACTGGTGTGGTGGCAGAACGTCGTCGACGGCCCCGACCCGCCGATCACCGAACGCCCCCTCGACCCGGGCCGGGACCTCGCGACTGCGCTGCGGGACGTGAGTGTCGAGACCGCCCCCGACGATACGTCTGTTCTGCTCACACGCCTGCCGGGGCTGTATCACGGGGGTGTCCTCGACGTCCTGCTGACGGCGCTGGTGGTGGCGTCGTCGAGGTGGCGAGCCGAGCGGGGGATCCCGGGAACGTCGATGCTGATCCGGCTGGAAGGGCACGGCCGGGAGCAGCAGGTGGTGCCGGGCGCCGACCTGTCCCGCACCGTCGGCTGGTTCACCACGGTCTTTCCGGTCCGCGTCGATCTCCAGGGTATCGACCTCGACGACGCGCTGACCGGCGGCCACGACATGGGCAGCGCCGTGAAACGCGTGAAGGAACACCTCCGGGCAGTGCCCGACATGGGGATCGGCTACGGACTGCTCCGCTACCTGAATCCGGACACGGCCGGCAGCCTGCCGAGAACCGAACCCGGGCAGATCAGCTTCAACTACCTCGGACAGGTTCCGGATTCGGCGGATCACGACACCGCGGTCGGCTGGAGCCCCGCCGACGGGTTCGGCGACCTGCGGTACGTCCCGGACCCCGACATGCCGGCGTCTGCCGCCATCGAGGTCAACGCGATCGTGATCGGCGGACGACTCCGGGTCGGGTTCGGTTTCCCGGACACCCTGCTCGCACATGCCGAGGTGGACACGCTGGCAGAACGGTGGCGGGAAGCGTTGTCCGCATTGGTGTCCCACGCTCGCGGCGGGGACGCAGGCGGACTCACACCGTCGGACGTTCCCCTCGTCGACGTGACCCAGAGCGACCTCGACACCTGGGAGGAGCGCTTCGGCGCGCTCACCGACGTGTGGCCGCCCGCACCCCTGCAGGCCGGGTTGCTGTTCCACGCCCTGCTCGCGAAACCGTCGATCGACGCGTACACGGTGCAGGTGGAACTGCACCTGAAGGGGGACGTCGACCCGGACCGGATGCGCCGCGCCGCACAGGCATTGCTGGATCGGCACGCGAATCTGCGGGTGGCGTTCGTCCCCGCCCGAGACGGAACCTTCGTCCAGGTGGTTCCCGCTGCCGTCGACCTGCCGTTCCGCGAGATCGACCTCACGGACCTGCCCGAGGCCGCGCGCACCGCCGAACTGGACCGGGCCCTCACCGCCGACCGGGCCGCGCCGTTCGACACCACCCGGGCCCCACTGGTGCGGTTCCTGCTCGTGACGACCGGCAGCCACGAATCGCGGCTCGTGTGGACCAATCACCACACCCTCCTCGACGGATGGTCGATGCCGTTGGCGATCCGCGAACTGCTCGCGCTCTACATGGCCGGAGACGATGGGTCGGCGTTGCCGCGACCCCGGCCCTACCGAGACTTCCTGTCGTGGCTGCATCGCCGGGACCCCGCGGAAGCACGAGCGGCGTGGGCGACCGCGCTCGCCGGCGTCGACGGTCCGACACTGCTGCTGGCGGACGCACGGGGACGGCCGCTGTCGGCCCCTCCCGAGAGCGCCCTGTTCACCCTGCCCGAGGATCTGACCGCCGACCTCACCACCCTGGCGCGTACCCGCAACACGACACTGAACACGGTGACACAGGTGGCGTGGGGCATCGTGCTCGGCGCTGCGACGTCCCGCCACGACGTGACGTTCGGAAGCACCGTGTCCGGGCGGTCGCCGCACCTGACCGGCGTCGAATCGATGATCGGATTGTTCGTCAACACCGTGCCCACACGCATCACGCTGAACCCCCGGGAAACGCTGGGCCGACTGCTCGACCGGACACAAGCGGAACAGGCAGCCCTCCTCGACCACCACCACCTCGGTCTCGCCGACATCCAGCGAGCAGCCGGCCCCGACATCGGGTTCGACACGGCAACCGTCTTCGAGTCGTACCCGATCGACCGGGGAGGCCTGACCGAGAACACCGACCTCGCCGGCATCCGGGTGGTCGACGTGCGCGGCGTCGACGCCACACATTATCCGCTGAGCGTCGCCTTCTCGGTGGACACGCAGCTGCGCATGACGTTTCACTACCGACCCGACCTGGTCGACAGGGCCACCGTCGACGCGATGGCAGGCCGGGTCACCCGGGTGCTCGAGGCGATGGCCTCCGATCCGGATGTCACGGTGGCTCGTGTGGATGTGTTGGGTTCGGGTGAGCGGGGGGTGTTGGTGCCGGTGCGGGGTGGGGTGGGTGTGGGGGTGCGGTTGTTGCCGGAGATTTTGGCGGGGGGTGTGGGGTTGGGTGGGGGTGGGGTGGCGGTGTCGTGTGGGGGTGTGGAGTTGTCGTATGGGGAGTTGGATGAGTGGTCGAATCGGTGGGCGCGGGTGTTGATCGGGCGGGGTGTGGGTCCGGAGTTGGTGGTGGGGGTGGCGGTGCCGCGGTCGGTGGAGTTGGTGGTGGCGGTGTGGGCGGTGGTGAAGTCGGGGGCGGCGTTCGTGCCGGTGGATCCGGTGTTGCCGGAGGTGCGGGTGCGGGAGTTGTTGGTGGATTCGGGTGCGGTGGTGGGGTTGTCGGTGTCGGGGGTGGTGTTGCCGTCGGTGGTGGAGTGGTTGCGGGTTGATGATGTGTCGGTGGTGGAGGGGGTGTCGGGGGGTGTGGTGTCGGATGGGGAGCGGACGAGGCGGTTGGTGGGTGGGTGTGCGGCGTATGTGATGTATACGTCGGGGTCGACGGGGCGTCCGAAGGGGGTGGTGGTGACGCATGGGGGGTTGGCGAATTTGGTTGAGGAGGTGCGGGTTCGGTTTGGTTTGTGGTCGGGGTGTCGGGTGTCGCATGTGGCGTCGCCGAGTTTTGATGCGTCGGTGTACGAGTGGTTGATGGCGTTTTCGGTGGGGGCGCGGTTGGTGGTGGCGCCGCCGGGGGTGTTCGGGGGTGCGGCGTTGGGGGAGTGGTTGGGGGTCAATGGGGTGACGCATTGTTTTGTGACGCCGTCGGTGTTGGCGACGGTGGAGGAGGGGGCGTTGGGGTCGGTGCGGGTGTTGGTGGTGGCGGGGGAGGTGTTGGGGTCGGAGTTGGTGGCGCGGTGGGCGCCGGGGCGGGAGTTGTTCGATGCGTATGGGCCGACTGAGGTGACGGTGCAGGCGACGGTGAGTGATGCGTTGGTGGCGGGGGGTGTGGTGACGGTGGGTGGTCCGGCGGTGGGGGTGGAGGTGGTGGTGCTGGATGGGTGGTTGCGGCCGGTGCCGGTGGGTGTGGTGGGGGAGTTGTATGTGGGGGGTGCGGGGTTGGCGCGGGGGTATTTGGGGCGGGCGGGGTTGACGGCGGCGTCGTTTGTGGCGGATCCGTTCGGGGGTGTGGGTTCGCGGTTGTATCGGACGGGGGATTTGGTGCGGTGGGATGGGTTGGGGTCGTTGGTGTTTGTGGGGCGGGCTGATTTTCAGGTGAAGGTGCGGGGGCAGCGGGTGGAGTTGGGGGAGGTGGAGTCGGTGTTGGGGCGGTGTCCGGGGGTGGCGGCTGCGGTGGTGGTGGTGGTGGGTGAGGGTGGTCGGTTGGTGGGGTATGTGGTGCCGGAGGTGGGGGTGCGGGTGGATCCGGGTGTGGTGGTGGAGTTTGCGGGGTCGGTGTTGCCGGGGGGTGTGGTGCCGTCGGTGGTGGTGGTGTTGGGGGAGTTGCCGGTGACGGCGAGTGGGAAGTTGGATCGTGCCGCACTCCCCGCACCGGACGCTCCGGTGCGTCGATTCCGGGCTCC
Organism: Rhodococcus jostii RHA1; assembly: GCF_000014565.1. Classification (NCBI taxonomy): domain Bacteria; kingdom Bacillati; phylum Actinomycetota; class Actinomycetes; order Mycobacteriales; family Nocardiaceae; genus Rhodococcus; species Rhodococcus jostii. Next base: position 2,321,206 of record NC_008268.1, on the reverse strand, counting down.
GGCAACCCCGTTCGAGGCCGTCATCGCCGAGGTGTACGGCGACGTCCTCGGTGTCGACCGCGTCGGTGCCGACGACAACTTCTTCCGGTTGGGCGGAGATTCGCTGTCGGCCACCCGGGTCGTTGCACGGGTCGATGCCGCTCTCGGCGTCGACGTCGGCGTGCACGCTCTGTTCGAGGCGCCCACCGTGACAGGGTTCGCGGAGCGCGCGGCGAAAGCAGGAGTGCTGACGCACCGGCCGGAGTTGCGGGCGGCGCCGCGCCCCGAGCGTATTCCCCTGTCCCTGGCCCAGACCCGCATGTGGTTCCTCAACCAGTTCGACACCTCTTCGCCCGCCTACAACATCGCCATGGCGTTCCGGCTCACCGGCGCACTCGACCTCGACGCACTGCGGTCCGCGATGACCGATGTGGTGGAGCGTCACGAATCGCTCCGCACCCGGTTTCCGATGGCCGGCGACGAACCGGTGCAGGTGATCCTCGCGGCTGCGGATTCGGTGCCGGACCTGCCCGTCGCGACCGTGTCGAGTGACGCGGAGTTGCAGGAACGGCTGTCGGCGGCCGTCTCGGAAGGGTTCGACGTCACCGGGCAGATCCCCTTGCGGGCCGCCGTGTTCGAGACCTCCGACACCGACAGGGTGCTGCTGGTCGTGGTCCACCACATCGTCGCGGACGGCGTGTCGATGGTCCCGCTCGCACGCGACATGATGGTGGCGTACACCGCGCGGGCGGCCGGGCACGCCCCGGAGTGGCATCCGCCGACGGTCCAGTACGCCGACTTCACGCTCTGGCAGCGCCAACTCCTCGGGGCGGAAGACGATCCGCAGTCGATGGTGTCGCAGCAACTGGACTACTGGCGCACCACGCTGGCCGGTCTCCCCGCCGCCCTCGACCTGCCCTCCGACCGCCCGCGGTCGATGCAACGCACGCCCGACGGGAGCAGGGTCGGATTCGAGATCGACGCCGGTCTGCACCGCCGGCTGCTGGCGACGGCGTCCACGCACCAGTCGACCGTGTTCATGGTCGCGCACGCCGCGCTGGCCGCCTTCCTCGCGAGGATGTCCGGCACCGAGGACATCGCCGTCGGCACCCCGGTGGCCGGGCGCGGCGAGGCCGCACTCGACGACGTCGTCGGAATGTTCGTCAACACCGTGGTGCTGCGGACCCTCGTCTCCGACGCGAGCCGGTTCTCCGAACTGCTCGAGCAGGTGCGTGACGTCGATCTCGGTGCGTACGCCCACGCCGAGGTGCCGTTCGAGAAGGTCGTCGAAGCGCTCGATCCGCCCCGCTCGACGGCACATTCACCGCTGTTCCAGGTGCTGCTCGAGTTCCAGAACGTCGAACGCCCCGACCTTTCGCTGCCCGGCGTCGAGGTCGAGGGCATCGACCTCGGTGCCACGATCGCCAGGTTCGACCTGCAACTGACGTTGTCCGAGGAGTACACGGACGACGGAACGCCGGCAGGCATCACCGCCGGTTTCACCTACGCCACCGACCTTTTCGACGCCGAAACCGTCGCCGGCCTGGCCGACCGGTTCGTCCGAATGCTCGATGCGGCCGTCACCGACCCGTCGATCCGGGTCGGCGACCTCGAGATCCTCGATGCCCTCGAACGGGACGAACTCGTGCCCGTGCGCGGCTTCCCCGCGGTCGCGGAACGCACCCTCCCGGACGTCCTCACCGCCGGCGCCGCGCCCGCCCCGGGGGCCACCGCAGTGTCGTGCGACGGCGTCATCGTGACGTACCGGGAACTCGACGAGCGGTCGAACCGGCTGGCCAGGGCCCTGATCCGCCGAGGTGCCGGTCCGGACGCGTTCGTCGCGATCGGCGTGCCGCGATCGATCGAATGGGTGCTGTCGGTGTGGGCGGTCGCGAAATCGGGGGCGGCGTACGTGCCGGTCGATCCCACCCTGCCGCCCGCGCGCACCGGCGGCATGCTCGAGGATTCGGGTGCGGTGCTCGGGCTGACGGTGACGGCGTACCGTGACCGGTTGCCCGGGGTGGTGCCGTGGCTGCTGCTCGACGATCCCGAGGTGGCGAACGGATACTCCGGCGACCCGGTGATCGACGCCGATCGTCTCCGCCCGCTGAGGGTCGAACACGCGGCTTTCCTGCTCTACACGTCGGGGTCGACGGGAACACCGAAGGGGGTCGTGCTCACGCACGGCGGACTCGCGAATCTCGCAGTCGAGGAACGGGAACGGTTCGCGTCCATGCACGGTGCGCGGGTGTCGCATCTCGCGTCGCCGAGCTTCGACGCGTCATTGTTCGAACTGCTGATGGCGTTCGCCGTCGGCGCGACACTGGTCGTCGTGCCACCGACCGTCCTCGGGGGACGGGAACTGGCCGAACTCCTCGCGAGCGAACACGTCTCGCACGCGTTCTTCACCCCCACGATCCTGGACACCCTCCGTCCCGAGGACCTCCCGTCCCTGCGGATTCTCGCCGTCGCGGGCGAGCGGTTCCCACCCGAACTGGCCGACCGCTGGACCCTGGGACGATTCGTCTTCAACGGATACGGACCCACCGAGGCGACAGTGCAGACCACGGTCAGCGAGGTGCTGTCCCCCGACGAACCGGTGAACGTCGGAGGTCCCGGGCGGGGCGTCGAGGTGATCGTGGTGAACACCTGGTTGCAGCCCGTTCCGGTGGGCGTGATCGGGGAACTGTACGTCGCGGGGCCGGGGCTCGCGCGCGGCTACCACCGGCGGTCGGCGCTGACGGCCGGATCCTTCGTGGCGAACCCGTTCGGCGAACCCGGCTCCCGCATGTACCGGACCGGCGACCTCGTGCGGTGGAGCGAGATCGGCAGGCTGGAGTATGTGGGACGCAACGACTTCCAGGTGAAGATCCGTGGCCAGCGGGTGGAACTCGGCGAGATCGAATCGGTGCTGGCCCGCTGCGACGGTGTCGGCCGCGCGGCGGTCACCGTGCACAGCGGCACCGGCGACCGGCTGGTGGGATACGTGACGGCCGAAGCCGGTGCAAGTATCGACACCGCCGAGGTACTCCGGTACGCCGGATCCCACCTCGCGCCGTACATGGTGCCGGCCCAGCTGGTGGTGCTCGACCGGCTGCCCGTCGGCCGCACCGGCAAGCTCGACCGGCGAGCGCTACCCGCACCGGTGCTCGCGCCCCGAGAGTTCCGGGCACCCGCCACCCCGGTCGAGGAGGCGGTGGCGGAGGTCTTCGCCGACGTCCTCGGCATCGACCGCGTCGGGGCCGACGACGACTTCTTCGAATTGGGCGGGAACTCGCTCGTCGCGACCCGGGTGGCGTCCGCGCTCCGCGACCGGCTCGGCACCGACGTCGTCCTGCAGTGGATCTTCCGCAACCCCAGCCCGGAGGGCCTGGCTCGCCGCATCGTCGACCCGTCAGCCCTCGGAAGCGTGCCCGCGGACGACGTGCTGAACGTCGTCGTTCCGTTCCGGGCGTCCGGTGCGCAACCCGCGCTGTTCTGCGTGCACCCGGCAGGCGGGCTTGCGCTGGGATACGCCGGACTGATGAAGTACGTCTCGCCCGACCGTCCGGTGTACGGGCTGCAGCTGCCGATCCTCAGCGGCGGAACGACGTTCGAGTCGATGGCGCAGCTCGCCCACCGGTACGTCGTCGAGATGCGCGCGGTGCAGCCCCACGGCCCCTACCACCTACTGGGCTGGTCCCTCGGCGGCGTCATCGCCCAGGCCGTCGCCGTCGAACTCCGTGAGTCCGGCGCCGAGGTCGGCACACTCGCGATGATGGACAGCTACGTCGCGGAGGGCGACAACTTCGGTGACCTCGAGGTGAACGCCGAGGAGTGGCTGCACGGGCTGGGTGTCGAGTTCGAGGGCGAGGGCGGCGACACCGGCACGTCGTACCGCGAGCAGTTGGTCGAGATGCTCGGACGATCCTTCGGCCGCGACCCCGCGTTCGCGTCGACCCTCCTCGGTCGCATCAGCACCGGCCTGGAGAACTCGAAGGAGATCTCCACCGGATACCGGCCGCGGGTGTTCGACGGCGACCTGGTGTTCTTCAGCGCCGCGCATTCCGCCGACGGGGAAGAAGGCGAACGGCCGTCGCCGAGCGTGTGGCAGCCCGCGATCACCGGCGTGATCGTCGAGCACAAGGTGGAATGCGACCACCTGCGGATGACCACGCCGGAAGCGCTCGCGGTCATCGGGCCGATCCTGGAGCGCTCCCTGGGGTCACGCCCCGATCGCACCGCCGATGACGGGCCAGGACTCCCGTAACTCGGTCTCGAACAGCCCCCACGAATGCGTGCCCTGCGAGACGTAGGCGAACGTGGCGGGAATCCCCAGCGAATTCAGCCGCGACTGGAACGCGGCCGCACACACGTTGGTCACCATCTCGACGACGCTGCCGCCGATCGTCTGAGGCACCACCAGCACCGGGTCGTGGTTGTCGATGCTGCCGGGAAGTCCGTTGCCGCTCGAGACGAACAACTCTGTGCCCCGCAGACGTTCGGCGTTCAGCATCGGGTCGTGCACCCGCCACCGCGGGTCCACGACGGAGCCCCACATGTTGGCCGCATTGCCGCCGCCCCGCAATTCCACCATCGACCGCACCATCGCCTGGCCCAGCAGTCCGCTCGTCGCGGCACACCCGCTGTACGAGCCGACGGCCCGGTAGAACCCCGGAACCTGCACGGCGAGGTCGAGTACCGCGCCGCCCGCCATCGACACCCCGCCGATGGCGTTCGACCCGGTGGTCGCGAACCGGCTGTCGACGGCCGCGGGGAGTTCGCTCGTCAGGTACGTCTGCCACTTGTTCCGGCCGAGGACCGGATCGTCGGCATCCCAATCGGTGTACATGCTGTACTGGCCGCCGATCGGCATTACCACGGTGACATGCTTGTCGGCGAAGAAGTCCCGCACACCGGTGTTGTTGAACCAGGAGATCCCGTCCGACCCGCCGCCGATGCCGGTGAGTAGGTAGAAGGTCGGCGCCGGACCGTCAGATGCGGGAGAGATGACGTCGTTGGCCACCCACCGGCCCATCGACTCCGAATACACGTCCACCCTGGTGATGCGGGGCTCCGCCGAAACCGACGGCGGGCCGAGCGCCGCCCACCCGGAAACGACCAGCAGCATCACCGCCAGTACACGCAGAGAGAACGCGGATCGCAGAGCTTCGAACGGTCGCATGGACGCCCCCTGGCTGTGGCCTGCCCTTCCAATCTAGGACTGCGGGGCACCTGCTTGGTGCGGTTCCCGTGAACCGGTGTAAAGATGATTCGGTGACCGACAACGACCGGCCCGACGAGCGTTTCACCCTCGCAAGCGAGCGGACGTTCCTCGCCTGGATGCGGAGTTCGCTCGCGCTCCTGGCCGGTGGCATCGCGATGATCCACCTGGTCCCCGAATTCAGCACCGGGTGGGTGCGGACGACCCTCGGCCTGATCCTGATCGGTCTCGCCGCGGCAGCCGCCCTCGTCGGAATGCGGCGGTGGTCGCAGGTCGAGAAGGCCCTGCGTGACGGCGCACCGATGCCGCCGCCCCACGAGTTGTGGCTGTTCGCGGTGACACTGACGGTGGTGGCACTGGGAGCGGCGCTCGCCAGCCTGGTGGCCGCGCTCTAACCTGCAGAAGAGGTTTGCATCTCGCGAACCGGACGTGAAGACGAAGGAGTACACGGTGGCCCACGAACTCAAGCTCGGTTACAAGGCGTCCGCGGAGCAGTTCGGTCCGCGGGAGTTGGTGGAGCTGGGTGTTCTGGCGGAGGCGCACGGTATGGATTCGGCGACGGTGTCGGATCATTTCCAGCCGTGGCGGCACGAGGGCGGTCATGCGCCGTTCTCGTTGGCGTGGATGACGGCGGTCGGGGAGCGCACGTCACGGTTGCAGTTGGGGACGTCGGTGATGACGCCGACGTTCCGGTACAACCCGGCGGTGGTGGCGCAGGCGTTCGCGACGATGGGGTGTCTGTATCCGGGGCGGATCATGCTCGGGGTGGGTACCGGTGAGGCGCTCAACGAGATCGCGACGGGTTTTGCGGGGGAGTGGCCGGAGTTCAAGGAGCGGTTCGCGCGGCTGCGGGAGGCGGTCCGGTTGATGCGTGAGCTGTGGCTCGGTGATCGGGTCGATTTCGAGGGTGAGTACTTCACCACGAGGGGGGCGTCGATCTACGACGTGCCCGAGGGTGGGATTCCGGTGTACATCGCGGCCGGTGGTCCGGTGGTGGCCCGGTACGCCGGTCGGAGCGGCGACGGGTTCATCTGCACGTCCGGTAAGGGCATGGAGTTGTACACGGAGAAGTTGATGCCTGCGGTCGCGGAGGGGGCGGAGAAGGCCGACCGTGATGTGGCGGAGATCGACAAGATGATCGAGATCAAGATTTCGTACGACACGGATCCGGAGTTGGCGCTGGAGAACACGCGGTTCTGGGCGCCGTTGTCGTTGACACCGGAGCAGAAGCATTCGATCGACGATCCGATCGAGATGGAGAGGGCGGCGGATGCGTTGCCGATCGAGCAGGTGGCGAAGCGGTGGATCGTGGCGTCGGATCCGGATGAGGCGGTGGCGCAGATCCGCCCGTATCTCGATGCCGGGTTGAACCACCTGGTGTTCCACGCTCCCGGGCACGATCAGAAGCGGTTCCTGGAACTCTTCGAGCGGGACCTCGCGCCGCGGCTGCGGGGGTAGGCGGCTTCGCCGCCCGTGCGTGGTTGACGAGTACAGGGACTCTTCAACCACGCACGGGCCCGAAGGGCCTCAGAGCATGTTCACGCGCTTGAAGAGGTGCCGGGAAGGACCGCCCAGCAGATCAGCGTCGTCCAGGAACCGCATGAGCGGCTGCGAACTCTCACGGATCTTGTCCGCCCGGAACCGGTTGTTCTTCGCCTCACGCAGAGCGCGTTCGGTGTCCAGTCCGGCCGCCGCGTAGACGGCGGGATTTATCATGCTGGAGACGATCAGATTCGACGCGATCGCGATGCAGGCGCGACTCGCCGCACGGTGCGCCTTGCTCATACCCTGGGCTCGTCGCAGTGTCTCCTCCCGGGCGAAGCGCATGTGCCGGGCTTCTTCGACCACGTGAATCTTGCTGGTGACGCGGACGATCGGCTGGACGCGTGTGTCCTTCATCCAGTCGCGCTGCATGACGTCGAGGATCTCCTCGGCGACGAGAATGCCGGCGTATGCGACCTCCCCCGAGGCGAGCGCCTTGAACCCGCGACCCAGCGTCACTACCGACTTGCGGGGAACGTAGGAGGGGCAACCGAACTTCTCGGCGGTGCGAGCGAACATCACCGAGTGCCTGCACTCGTCGGCTACCTCGGTCAGTGCGAACTGGAAATGGGCCTGCGACGCGTCCTTGGCGTACATGTCCCGGATGACCATCTGCTGGAGGATCATCTCGAACCAGATTCCGGTGCCCATGATCGAGGACACCTCGTGCTTCGTCAGCGTGATCTGCTGCTCGAACGTCATCTCGTCCCACATCGGCGTGCCGTACAGCGAGGACCACTCGGGCGTGAGGCCGTACAGGTCGTCGGGGACGGGCGCGTCCCAGTCGACCTCGACCGTCGGGTCGTACGACATGCGGGCGGAGGACTGGAGGAGCCGGTCGCCGGTGTCCTGGCGATCCGTGATCTTCGGATTGCGGATAGCGAGCGTCGAGCGTGCCATGAAATCCTCCATGTCAGTGTGTCTAGCAGTTACACCTAATCATGTCGAAGAAAGCTCTTTACGTCAATGCCTCTGGTGTATAAAGAGTAGACAAATCACGGTAGTTCTTCGGACGTCAAGATCTCGGTGATGATCCCCACAACTCCGACACAAGGCTTGCTCAAAATTTGCCGATCGTCTGTAGTGAGTTCTCGGCAGCGGGCCCGGATGATCCCTTGCCCTGGCATCACCCTGCAGAAAGCGGAATGAACCCATGTCTGATCAGAAGAGTGCCGCCCAGCCCCACAGCCCCGACGTCGTCGTCGGCGCTCGCGTTCGGGTCCGCCGCGACTCCGACGCTCCCGCGCCCGGTGTCGTGATCGAAGATTTCGCGGACCTGTCCCAGTCGGAGGGACTCCTCGGACGTGATTGGGCGCCCGTGCACCGCTGGGCCGTCGCTCTCGACGACGGACGCCTCGTGTTCGCCGACGACGGCGAACTCGACCTCGACGCCGACGCACCGCAGGCGGCGCGCGGCTGATTCAGCCGAGTCCGTCGCCGACATCCTGAAGTTGCTCGACGGTGCCTGCGGCGATGGTTCGCACATGATCGGTGACGACGGAAATCGGCCAGTCCCACCACGCGATCCGCACCAGCGCGGCGATCTCGGATTCCGAGTAGCGGTCTTTGATGTGGACGGCCGGATTCCCGCCCACGACCGCATAGTCCGGCACGTCCCGCGTCACCACCGAACCGGTCGACACAATCGCGCCGTGCCCGATACGCACCCCGGGCATGATCGTCGCATTGCCTCCGATCCACACGTCGCTACCGACGACGGTGTCGCCGCGCGACGGTAGATCGGCGAGCAGATCGGAATGCTGGGCCCACGACCCTCCCATGATCGGAAACGGGAAGGTCGAGACTCCGCTCATGCGATGATTCGCGCCGTTCATGATGAACGTCGTCCCGGTCGCGAATGCGCAGAACTTGCCGATGATCAGCCGCTCCGGCCCGTAATGGTGCAGGACATTGCGTGTTTCGAACTCCTCCGTGAACTCGGGGTCGTCGTAGTAGCTGTACTCCCCGACCTCGATCAGCGGGTTCTCGATCAGCGGTTTGAGCAGGACCACCCGAGGCTGACCCGAAACTGGGTGCAGGGTCATCGGATCCGGTGCGGTATTCGTGGGCAACTACTTCTCCATTCCTCGGCGCGGGGCGCGCGATCTCTTGTATAGCGCCGTACGGCGCTGGGCTGCACGCACTTTTGCGGCGTGCGGCTATTGCCATTGTTCACGAGCTGTTGCCAGAGTCGAACAAAGTTTCGAATGGCCTTGGGGGAGGTTGGTTGTGGGGGAATTGGTGGCGCAGGATCTGGAGGAGTTGCGTGTATTCACGGCGCGGCTGCGGAGGGTTTCCGTCGACGGTGACGCGGGGTTGGGGATCGAGTGGCTCGACGCGATCGAGGCGTTGAAATCGGTCGGGTGCGCGGCGCAGGCGGTGATCACCGACGGCGTCGTCACGTCTATCCGTGCAGATCGCAGGGCTGCGGGGGTGCCACGGGTGGAGTGGGACCGCGGCATCGCCTCGCAGATTGCGTTGGCGCGCAGAGAATCCCCGAACCGCGGCGGCCGGCATCTCGAATTCGCGCAGGCGCTGGTGCACGAGATGCCGCACACCCTGGCGATGTTGCGGTAGGGCCGGTTGAACGAATGGCGAGCCACCCTGCTGGTGCGGGAGACTGCATGTCGGTCGGCGACGGATCGGGCGATCGTGGACCGCCGGTTGTGCTCGGACCCGGCCACTCTCGACGGTGTCGGAGCGTCGGGTGACGACACGGCCGGCGCCGGACTCGATGGCGTATCTGAGCGTGCTGATGCCGGTGGAGCAGGCGGTGTGTCTACAGCGACGTTGGGACGGAATGCGGACAGCTTGATTGCCCCGGGAACAGTGGCGGCCGCACCCGCAATCAGCTAATGGTGGACTTGCTGTTCGACCGCGGCACCGGGCAGGCGGTGGCGTCGGGTGTTCCGGTGGCGGTGAATCTGGTGCTCTCGGACGAGACTCTGCTGGCCGGTGGTCACGAGGCCGCGCAGTTGCAGGGGTTCGGGCCGGTGCCGGCAGTTGATGGCCGACGCCGTCGACCGTGACACCGAGACAGCATTGCGGCGGGTGTACGCGTGCCCGCAGTTGGGTTCGTTGACGGCGATGGAATCGCAATCCCGCACGTTCCCGAAGAGCCTGCGACAGCTGATCGACCTGAGGGATCAGACGTGCCGCACCCCGTGGTGCGACGCGCCGATCCGGCATCACGACCACATCCGCTCACACCGAGAATCCGGTGCCACGACGGCGGACAACGGGTCCGGGCTCTGCGAGGCCAGCAACTATGCGAAGGAAGGTGACGGATGGTCCGCCCGCCCCGTACACAACCCCGCTCGCGGAGGACACTGTTCGCGCTGCCCCACCGGACGTCGGGAAGGGTGATTCGGCCATAGGCCATCTGACCGCCCGGCGGGTGCGGTGTCAATCGACGGGCGGCGGTGGCCGGATACGCTATGGCCATGGCTGCGCCAGCGACACCCTCACCCGTGAATCCGCCCGCCCGATCCCAGCCCTCGAGCGTTTACATCGCCTCACCGGAGGGGGACACCGGCAAGTCCACCATCGCGCTGGGTGTCCTGCAGATGCTCTGTGCGTCGGCGGCGAGGGTGGGCGTCTTCCGTCCCATCGCCCGATCGACGCAGGAAACCGACTACATCCTCGAGTTGCTGCTCGAACACACGACGGCCGACGTCGGCTACGAGGAGGCCCTCGGGGTCACGTACGAGCATGTCCACGCCGATCCCGACGGGGCGCTCAGCGAGATCGTCTCCCGGTATCACCAGGTGGCGGCGCAGTGCGACGCCGTCGTGGTGATCGGCAGCGATTACACCGACGTGGCGAGCCCGAGCGAACTCGGTTACAACGCGAGGATCGCCGCCAACCTGGGCGCACCGGTGCTGCTCGCCGTGAAGGGAGCGCGGCGCACCCCCGAGGAGGTCGCGCAACTCGCCCATCTCGCGATCGGTGAACTGACTTCTCACCACGCCCATCCGCTCGCTGTGGTCGCGAACCGCTGCGACCCGGATGAGCTCGATGCGGTCACCGCCGCGTTGGCGTCCACCGGTGTGCCCGCGTGGAGCCTGCCCGAGATCCCGCTGCTGGTCGCGCCGACCATGGCCGAACTCCTCGAGTCGATCGACGGCAGCCTGTTCAGCGGCGACCCCGAGCTTCTCCACCGCGAGGCGCTGCGGGTAATGGTGGGCGGAATGACGGCGGAGCACATTCTCGAACGGTTGACCGAGGGCACGGTGGTGATCGCCCCGGCCGACCGTTCCGACGTGCTGCTGGCGATGGTGAATGCGCATGAAGCCGAAGGTTTCCCGTCGCTGGCGGGCATCATCATGAACGGCGGCCTGATGCCGCACCCGGCGATCGCGAAGCTGATGGCCGGCCTGAAGCCGCGGTTGCCGATCCTCACCACCGGACTGGGCACGTTCGACACGGCCAGTGCGGCCGCGCAGACCCGTGGCCGGGTGGCGGTCGGTTCGCAGCGCAAGATCGACACCGCCCTGAGCGTCATGGAACTGCGGGTGGACGCACCCACACTGCTGGAGCGCTTGAAGTTGCCGATCCCCTCGGTGGTGACTCCGCAGATGTTCGAATACCAGCTGATCGACCGTGCCCGCCGCGACCGCAAGCACATCGTGCTGCCGGAAGGCGACGACGACCGCATCCTCCGCGCGGCGGGGAGACTGTTGCAGCGGCAGGTGGCGGCGCTGACCATTCTCGGCGACGAGGTGCAGGTGCGGCGCCGCGCGGCGGAACTCGGCGTCGACCTCGGTGACGCACAGGTTCTCGACCCCCGGACGTCCGACCACGCCGGGCCGTTCGCCGAGGAGTACGCGCGGCTCCGCGCCCACAAGGGCATGACCGTGGAGCGGGCCCGCGAGGTGATGGCCGACATCTCGTACTTCGGAACCATGATGGTGCACTTGGGAATCGCGGACGGCATGGTCTCCGGTGCCGCGCACACCACGGCGCACACCATCCGGCCGTCGTTCGAGATCATCAAGACGCAACCGGGGGTGTCCACGGTGTCGAGCGTGTTCCTGATGTGCCTGTCCGATCGGGTACTCGCGTACGGGGACTGCGCGGTGGTGCCCGACCCCACCGCCGAACAGTTGGCCGACATCGCGATCTCGTCGGCGCAGACGGCGGCTCAGTTCGGCATCGATCCGCGGATCGCGATGCTGTCGTACTCGACCGGCGACTCCGGGAGCGGCGCGGACGTCGACAAGGTGCGCTCCGCGACGAAACTCGTCCGCGAGCGTCGCCCGGACCTGTTGGTGGAGGGCCCCATTCAGTACGACGCCGCCATCGAGCAGAGTGTGGCCGACAAGAAGATGCCCGATTCGGCGGTGGCCGGGAAGGCGACGGTCTTCATCTTCCCCGACCTCAACACCGGGAACAACACCTACAAGGCCGTGCAGCGCAGTGCCGGCGCCATCGCCGTCGGTCCGGTGTTGCAGGGCCTCAACAAGCCCGTCAACGACCTGTCGCGAGGGGCGCTGGTCGAGGACATCGTGAACACCGTGGCCATCACCGCGATCCAGGCGCAGGGAGCAGAGAAGTGACTGAGGGGTCCGTACTGGTAGTCAATTCCGGTTCGTCGTCGATCAAGTTCCAGCTGATCCACCCGGACACCGGTAAGGCCTCGGCGTCCGGTCTCGTCGAGAGGATCGGGGAGCCCGAGGGGCGCATCGTCTATCACCACCGCACCGGATTGGCGGAGCGTCACGTTCACATCGCCGACCACCGGGCCGGGCTGAAGATGGTGTCGGACATCGTCGCCGAGGTGGGCCGACCGCTGAGGGAGGCGGGGATCGTCGCGGTCGGTCATCGCATCGTCCACGGCGGCGACGTGTTCTTCGAACCCACGATCATCGACGACGCGGTGGTGCAGTCCATTTCGGAACTCTCGAACCTTGCCCCACTGCACAATCCGGCGAATGTGATCGGGATCGAGGTGGCGCGGGAGGAGCTGCCGGACATCCCGCACGTCGCGGTGTTCGACACCGCGTTCTTCCACACCCTGCCCGCGGAGGCGTCGACGTATGCGATCGACCGGCAGGTCGCGAAGGAGCACTCCATCCGGCGGTACGGCTTCCACGGCACGTCGCACCAGTACGTGTCGGCCCAGGCGGCCGAGTTACTCGGCAGGGATCTGTCCGAGCTGAACCAGATCGTGTTGCACCTGGGGAACGGTGCCTCGGCGTCCGCGATCCGCGGGGGACGGGCCGTCGACACGAGCATGGGGCTGACCCCGCTCGAGGGGCTCGTCATGGGCACGCGGTCCGGGGACGTCGATCCCGGTGTCATCCTGCACCTGCACCGCAGCGGGATGGGTGTCGATCAGATCGACGACCTCCTGAACCGGCACTCCGGACTCAAAGGCCTGTCGGGGGTCAACGACTTCCGGGCGCTCCTGACGCTCGTCGGCGAGGGCGACGAGGCCGCGGCGTTGGCGTACGACGTGTACGTGCACCGACTCCGCAAGTACATCGGCGCCTACCTGGTGGAACTGGGCGGCGTCGACGTCATCACGTTCACCGGAGGAGTCGGCGAGAACAATGTCGACGTCCGCCGCGACAGCCTGGCCGGGCTGGGGCGCCTCGGCATCGTCGTCGACGACGACCGCAACCGCGCGGATTCCCGGGACGCACGACGTATCTCGGCGGACGAGTCCGACGTGGAGGTGCTGGTCGTGCCCACCAACGAGGAGTTCGCGATCGCCCGTGCTGCGGCGGACCTGATCGGGGCCTGAGCGTTACAGCAGGCTCTTGGGCCGGATGGCGTTGGCGAGATCCACCAGCGTGTACCGGTGAGTGCGCTCGGGGGCGTTGCGGGCCAGCGCCCGCAGGCCTGCCTCGGCACCCTTGCGGAGGCCCCGTTCGGTGAACGGCACACCGAGGATCTGTTCGCGTTCCGTCGCCGACGTGTGACCGGCACGCATCCAGTCCAGTGCGGTGCCCAAGACGAGCGTGCGCATCTGCAGTGCCCGGCTCTCCTCGGGTGCGAGCGCGGCGACACGGAGTGCGGCCTCCCGGAGGGCTGCTTCGTCGATCTCCTCGATCGGCTTGCCGGACAACAGCATCAGCACACTCGTCATCCGGGCCATGGTGAAGTGCCGGGAGGTCGCGGGAACCTGATCGAGGGCGGCGATGGCGCCGGGTAGGTCGCCGCGTTGGGTGAGTTGCCGCGCCAGCCCGAATGCCGCACTCACCATGCTGTGGTCGGTCCGCCACACCGTCCGGTAGTACTTCTCGGCGAACGTCCGCCACTGATGGGGATCGGAACTCTCCCAGTGCTGCAGAATCAGTTCGGCGGTGGCGGCCAGAGCAAGCTTGGGAGCCGTCTCCCCGGGCATCGCCTTCAGCACGGATTCGAAGCGGGAGAACGCCGTCTCGTATTCGCCGTCGATGAGCGTCGCGAGTCCGGCGTACCAGTCGACGCGCCAGTTCCCGCCCATGTCGCCCTCCACGGCGCGGAGGAGTTCGGTGGCGGTGGCGGCGTCACCGAGATCGAGGTGCGCCTTGATCTCGGCGAGTGTGAGTTCCCGGGAGAACGACACGTCGAGGTCGCCGACGACTCGTTCGATACCGTTCTCGCGCGCGTGCCGAATGGACTCCAGTGTCTGCTGCGGTTCGCTGTGCACCGCGGCGGCCAGGAGTGGGGCGTTGGGATCGGTCGGGTCGATCAGGGGCACCGCCAACGCCTGCGCCACGGAGTGCGGATCGAGATTCTCGTCCCGTTCGACGCCGTCGACGTACACGTCGGTCTGCTCGACGGCCTCGTTCGTGCCGAACGTCGTTCTCTGCTTGCTGAACACGGTCGACAGTCCGGGATGCTCCTCACCGGTCTGCTGCGCGAGCACCTCCCGCAGTACCGCTGTGAGCTGACCCGCCATCTCCTCGGCGGACGCGAAACGCCGGCTCGGATCGGGGTCGGTTGCGCGCAACAGGAGTCGGTGGAAGAACTCGTATTCCGCGAGGAGCGGCGCCTGCTCGGGGGACGGGATCCCGTCGAGGTACCGGCCCTTGTCGGACGGCATGTCGAGCGTCAGGACGGCGAGTGTGCGCCCCACCGTGTAGATGTCGGACGCCACGGTCGGGCCGGTCTTGACGATCTCCGGCGCCTGAAACCCGGGTGTGCCGTACAGGTAGCCGTAGTCCTCGATGCCCGCGACGGCCCCGAGGTCGATCAATTTGAGGGCGTCCTCGGTGACCATCACGTTGTCCGGTTTGAGGTCGTTGTACACCAGGCCGGTGGAGTGCAGATATGCCAGTGCGGGAAGGATTTCGAGCACGTAGGCGATGGCCTGCTCGACCGGCATGCGCTCGGGCTTCTCGTGCGTCGACAGGACGTCCCGCAGCGAGTGACCGCCCACGTACTCCATGACGATGTACCCCATCGGGGTCCCGTCCGATCGGGGATGCTCCACGAAGTTGAAGATCTTCACGATGCTCGGGTGGGCCACCTCGGCGAGGAACTGGCGTTCGGCGACGGCCACGGCCTGAGCCTCGGCGTCGCCGAAGTGCAACAGGCCCTTGAGAACCACCCACCGGTCGCTGACGTTGCGATCGATGGCCAGGTAGATCCAGCCGAGGCCGCCGTGCGCGATGCAGCCCTGCACCTCGTACTGGCCGCCGATAAACTCGTTCGGGCCGAGAAGCGGCCGGAAGTCGTACGTGGCTCCGCACGAGGGGCACAGACCGAACTCGGAGCCCTCGGACGTGGCACTGGTGCGGCCGACCGGTTTGTTGCATTTCCAGCAGAAGCGCTTGCTCTCGGGGACTTTCGGGTCGGTCATCACGGCGGACGCCGGGTCGAGCGTCTTCACGACGGGAACCTCGACGAGACCGCCGCCGAGTCGCAGGCGCTGCCCGGACCGGGTGCGCGGTGAGCGCGTCGAGCGGCCGGTGCCGGACGCGCCGGACGGCCGGGACGTCGGCGTCGCCTGGGTGGCCGGACCCTCGTCCGGTTCTTCCCGGACCGCGGCCTGCGTGGCCTCCTCCTCCGGCTCCCGGACGGCGGCCTGGGTGGCGATGTCCGGGTCGGTGGACTCCGGGTTCTTCGAATGTTGCGGCATGCGTCCCCTCAGTCCTGGTACACGGCGGACGGCGGGGCGGGGGACGGCCCCAGCATCGACAGCCAGTGGTCGTACATCCTGGTCCAGGTACCGTCGCGGCGGATCCGTTCGAGCGTGCCGTTGACGAACCGCACCAGGTCCTCGTTCGCCTTGGTGATGCCGACGCCGTACGGCTCGGCGCCCATGCTGTCTCCGACGATCTCGAGATACGGGTCCTGGGACGCCAGGCCGGCGAGGATGGTGTCGTCGGTGCTCACCGCATCGACCTGCCGTTGTTGCAGGACCACCAGGCAATCCGACCACATGGGGACCGTCAGGATGTCCGCGGTGGGCGCCACCTGCTGCAGCCGTGTCAGCGACGTCGTGCCGCGGACGACGCAGACCCGCTTCCCGTCCAGGTCGGCGGCGCTGCGGATCGGGGAGCCCTTCACGACGAGAACCCGCTGCTGTGCCTCGAAGTACTCGGAGGAGAACGCCACCCGTTCCTTCCGGTCGCAGGTGATGGTCATCGTCTTGGCCACGATGTCGACCATCGACTCCTGAAGTGCCTTCTCGCGATTCGCCGACGTGAGGATGCGGTACTCCAGCCGGTCGGGATCGCCGAACAGGTCCCGTGCGATCTCCCGGGCGATGTCGACGTCGAAGCCCTGGACGGCCCCGGTCGCCGGATCGCGGAAACTCATCAGATTGCTGCCCGTGTCGAGGCCGACGACCAGACGCCCCCGCGCGCGGATGGCGTCGACCGTCGGCATCGGCGGTGCGGCGTCGGTGTCGGGGAACGGGCGCAGGCTCGCGGTGGGATCGCCGCAGTCCTTCTCCGGGGTCGGTGGCGCAGCGCTCGTCTCGGGCGCCGGCGTCGCGGCCGCGGGTAGCGGGGGCTCGGTGTACGACACGCTCGGCGATCCGACGTGCGCCGGACTCGACTCGGCGCACCCGCCGATCAGCAACGTGGCCGCCACCAGCACCAGCGCGATCCGGCGCCCCCTCACTGGTATTCCCGCAACCGAGGCCACAACCCGATGATAATTCCGCCGAACGCGATGAGCGTCAGGACGAGGGCACCGGAACCGAGCGCGGTCAGCACGCGGGCCGCGGATTCGACATGCGACCGCAGACGGTCGCGGGCGGTGCCGATTCCGTCGGTGAGCGCGTCGTCGACGGCGGTGAACTGCGCCGCGGAATCCGACGGTCCCGGTCCGATGGCGACCGTTGCCGCCGAGGCGAAGTCGCCCTTGGCGAGGATCTCGTTCATGCGGTCGTGCGCCGAGGACCAGAGCGTCCACGCCTCCTGCGCCCGCGCCACCTCGTCGTGGCCGACCGCGCGGTCGCCGTCGTGGGGGTAGCTCGACAGCAGGGTGTCGAGCTGACCGGACTTGTCCTCGAAGACGGCGTCGTAGTCGCCGTTCGAGTCGCGGCGGACCAGTTTGAGGGTCTCCTCGGTGCGGGCCTGCTGGGCGAGGATGCGGGCGGCGGTCAACTCGTGCATCGGGCGGGCGCCCTCGGTCAGTGCCCGCTTGGTGTCGACGGAGGAGACCAGACCGGCGACCAGCATCCACACCAGGAGGATCGCCGTGCACGACGACGCCACGATCAGCCCGAGATTGAACGTGCGCCGACTGAGTCTCGCGATGACTATCTGGGCGACGAGCAGCGCGACGAGTGCGACGAGGATCAGGATCAGCGCCAGCCAGGGTGGGCGAGAGTAGTCCCGTTGCGTGTCCGCGACGGCGGCTTCCTGCTGGGCGTGCAACTGCTGCGCCATCGGCAGCATGCTCGTCTGCATCAGCGTGGACGCCTCGCTGAGGTAGGCCGCGCCGACGGGATGGCCGGTGCGATTGTTGGCCCGTGCGGTCTCGACGAGACCGGCGTAGACGCTGAGGTCGCTGGAGATGGAGGCGAGCAGTCGGCGGCTGTCCACGTCGCTCGCCGCGAGACCGCCCGACGCGTACACGAGGTCGGCGGAGGCGGTGCCGATCGCCTGCGCGTAGGTGTCGCGGAGTTCGGGAGGTTCGAGACCGCCGGAGATGAACGCCGTCGTGGCCGCGGCGTCCGCCACGGACAGGGCGCTGTAGAGGTTCTGCGCCGAGAACGACAGCGGTTCGGTCTCCGCGAGGACACTGTCGAGGGTGGCTTCCCTGCTGTTCGCCGTCGAGGCGGCCACCAACCCGGCTGTGAGTGTGAGCAGAATCAGGAGGGCGCCGAGGGCGGTGAGCTTGGCGGGAGTCGATGCGAGGAACGCGCGCAGTTCCTTGCGGCGCGCCACCGCGGGGTCGACGTCGTCGTCCGCGGCGGCAGACAATGCGCGGCTGCCGTGGGGTTCGATCGACGGTGCCTCACGCAGAACCACCTCGCACCCCTCCCGTGTCATGGCCGCACCTTGTGGGGAGCATATAAGCAGCGGTCGGTTCACGACTGCCGACGGGCAGTTCCGGAAGAAACCGTTAGTGTGAGGGAACTGCAGGGAGACCCATCAGGTCGGACAGGGGTAGTCGATGCGTGGTGACGGTGACGGCTGGGCAACCGGGCCGGACGGCAGTCGTCATTGGGGCAAGCACGGTGCGGCCGGGTTGTTGCTGCGTGCGCCGCTCCCGGACGAGACGCCGGCCGTGCTGCTACAGCACCGTGCGGCCTGGAGTCACCAGGGTGGCACGTGGGCGCTGCCCGGCGGTGCCCGGGACAGCCACGAGACCACCACCCACGCCGCGGTACGCGAAGCGCACGAGGAAGCCGGCATCGAGAGCGCGGCCATCCGCGTCCGCACCGAGGTCGTCACGATGAAGGCCGCGAGCGGCTGGAGTTACACCACGGTGATCGCCGACGCGGAGCGCCCGCTGCCCACCGTCGCGAACGGCGAGAGCACCGAACTGCGCTGGGTGCGGGAAACCGACGTGGCCGGGCTGCCGCTGCACCCGGGATTCGAAGCGGGGTGGCCGCAACTGCGCACCACGGAGGTGCGTTTGCTGCTCGACCGGCACGACGTGCTGGGCGAACGCGGCGCGCTGGCGCAGTTGTCGAAGGCCCTGCCCCGCACGGTGCACCTGCCCGACGGCACCTACGGGTGGTTGCCGCGCGTCGAGGTGCTCGAAGCCCTGGACGCGGTCGGCCGCAGCGCCGAACCGGCCGGCCACGGCACCACGCTGGGAACGGTGACGGCCGTCGTCACCACCGACCCCGACCTGATCGAACAGTTGCCGGCCACCGTCGTCGTCCTGCCGCCCGCCACGGTGCTGGACTGGCTGGACCAGCCGTAACTACGCGTTCTGCTGCAACAGGGCGGACAGCGAGCGCGCGGCGGCCTGCGGGTCGCGGGCCTCGGTGATGGCCCGCACGACGACGATGCGGGAGGCCCCCGCGGCGAGGATCTCCGGAACGCGGGACTCGTCGATGCCGCCGATCGCGAACCACGGGCGGTTCGGCTCCGAGTCGGCGGTCGATCGCACCAGATCGATGCCCGACGCGGTCCGCCCCGGCTTGGTGGGGGTGGCCCACACCGGTCCGGTGCAGAAGTAGTCGACGCCGTCCTCGATCGCCGCGAGACTGGCCTGCGCGCGACTGTGGGTGGAGCGGCCGATCAGGACATCGGAACCCACCACGGTCCGTGCGTACGGGACGGGCAGGTCGCCCTGGCCGAGGTGCAGCACGTCGGCCCCGGCCGCCAGCGCCATGTCGGCGCGGTCGTTGACCGCGAGCAGCGCTCCGTGCCGCCTGGCCGCGGCCGCGAGCACCGACAGTGCCGCCAGTTCGTCCCGGGCGTCCATCGTGCCGAACTTCTTCTCTCCGGCCGAGCCCTTGTCGCGGAGCTGGATGATGTCGACGCCGCCGGACAGCGCGGCCTCGGCGAACTGCGCCAGGTCGCCCTTCTCGCGCCGAGCATCGGTGCACAGGTACAAACGTGCTGTTCCGAGGCGGCGCCGACGGTCCGTGAGGTTGCTGTGATGCGAGGTGGTCACGGCATGACGGTAGCCTCTACGGTGAAAGTGCAACACGGGAGTCCCGGGGAACGTGGGGCTGAGAGGGGCTCACGCCGAGCCCGACCGTCATACCTGACCCGGATCATGCCGGCGCAGGAAGTGAGGTGGAGTTCAATGGCGAGATCGGTATCCGTCGTCGGAGGCGGAGTGATCGGCCTGTCCATTGCGTGGCGAGCAGCCCGCAACGGCTGGTCGGTTCGGCTGTACGACCCGTCGATCGGTTCGGGGGCGTCCTGGGTGGCGGGCGGCATGCTCGCCCCGTTGTCCGAGGGCTGGCCCGGCGAGGAGAGCGTCCTCGAACTGGGAAGCGCGTCGCTCGACCGGTGGCCCGAATTCGGGAAGGAACTCGAGGCCGGGGCCGGCGTCGAGCTGTTCACGTCGCAGAGTTCGCTCACCGTCGCGCTGGACGGCGCCGACGCGGAGGACCTGCGGACCATCGCCGAATGGGTGGGTGCCCAGGGGCGGGAACTGCAGATCCTGAGCCGTGTGGAAGTCCGCGCGCTCGAGCCGATGCTGGGGCGCGGAGTCAGGTTGGGACTCTTGGCCGTCGACGAACTGGCCGTGGACAACAGGCTGCTGTTGCAGGCGTTGCAACGGTGCGCGGTCGACGCCGGAGTGGAGCTGATCGGGGAGGCCGTGCACAGCCTCGACCGGCTGGGCACCGACCAGATCGTCGTCACCGCGGGCATCGCGTCGCCGGCCCTGTGGCCCGGGCTTCCGGTTCGCCCGGTGAAGGGCGAGATCCTGCGGTTGCGCTCGCGTCCCGGGGTGACCCCCGCGCCGGGCCGCACCATCCGCGGCAGTGTGCACGGCAGGCCCGCCTACCTGGTGCCGCGGGCCGACGGCATCGTCGTCGGTGCCACCCAGTACGAGTCGGGCAACGACACGCAGGTCACGGTGGCCGGCGTGCGCGACCTGATCGCCGATGCCGAAGCGCTGATGCCCGCCATCGGCGAGTACGAACTGCGCGAGACCTCGGCGGGTCTGCGTCCGATGACTCCGGACAACCTGCCGCTGATCGGTCGGGTGTCCGATCGGGTCGTGGTGGCGACGGGACACGGCCGTAACGGCATCCTGCTCACCCCGGTGACCGCCGACGCGACGGTGGCATTGTTGGAGGGCTCGGCACTGGTCGAGGCGAAAGCCGCCGACCCCGAACGTTTCGAGAAAGTAGCGAGGTAGAGATGAGTGAGCAGCAAGTAGTGGTGCCGATCGGCATCAGCGTCAACGGCGAGGACCACGAGTTCACGGAACCGTTGACCGTCACCGGGCTGCTGGAGGTGCTGAACCTGCCCACCAAGGGCATCGCGGTGGCAGTCAACGGCGCCGTGTTCCCGCGCGCCCGGTGGGACGAGCTCGTGGTCCGGGGCTGGGAGATCGAGATCCTCACGGCGGTGCAGGGTGGCTGACGCGACGCCCGGCGTGCAGAAGGGCCTCACGATCGCGGGCCGCACGTTCGGTTCACGGTTGATCATGGGCACCGGCGGCGCAGCCAACCTCACGGTGCTCGAAGAGGCGCTCGTCGCGTCCGGCACCGAGCTGACCACGGTCGCGATGCGCCGCGTCGACGCCGCAGGCGGCACCGGTGTGCTGGACCTGCTGCGCCGGCTCGACATCGCGCCGCTGCCCAACACCGCCGGGTGTCGCGGTGCGGCCGAGGCGGTGCTGACGGCGCAACTCGCCCGTGAGGCACTCGAGACCGACTGGGTGAAGCTCGAGGTCATCGCCGACGAACGCACCCTGATGCCCGACGCCATCGAGTTGGTCAGCGCTGCAGAGCAACTGGTCGACGACGGTTTCGTCGTCCTGCCGTACACCACCGACGACCCGGTGCTGGCCCGCAGGCTCGAGGACGCCGGCTGCGTGGCCGTGATGCCGCTGGGTTCGCCGATCGGCACCGGGCTCGGTATCGCGAACCCGCACAACATCGAGATGATCGTGGACGGTGCAGGGGTCCCCGTCATCCTCGACGCCGGCATCGGGACCGCCAGCGACGCGACCCTCGCGATGGAACTCGGCTGCGACGCCGTACTGCTGGCCACGGCTGTGACCAGGGCGAAGGACCCGGCACTCATGGCGTCGGCGATGCGCGGGGCCGTGGTGGCGGGTTACGAGGCACGTCACGCAGGCCGCATTCCCAAGCGGTTCTGGGCTCAGGCGTCGTCGTAGTTCTCGGGGTCGCGTCGGGGTCTCGCTCAGGGTCCGACCGGTACCAGGGGACGAGTCGGGTGTAGACCTGCGGCCGATGCGCGACGGCCGCAGGTTCGGGCATCCTTCTCACCATGATTGAAGTGAGGGGACTTTCGAAGACCTTCGGTGCGACGAAGGCGGTGGACAACCTGACGTTCAACGTGAAGCCGGGTATGGTCACCGGCTTCCTCGGCCCGAACGGTGCAGGCAAATCGACGACCATGCGCATGATCCTCGGGCTGGACCGCCCCACGGCGGGCAGCGCGTTGATCGACGGCAAGCCGTACAGCGACCTGGTGCAGCCGCTGCGGACGGTGGGGGCGCTGCTCGACGCGAAATGGGTGCACCCCAACCGCTCGGCCCGCGCCCACCTGCAGTGGATGGCGGCGTCCAACTCGTTGCCGAAGAGCCGGGTCGATGAGGTGCTGCACCTCGTCGGGCTCACCGAGGTGGCCGGGAAGAAGGCTGGCGGGTTCTCGCTGGGCATGTCCCAGCGTCTGGGCCTGGCCGCCACGCTCCTCGGCGACCCGAAGGTGCTGCTGTTCGACGAGCCGGTGAACGGGCTCGACCCGGAGGGCATCGTCTGGATCCGGAAGTTCATGCAGCGCCTCGCGGCGGAGGGACGCACCGTGCTGGTGTCGAGTCACCTGCTGTCCGAGATGGCGCTCACCGCCGAACATCTGGTGGTCATCGGCCGGGGGCGGCTGATTGCCGACACCACCGTGTCCGAGTTCGTCAGCAAGTCGTCGGAATCGACGGTGCGCGTGCGGAGCCCACAGCTGGACGCGCTGCGTAGCGCGCTCACGTCCAACGGGCTCACCGTGCGTGAGGACGGATCGGACGGGCAGCAGGCGCTCGTCGTGGTGGATTCGTCGACGGACGTCGTCGGCGGGATCGCCGGTTCGCAGGGCATCGTCCTGCACGAGTTGGCATCTCAGCGCGGATCGCTGGAGGACGCCTTCATGAAGTTGACCGGAGACGACGTGCAGTACCACGCAGAGGGCGTCGAAGATGTGATGAGGGGTGCACTGTAATGGCTGTTCTCAATGCCGAACGGATCAAGATCACGTCGACGAGGTCGCCGTGGTGGTGCACGGTCGTCATCATCGTGCTGGGCCTCGGCCTCGCCGCGGTCATCGGGCTGAGCGCGAAGGCGAGCATCAACTCCTTCAACAACCAGATCGCCGACGGTAAGCAACCGGATTTCGATCCGTTCCTGCCGCAGATGTCGGACGCGGTCGGCGGGGTCTCCGGATTCGGCGTGCTGGTCCTGATGATCCTCGCGGCGCTCGCCGTGACCAGCGAATACCGGTTCGGCGTCATCCGCACCACGTTCCAGGCCATCCCGAACCGGGCGTCCGTCCTCATTGCGAAGGCAGGTCTGATCGGCGCGTTCGGCGCCGTGCTGACGTTCGTGCTCACGTTCGGCGCGTATGCCATCGCGAAGGCGACCGCGGGTGACGAGGCCGGAGCGGCGCTCACCTTGTCGGGTGACGACGCGTGGCGGTCGATCTACGGCGTCCCGATCTACGCGTTCCTGTGTGTGGTTCTCGCCGTCGGTGTCGGCACGCTGCTGCGTCAGTCGGCCGGTGCGATCGCCCTGCTCCTGCTGTGGCCGCTGCTGATCGAGAGCCTGTTCAACCTGTTCGGCTCGTTCGGCGAGAAGATCATGCCCTTCCTGCCGTTCCTCAACGCCAACAACTTTCTGGGGGCGCCGCAGGGGGTCGAATTCCACTGGGGCCCGTGGGGCAGCCTGGTGTACTTCGCGGTGTTCGTCTTCGTGATCTTCGGGGCCGGCCTGGTGGTCGTCAACAAGCGCGACGCCTGACACCCGATACAGTACTTTCGCCCCGCTCCTCCGCCAGGTGATCGTCGGGAGACCTGGCTGAGGGTGACGGTGGGGCGGGAGCCTGTGGGCCGGTGCGAAATCCATTCGCGCCGGCCCACCGGTGCTTCTGCGTTAGGCTCCCGACATGCGACTACGGGGAGCCTTCACAGTCGGAGTGGCCGGTGCGATGATCGTGGCCGGATGCTCGTCGACGAGCGAACCCGATTCGCCGCCGGTCGACGCGAGCGCTCTCGCGGCCTCGGTCACCGAGGGCGGTGTGGTGGGGCACCTGGAGCAACTGCAGACGATCGCCGAGAACAACAACGGCAACCGCGCGGCCGGAACCTCCGGCTACGCCGCCAGCGTCGATTACGTCGCACAGGTGCTGGAAGACAAGGGCTTCGACGTCGAGACCCCCGAATTCGAGTTCCACAACTTCGACGTCCGGACGGAGGCGCTCAGGTCCGGCGACCGCGACTTCGAGGTGCGTGCGCTGGCGTATTCGCCGTCCACCGGTCCGGAGGGGATCACCGCCCGCCTGGTACCCGCCCCCAAGGACGAGAGTCCGGGATGCGAGGTCACCGATTACGACGGCCTCGACGTCACCGGGGCGATCGTCCTCGTCAACCGAGGGGTGTGCCCGTTCGCGGCCAAGCAGCAGTTCGCGTCCGAGCGCGGCGCCGCGGGCGTGATCGTCGTCAACAACGAGGACGGACCGATGAGCGGCGGAACCCTCGGCGACCCGGACATGGGCAAGGTGCCCACCGGCGGAGTGAGCAAGGCGGACGGCGCGGCACTCGAGCAGGCCGGGGGTGACGTCACCCTCACCCTCGACACCACCACCGAGTCGAGTACCGCTCGCAACGTCATCGCCCAGACGAAGACCGGCTCGGTGGAGAACGTCGTGATGGTCGGCGCCCACCTGGACAGCGTCCCGGACGGTCCCGGCATCAACGACAACGGCACCGGCGTCGCCGCGACCCTCGAAACGGCGGTGCAGCTCGGCGGTTCGCCCGACGTCGACAACGCGGTGCGCTTCGCGTTCTGGGGGGCCGAGGAATTGGGTCTGCTCGGTTCGGAGGCCTACGTGAACAGCCTCAGCGAGGACCAGCGGAACGACATCGCGCTGTACCTGAACTTCGACATGCTCGGTTCCGAGAACGCCGGCTATCTGGCGTACGACGGCGACAACTCCGACAACGTCGGTGAGGGGCCCGGACCGGAGGGTTCCGCGGGCATCGAGCGCACGTTCACCGAATTCCTTCAGGGTAACGGGGTCGCCGCGGACGGCACGGACTTCGACGGCCGATCCGACTACGGTCCGTTCATCGAGCACGGCATCCCCTCGGGCGGCGTGTTCAGCGGCGCCGACGAGACGAAGACCCCCGAGCAGGCACAGAAGTGGGGCGGCACCCCGGATGTGGTGTACGACGAGAACTACCACAGCGCGACCGACACCCTCGAGAACGTGAACCGGGCCGCGCTCGCCAAGAATGCCGCCGCGGTCGCGTATGCCGTCGGGGTGTACGCGGAGTCCCTCGCCGGACCGAACGGTGTCCCCATCGGCGCGGACCGGGAGAAGGCGCGGGCCGCGGAGTGATGTCCGATTCGTCACGAGTTTGTGCATGTGACGCTGGGTTACCCTTACTCCCGTGAGCGACGACCCGGCCGAAGAGAACAGTGCCGAACTCGACGCTGCGCAGACACCGAAACGAGGCGACAAGGTTCTGGGCTGGGTGGGATCGATCAACCGGCAGCCGCAGCTGATCGAGGGGCTGCGCAGGTTTCGTCGCGCGCTGCCCGGTGATCCCGCGTTCGGCGACCCGCTGTCCACGGCGGGACCCGGGAGCGCACGGGCCATCGCCCGCGTCGCGGATCGCTTCCTCGACCACCAGCCCGGCGCGTCCCGCGAGATGAGCCTCGGCGCGCTGCAAGTGTGGCAAGCGCTGCTCGAGCGCACCGGACGCGGTCGGGGAACGCAGGAAGTGACCATCGTGTTCACCGACCTGGTCGGCTTCTCCAGTTGGTCGCTGCCCGCCGGTGACAGCGCCACCCTCGCCTTGCTGCGCGACGTCGCCCGAGCCGTGGAGACCCCCATCGTCGACCGCGGAGGACACGTGGTGAAACGCCTGGGGGACGGCGTGATGGCCGTCTTCCCCAGCCCGGACCGCGCGATCGACGCCGTCTTCGCCGCACAGGAAGCGCTCGCGGAGGTGGAGGTGGACGGCTACCGCCCCCGCATGCGCGTCGGAATCCACACCGGTGTGCCTCGGCAGATCGGCAGCGACTGGCTCGGCGTGGACGTGACGATCGCGGCACGCATGATGGGACTGGGCGGCGACGGCAACGTGATGGCGTCGTCCGCCACGCTGTCGAGTCTGCAGCCGGGCACCCTCGACGAACTGGGTGTCGGCGTCAAGCCGTGGCGACGCGCCTTCTTCGCCCCCGCGCCCAGCGGGGTGCCCTCCGACCTCGGTATCTGGCGGTTGCGGCTCCGCCGCCCGTGAGTACTTCTCAACCACCCCGGACGTCAAGAAGTACTCACGAGTGACGAAGTCGCCACAGGGGAGAGACGGGGCCGTGACCGGCGCCCAGGTCGTACGACGCCTCCAGGCACTTGGTGACCCATTCCTTACCGAACGCCACCGCGTCGGGCACGGACCACCCGTGGGCGAGAGCGCTCGCGATGGCGGCAGCGAGGGTGTCGCCGCCGCCGTGGTCGTTGCCGGTGTCGATGCGGGGACTGCTGAACTCGAGGAACCTGTCACCGTCGAACAGCAGATCGGTGCTCGACGCCGATGTCCGGAGATGCCCGCCCTTCACGATCGACCACTGCGCCCCGAGCGCGTGCAACGCTTCGGCTGCCCGGCGCGCGGTCACGTCTTCCACCACCTCGATGCCGGTGATCAACCGGATCTCGTCGAGGTTCGGGGTGACCACTGTGGCGATCGGGATCAGCGTGTTCCGCACGGCGTCCAGTGCCTCGGCATGCAGGAGTGGATCTCCGTGCATCGACGCGCACACCGGGTCCACGACCAGCGGGACCGGTTGGTCGCGGCCGATCCCGACCTCCGTGCACACGGCGGCGACGGCCTCGATGATGGCCGTCGATGCCAGCATGCCCGTCTTCGCTGCCCCGACCCCGATGTCGTCGACGACGCACCGCACCTGCGCGGCCACCGTCTCCGGCGGAATCTCGTGGAAACCACTGACGCCCACCGAGTTCTGCACCGTCACCGCGGCGACCGCGACACATGCGTGGACGCCGCACAGGGCCATCGTCCGCGAGTCGGCCTGGATCCCGGCGCCACCGCCGGAATCGGTGCCGGCGATGGTGAGGACTCGGACGGGGGTCTGGCCGTCGGGGGTCAGGGGCAGCAGCTTCACGAAGGGGACCTTACCGATTCTCTGAGGTGACGGATTCGACGGGCAGATACACGCGACCACCTGCGTCGACGAACTCGCTCGACTTCTCGGCCATGCCCGCCTCGATGGCTTCTACCGAATCGAGTCCATGTTGCTGTGCGTACTCGCGCACGTCGGCGGAGATCCGCATCGAACAGAACTTCGGGCCGCACATCGAGCAGAAGTGGGCCGTCTTCGCCGGCTCGGCGGGCAGCGTCTCGTCGTGGAACTCCCGCGCGGTATCCGGGTCGAGGGACAGCGCGAACTGGTCGTGCCAGCGGAATTCGAACCGCGCCTTCGACAGCGCGTCGTCCCGCTCCTGCGCCCGCGGATGCTGCTTCGCGAGGTCCGCGGCGTGCGCCGCGATCTTGTACGTGATGACCCCGGTCTTGACGTCGTCCCGATTCGGCAGTCCCAGGTGTTCCTTGGGGGTCACGTAGCAGAGCATCGCGGTGCCGGCCTGCGCGATCATCGCCGCGCCGATCGCGGACGTGATGTGGTCGTACGCCGGCGCGATGTCGGTGGCGAGCGGCCCGAGCGTGTAGAACGGCGCCTCCTCGCACAACTCCTCCTCGAGGCGCACGTTCTCCACGATCTTGTGCATCGGGACGTGCCCGGGACCTTCGATCATCACCTGCACCCCATGGGATTTCGCGATCCGCGTGAGCTCGCCGAGGGTGCGCAGTTCCGCGAACTGGGCTTCGTCGTTGGCGTCCGCGATGGAGCCGGGGCGCAGGCCGTCACCGAGCGAGAACGTGACGTCGTAGCGGTGGAGGATCTCACACAGTTCGTCGAAGTGGTTGTACAGGAACGATTCCCGGTGATGGGCCAGACACCAGGCGGCCATGATCGACCCACCGCGGGAGACGATGCCGGTGACCCGGCGTGCGGTCAGCGGGATGTAACGAAGCAGTACACCGGCGTGGACCGTCATGTAGTCGACGCCCTGCTCGCACTGTTCGATCACGGTGTCGCGGTAGATCTCCCAGGTGAGCGCGGTCGGGTCGCCGCCGACCTTTTCGAGCGCCTGGTAGATCGGCACGGTTCCCACGGGCACGGGCGAATTGCGCAGGATCCATTCCCGGGTCTCGTGGATGTTCTTTCCGGTGGACAGGTCCATGATGGTGTCTGCGCCCCACCGCGTCGCCCACACCATCTTCTCGACCTCTTCCGCGATCGACGACGTGACCGCGCTGTTGCCGATGTTCGCGTTGATCTTCACCGCGAACGCCTTGCCGATGATCATCGGCTCGAGTTCGGGATGGCAGCGGTTGGCAGGGATCACGGCGCGCCCCGCCGCGACCTCGGTGCGCACCGTCTCGGGTGAAACACCCTCGCGTGCAGCGCAATACTGCATCTCGGGGGTGACGACGCCGGCGCGGGCGGCGTCGAGCTGGGTGCCCTCCCGGTCGGCGATCCACGGTGCGCGCAGATGCGGCAGTCCCGCTTCCAGGTCGATCGTGGCGTCCGCGTCGGTGTACGGACCCGACGTGTCGTACACGTCGAGGTGCTCACCGTTGGTGAGGTGGACGCGCCGGACCGGCACCCGGACGTCGTCGGCCGACAGCAGGTACTGCTTGGTGCTGCCCTCGATCGGTCCCGTGGTGACGGACGTGGCTGTAGATACGTTTGTGCTCATCGATGATGCTCCCTACGCCGGCATTACCCGGACAGGTTCGACGGTCGACGGCCCTAGCCGTCCTCTCAGCCCGCTGGTGCGAGCCCCCGTGGATGTGTAGTTGTCACACAAACTGTAACCGAGATCTCTGTGAGCAATCATTCGGGTGAAACTTGGACAGCGGTTCCCGGCATCGGTATAAAGGGTGATGAACATCACATTTCGATTACGACACACCCCCAGGAGATAGCCATGCTGACGGACGCGCAGGTTGTGGACGTGATCGACAACGCCGATCAGAACCGATTCGAGCTACGCCTGAGTGGTGACCTGGTCGGCATCCTCGGGTATTTCGACCTCGCGGACACCCCGCCCGGCGCCGGTGCCGGCGTGGGCGTGGTGGCCGCCCGACCGCCGGGCCCGAAGAGTCGGGGGCGGCAGGTGCCGGTGGTCTCGTTCATGCACACCGTGATCGTGGAGGACTTCGGCCACCGCGGACTCGCCGCCCTCATGGTGGGTCGCTCCCTCGACCTCGCCCGCGGGTACGGCTGGAAGGTCCGGCCCGTGTGCACGTACGTGCAGCGCTTCGTTTCGGCGCACCCCGAGTACCGCGACCTCGTCGTCCCGGTGGAGGGCTGACGACGGGCGGGGCACGAATCGAGCACCCGTCGGCAACGAAACGGTTCCGGGAGCGGCGATTCCGCTCGCGAGGATGCCGCCTTACTGATTCGATGAGTGGCATGAATCACATTTCGAACAGTTCCGAGTCGTCGGGGAACATCACGGCCGCTGATGCTCGCGTGCTCGACAACCCTGCCCATGAACGATTCGATCTGTGGCTGGGGGACGAGTTGATCGGCATCCTCGGCTACCGGGACGAGGACGACATTCCCGGATTCACCGCGAAGCCGGGCGAGGTGGTCGCGTTCATGCACACGGTCGTCAAGGAAGAGTTCGGTGGACGCGGGCTGGCTGCGGTCCTCGTGGGCGAGGCGCTCGGCTCGGCGCGTCGGCGTGGCTGGAAAGTGCGTCCCATCTGCACGTATGTCCAGCGCTACCTGGCGCTGAATCCAGAGCATCTCGACGTTCTGGTGGCCGAGTAGCCCTACTTGCGAGAGCACTGCTCTTGCCATCTGCGACTCTGCTGTGAATACTGCTCTGTATAGAGAGCGGTGCTCACAGTGAAGGAGTCGTCATGACCGTGTCGGATCGGATCGAGAGTCGTACCGGGATCGCACGGATCTGCGCCGCGGCGCTGTTCACCCTCGCCGGTGGCCTGTTCGTCGTCTACCCCGTGGTGCGTCCCTACGCGGCGGGCGGGTCGCCGGACGGACGGGCCGAGTTCGCCTCACCGTGGTGGCTCGTCGCACACCTCGCCGCCGTCGGCGGGTTCATCGCGTTCGGGCTTGCGCTCGTCGCGCTCAGCGGCGTGCTGAAACGGACGGGTGGCGAACGGGCGGCGGTGGTCGCAGTGGCGGCGTCGTGGATCGGGACAGGGCTGACGCTGCCGTACTACGGGGCCGAAACATTCGCGCTGCACGCCCTGGGCGGCAGCGGCCTGGACGAGGGGACCGTCACGACCCTCGCCGAGAGCGTGCGGATGGGCGCGGCGCAGGCGACGCTGTTCGCCGCAGGACTGCTACTCATCGCAGTCGGCGCAGCCGCGGCCGCCGTCGCAATCGCCCGATCCCGGCTGATCGCCGGCTGGGCGGGGAGCCCGATGGCAGTGGGATTCGCTCTGTTCATCCCGCAGTTCTACGTCGACGCCCCACTGCGCATCGGGCACGGAGTGCTGATCGGGTTCGGGTGCGCGGTCGTAGCGCTCGGTGTGCTGCGTTCTCAGTCGCCGAGGTCGACGATGACCGGCGCATGATCGCTGGCGCCCTTGCCCTTGCGTTCGTTGCGGTCGATCTCGGCCTTGTCGACGCGGCCGGCGAGGGCAGGCGATCCCAGCACGAAGTCGATGCGCATTCCCTGCTTCTTCGGGAACCGCAACTGGGTGTAATCCCAGTAGGTGTAGACACCGGGACCCGGGGTGTGCGGCCGGACGACGTCGGCGAATCCGGATTCGACGAACGCCTGGAACGCCTCACGCTCGGGGGCGGACGTGTGCGTCTTGCCCTCGAACAGCGCCGGATCCCAGACGTCCTCGTCGGTGGGGGCCACGTTCCAGTCGCCGACCAGCGCGATCTGCGCGTCCGGGTTCTGCCCCAGCCACCCGACCGCGTCGGTGTGCAACTTCGCCAGCCAGTCGAGCTTGTACGTGTAGTGCGGATCGGCCAGCTCACGGCCGTTGGGGACGTACAGGCTCCAGATGCGGACGCCGTTGCACGTGGCGCCGATGGCGCGGGCTTCCTGTGCGGGCGCGACCTCCGGGTCCTTGTGGAAACCGGGCTGATCCTCGAACCCGATCTGCACGTCCTCGAGACCGACGCGGGACGCGATCGCGACGCCGTTCCACTGGCTGAGGCCCACGTGTGCGACCTCGTAGCCCAGTTCACGGAAACGCTCGTACGGGAACTGCTCGTCCTTGCACTTGGTTTCCTGCATCGCGAGCACGTCGACGTCGGACCGCTGGAGCCAGTCCAGGATCCGGTCGGTACGGGCACGAACAGAGTTCACGTTCCAGGTTGCGATGCGCACGGCAGCCACCCTAGCGGCACTCTCCGACAGGTCGTCAGCCGACAGGTTCGGTGGCGTAGCGGTACCGGTGGTGCGCCACGAAGCCGAGGTTGCGGTACATCGCCTGCGCGCCTTCGTTCTCGACGGCGACCTGCAGACACGCGTGGGTCGCGCCGTGTTCGCGTCCCCAGTTGACCATGTCGCCGCAGATGAGGCTGCCGATTCCGTGGCGGCGGTGAGCCTCCGCGACCTCGACCGCGGTGAGCCCGACCCACCGGCGGTCGTCGGGCGCGGACGTGACGGATCCGCGGGCGACGGCGAGGAGCGTCGAGTCGGCGGCGCCGATCCGGCCGAACCCGAGGGTGCCGCCGCGGACCGAATCCAGCACGTCGACCGCGAAGTCGGGGAGCGCGGACCCGCGGTAGCGATAGAGGGCGAGCCAGTCCGGATCGGGGTGATCGGTGACGGTGGTGGTTCGGGGGCCCTCGGGCAGAGCCAGGTTGTCGATGTCGGCTGCCATCACGACCACTTCGTCGCTGACGTTCCAGCCGAGCGGTACCTCGCCCAGACGGTCGGGGATCAGCAACCGCAGCGGGCGGTCGCGCTCGGCGTACCACTCGCGCAGACGGTCGAGCGTGCCACCGGGGGAGTCGTCGTCCAGGCTGCCGACCGACCCGCGGTCGCCGAGCGGGGCCGCCGAGTTGGCGCGTCCGGTGAAGCCGTGACCGTAGCGGGCGAGCCACCCGTCGATCCACGCGTGCTCGACACCCGGCCAGCCGTCGGCGGAGGCCAGTTCGAGGGACCGGATCTCGCTCGCGCGCACCGGTCGTGCGGGGACGGCCTTCAGCGCGACCACCCGCTCCGGATCCACCTCGACGACCGAGCCGTCCGCGGCGCGGACGACCACCACCGGTTCGACGCTCTCCAGCACCCCGATGACGTCGGTCATCGGATGGCTGTGGCCGGGTGGCAGCTGATATCGCAGCACCACCCGGCTTCCGAGCGGAATGTCAGTCGTCATGCCCGAACGGGTCTTCGACCGTTCCCGGCACCCAGCTGAGGCCGGGAACGCCCCAGCCTGCGCGCTTGATGGTTTTCTTGGCGGCGCGCGCGTTGCGGCCGACCAGCATGTCGACGTAGAGGAAGCCGTCGAGGTGACCGACCTCGTGCTGCAGCATGCGTGCGAAGAAGCCGTGGCCCTCGATCTCGACGGCGTTGCCGTCGGCGTCGGTGCCGGTGACCTTCGCCCACTCGGCCCGCCCGGTGGGGAACTGCTCGCCCGGCACCGACAGGCAGCCCTCGACGTCGTCGTCCGGATCCGGCATGGTCTCGGGTCGTTCCGACGTTTCGAGGACCGGGTTGACGACGCAACCCCGGCGACGCAGCGCCTTGCCGTCTCCGTCGACGTCCGGGCAGTCGTAGACGAACAACCGTAGCGGCAGGCCGACCTGGTTGGCGGCGAGCCCGACGCCGTTGGCGGCGTCCATCGTGTCGTACATGTCGGCGATGATCTCAGCGAGTTCCGCAGGTGACTGGGACACTGCCTCGGTCGGTTCGTGCAGTACCGGGTCGCCCACGATCCGGATGGGGAGGATGGCCATGGTCGTCAAGGATAGTGCGGCGCGCCCGAGCCGTTCGCACTGCCCGCGGCGTTCGTCATGGTTGAATAGTCGCTGAAGAACAGCGGTGTAATTCGTTGCTCGGTCGGCCACGCGATCGAGGAGCCGGGGGAACGTGGTTTCGCTGAGGTCGAGCGAGAGCTAGTAGTCGAGGAGTGAGATGGACGGCGCAACAGCGCGTAGTCGGAACCAGTCCGAGCGCATCGACGGCGACAACTCGGCGGGGGTCAAGGACGTCGGCGACGACGGCCTCTCGCGTCGCGAGCACGACATCCTGTCCTTCGAGCGCCAATGGTGGAAGTACGCCGGTGCGAAGGAAGAAGCGATCAAAGAGCTGTTCGACATGTCCGCCACCCGGTACTACCAGGTTCTCAACGCGCTGGTGGACCGGCCGGAGGCACTGGCAGCCGACCCGATGCTCGTGAAGCGGCTGCGACGGCTGCGCGCGAGCAGGCAGAAGGCCCGCGCCGCCCGTCGCCTCGGGTTCGACGTCACGTAGCACCCGGTCGCTAAGGTCGACATCGTGAGTACTCCGAAACCCGAATCGTCCGGCCCGCCGTTACGCGCCCTCGCGATGGTGCTGATCGCCCTCGCGATTCTGTTCGCGGGTCTCGGGTTCGCCTCCCTCGGAGGCTCGGACTCGGAGGAGACCGCCGCCACCGTCACGACCACGGCGGCCGCCACGACCACTCCCGCCGCGCGCTCGACGACGGCCGCCGGAGCGGCGGGTGCCACCTCGGCGTCCGCGGCGAGCACCACGTCCGGCGCCTCGAGCACCTCGAAGTCCGCCGACGCGGCGTCGGTCCCGGTACGGGTGCTCAACAACAGCAATGTCACCGGTCTCGCAAGCCAGACGGCCACCGAACTGATGTCCTCGGGGTGGACGGTGTCCGAAACCGGCAACTACAGCGACGGCACCATCTCCGAAACCACGGTGTACTACGGGACTTCCGCCGCCGAGAAGGAAGCGGCCACGGAGATCGCCGCGCAGCTCGGGGTGTCGGCCCAGCCGCGGTTCCCGGGTATCGCGAATTCGTCTGCCGGTGTGATCGTCATCGTCACCTCCGCGCAGTAGACCGGACGGTCGGTGCACCGTCGCCGCGGTTATGATCAGATGCACTTCTTCGCCACCTCAAAGGAGCGGTTTGATGGCCTCGAGTTCTACCCGTCGGATGTCCTGGCGCATTGTCACCCCGGTGGTGGCCATTGCGGCACTCGGACTGACCGCCTGCAGTAACAACGAGGAGCCGACCGACGTTCCCGGAACCACTCCTCCCGTCTGGACCGGCGCCGCCGATCCCAGCGCCGCAGGCGTTCCCGGCGACGCCGAGAGCGGTTCCGGTGAATCCGCGGAGAGCGGCGCGGTCAGCGCGACGCTGAAGAACGCCGAGGGTGACGACGTCGGCACCGCCACGTTCAAGCAGGCAGGTAGCCACGTCGAGGTCACCGTTTCCGTCAAGGATCAGACGCCCGGATTCCACGGTTTCCACGTGCACTCCGTCGGCAAGTGTGAGACGAACTCGGTGGCACCGACCGGGGGTGCGCCCGGAAACTTCCTGTCGGCTGGCGGGCACTTCCAGGCCGAGGGCCACTCGGGGCACCCCGCGAGCGGCGACCTCACGTCGCTGCAGGTGCTGGCCGACGGCACGGCCGAATTGGTCACCACCACCGACGCCTTCACGGTCGAGGACCTGAAGAACGGCGACAGCGGCACCGCGGTCATGATCCACTCTGGTCCCGACAATTTCGCCAACATCCCCACCCGTTACGCACCCGCCCCCGATCAGGAAACCCTGAACACCGGGGACGCAGGCTCCCGGGTGGCCTGCGGTGTCATCGGCGCCAGCTGAGTCGCGTGACATCCCGGCTTCGGCCGGGATGTCGGTGCGCTGCCGCGCACTGCGGCCTGTGGTTGGATCGAAACCGTGGTAGTTCCTTTTCCCGGTTCGCCGCGGCCGACACTGGGCGTCGAGTGGGAGATCGCGCTGGTCGACAGGGTCACGCGGGATCTCTCCAACACGGCCGCGGAGGTATTCGACGCGGTGGCGAATCTCGCCGGTCCCGAGGATCCGCGGATCACCAAGGAGTTGCTGCGCAATACCGTCGAACTCGTCACCGGTATCCACTCCACCGTCGGTGAGGCGATGGATGACCTCGACGAGTCGCTCGACCTGTTGCGGCGGGCGGCGAACCCGCTCGGCGTGGATCTGATCTGCGCGGGAACGCACCCGTTTGCTCAGTGGTCGACCCAATTGGTCACGCGCACACCGGATTACGACGAGCTGATCGAACGTACCCAGTGGTGGGGCCGTCAGATGCTCATCTGGGGTGTGCACGTCCACGTCGGTGTGTCCTCGCCGCAGAAGGTGTTCCCGATCCTCAATGCGCTGCTGCAGCGGTACCCGCATCTGCTCGCGCTGTCGGCGTCCTCACCGATGTGGGCCGGCGTCAACACGGGGTACGCGAGTAACCGTGCGCTGATGTTCCAGCAACTCCCCACCGCGGGACTGCCGTACCAGTTCGCGAACTGGGGGCAGTACGAGGATTTCATCAGCGACCAGATGAAGACCGGGGTGATCACCAAGATCGGCGGGATGCACTGGGACATCCGGCCGGCGCCGCGGTGGGGCACCATCGAGGTCCGCGTCTTCGACGGCATCTCCACCCGCGCCGAACTCAGTTCCCTCGTCGCGCTCGTGCACTGCCTGATCGTCGACCTGGACCGGCGTTTCGAGGCGGGTGAGAACCTGCCCAACCTGCAGCCGTGGCACGTGAAGGAGAACAAGTGGCGGGCCGCGCGGTACGGGCTCGACGCCGAGATCATTCTCGACGAGGACAGCAACGAGCGGCTCGTCACCGACGACCTGAACGACCTGCTCGAGAAGCTGGCCCCGACCGCCGTGCGTCTCGGCTGTGCGGACGAATTGGCCGCCGTCGCCGAGATTCCCCGTCGCGGAGCGTCCTACCAGCGGCAACGTCAGGTCGCGGAGGCGACCGGCGGTGACCTGGTGGCCGTGGTCGATGCGTTGGTGAAGGAGCTCGGGACCTGAAAGACGGTCTCGGGCAGGACACTCGTCCACTTCCCGTTCACGTGTTGTTTACACTTGGCGGGTGTCGATCGACGATGTTGCCGTTGTACGGTCGGGTGGGCCCGTCGATCGTTCCCGCATGTTCGTGGCGGGCGGGGCGCTCGGTGTGGCGATCCTGCTGGTGGTGGTCCAATCGGTGGCGTCCATACAGGGTTTCCAGGGTCCCCTCGAAAGCCTGTTCCACGACTACGTCCTGACCCCCAAGTCGGCGTCGGTCCCGTGGGCCGGCCTCGCGCTCGCGATGGTCGGGCTCACCAATCGCCAGCGCGTCGTCACACTCTCCGCCGCAGCCGGCATCGACGTCGTGGTCGCCGCGGTGCGCTACCTGTCCGGTGGACCGCTGACCGTCGGAAACGGCGCGACCTGGGTACTCACCGCGGTGGGCGTGTACGCGGCAGTCCGCTGGACCGGCGACCACCGGCGCAGCGCCCTCAGGGGTGTCGGCCTCGGTGCGCTGCTGATTCTCGCGACCAAATTCGGCGACGCCTGGCTACAGGTCACGATCATGGCCGGGCCGATGGTCCTGGACGAATACGCCCAGCTGGCCGATCACGCGCTGGGCAGCCCGTCGTGGCACCTGGGGCAGTTCGTCGACGCCCTCGGACCCGTCGGCTACGGCATCCTCCACTGGGTCTACATCGAACTGCCGGTCGCGGCCATCGCGGTGGCCGTCTACCAACTGCGGAACGGCTGGCCGTCGCACTACCTGGTGCGCACGTTCCTGCTGATCGGTCTCGTCGGGCCCGTGTTCTACGTGTTGTTCCCGGTGGTCGGACCGATCTTCGCGTTCGGCACCGAAGGTCAGGGGTTCCAGGTCAGCGACTACTGGCCCAACATCGTCCCGACACCCGACTTCGCGCCCGAACCGATGTCGTTCGATTCGGTGACCCCCCGCAACTGCATGCCGAGCCTGCACACGGCGTGGGCCCTCGCCCTGTTCATCCACTCCCGGCAGGGCGCCTGGTGGCTGCGCCTCGGCGGCACGTTCTGGCTGGTGTGCACGCTGACGGCGACCCTCGGCTTCGGCTACCACTACGGCGTCGACCTGGTCGCCGGCGTCGTCCTGTGCCTGACCATCGAATCCGCGTTGCGCGACCCCGAACGGGGGTGGGGCTGGTTCCGGGTCCGTCTCGTCGGGGGCGGCGCGCTGGTGCTGGCCGGACTGCTCCTCAGCTACCGCTACCTCGCGGTGCCGATGGGCCGATTCCCCGAGGTGTCAGGACCGCTCGTCCTCGGTGCCCTCGCCGCAATGAGCCTCGGGTTCTACGCGACGTTCTTCGCCCGGCCCGACACCGCACTCGCGCGGTGGGGCAGCGGCGCGAAGGCAGCGGTCACTGATGTTCTGGCGGCTCCAACTCGTTGATCATCAACAGCCCGTCCTGATCTCGCTGCTCCCGGTACGCGACCCGGCCGACGCTGTGCGCGATGACCGGCGCGGTGAAGAGGGTGAAGATGCCGACGAGGATCAGCATCCAGATGTCGACGTTGCCACGCAGTTCGAGGACGGCGCCCGCGAGAACCATGATGAGACCGACCACCTGCGGTTTGGTGGCGGCGTGCATGCGGCGCAGAGTGTCCGGGAATCGGACGATGGCGATGGCGGCCGTCAGTGCGAGCAGGGAGCCGCACAGCATGAGCGTGGCCCCGATGACGTTCAGCACGGTGGTCACGACTTGTCACTCACCCGGAACCGCGCCACCGACACCGAACCGATGAACCCCACCAACGACAACGCGACGATGGCGGGCACGATCGTCGTGTCTCCGGTGTACGCGGCCCACACGGCGAGCCCGCACATGGCGAGCGCGATCAGGGTGTCGAGGGCGACGAGGCGGTCCAGCGAGTTGGGCCCGTCGAGCAGCCGGAATGTCGTCAGGACCCCGGCGACGACCAGGACGATTCCGGATATGACCGAGACGACTGTCATGAGCTGCCCTCCTGAGTGGGGTCGTCGTATTGCAAGTCGCGGTTGTGCCAGGGGCTCGGTTTCCAGTCGGAGTCGCGTTCGAACGCCTCGATGAACAACCGCTCCAATTGCGCGACCGTGCGGTAGAACTGGCTGACCGCCTTCTGCGATCCCATGTCCAGGACGTGCACGTAGACGATCCGCCGCACCTGGTCGATCTCGAGGACCATGGTGCCCGGAATCAGGTTCAGCACGTCGATGCACAGCGTCAGGACGAGGTCCGACTTGATTCCCAGCTGGTAGCGCAGGACCCCGGTGACGGGCGGCGGCCCGGGCCGGAGTGCGAGCCACGCGATCTGGAGGCTCGACTGGAGCGAGTAGTACACGAATATCACCGCCAGCCGGAGCAGCGGCAGGACGTGCACCCGGCCTTCCACGGGCACCCGCGGCAGCGGCATGAGCACCATGATGAGCGCGCCGACGGCGAGCCCGCCGAGGATATTGCCCCAGCTGACGTTGCCCCACAACAGGATCCACACTGCCATCAGCCACAGCAGCGCGCCGAACTGGAGAAGTCTCTCGCGTTTCATCGCGGTGCCTCCTGCGCTTCGCCGCCGGGGTGCCCGCCGAGGACGGCGTCGATGTAGATGGACCGGTTCTGCAGATCGCTCGCCGCGCGATCACTGATCTGGATGATCTGGCCGGCGAACACCGTCATCGCCAGCCCTACGGCGACGAGGGCGACGGTGGGGATGAGCATCATCGCGGGGATACGGCCCACGTCGGCGCGGTCGTCGAACGAGATGTCGGCCTCGGACTCGTCGAGCAGCGCCGACGGGCTGACGTCCGCGAGGTCACCCTCGGGGGCGTCGGCGCGGGCCCGCCAGAACGCCTTGGTCCACACACGGGCGACGACGTACAGCGTGAGAAGGCTGGTGAGGGTGCCGCCCCCGACGAGGATCCACGCCAGCACGCTCGCATCCGCCGAGCCGGCCTGCAGCAGCGCGACCTTGCCGATGAACCCGGAGAACGGGGGAATGCCACCGAGGTTGAGGGCCGGAACCAGGAACACGATGGCCAGGACGGGGCTCGCCGCGGCGAGCCCGCCGAGACGTCGCAACGACGACGACCCGGCCTGGCGTTCGATCAGACCGACCACCAGGAACAGTGTGGTCTGCACCAGAATGTGGTGTGCCACGTAGTAGATGGCCCCCGACAGCCCCGACTGGGTGGACAGCGCGATACCGAACACCATGTACCCGATGTGGCTGACCAGGGTGAAGGACAGTAGTCGTTTGATGTCGCTCTGCGCGATCGCACCGAGGATGCCGACGAGCATCGTCAGGAGGCCGCACACCATCAGCACGTTGTCGAGTTCGCCCTCCGGGAAGAGCAGCGTGTGCGCGCGGATGATCGCGTACACACCCACCTTGGTGAGCAGGCCGGCGAACACGGCGGTGACGGGGGCGGGCGCGGTGGGGTAGGAGTCGGGCAGCCATGTCGACAGCGGGAACACCGCCGCCTTGATGCCGAATGCCACGAGCAGCACACCGAAGATGGCGGTGCGCGTGCCGGACGGGATGCCGTCGAGGCGGGTGGCCATGTCGGCGAGGTTGAGGGTTCCGGTGGCCGCGTAGGCGAACGCGATACCAGCCAGGAAGATCAGCGACGACACCATCGACACCATCACGTACGACACACCCGCACGGACGCGGTCGGCGCTCGCACCGAGCGTCAGCAGCACGAAGCTGGCGGCGAGGAGCACCTCGAAGCCGACGTACAGATTGAACAGATCGCCCGCCAGGAACGCGTTGGAGATGCCCGCCGTCAGCGCCAGATACGTCGGCAGGAAGATCGAGACGGGCTGGTCCTCACCGCCGTCGCGGATGCCCTGACCCACGGCGTACGCCATGACGGCGAGCAGCACGATCGACGAGACCACCAGCATCATCGCGGACAGCCGGTCGACCACCAGCGTGATGCCGATCGGCGAATCCCAGCCACCCACCTGGATGGCCGTCGTCCCGTCGCGGTCGGCGAGGAACAGCAGCAGTCCGGACACGACGAGGACACCGATCAACGCGACGAGCGTGATGATCCGCTGGGCCCGCGGACGCCGGCCGAGCACCAGCGTGGCCGCCGCGGCGAGCATCGGGACGAGAACGGGCAGCGGCGCGAGGGCCGTGATGATGTGCGGGGAAATGGTCACGACTTCTCCCCGATCCCGGCCTTGTCGGAGTCCTCTTCGTCGTCGAAGTCACCCTCGTGCAGGTCTTCGTAGCATTCGAGGTCTTCGAGGTTCTTCAGCTCTTCCAGGGGAATGGGGTTTCCGTCCTTGTCGAATGCGTCGCCGCTGAAACTCGGCTCGCCGGTGACCGGGTCGTCGGAGCGGTCGCGGTCGGGAGCCTCGGCGGGCGACCGGCGCCGCAGGACCTTGGTGTCCTCGGGGTCGTTCTCGACGGCGTCCTGCGTGGTGATCTTGAACGACCGGTACGCGAGCGCGAGCACGAAGCCGGCGATGCCCATCGTGATGACGATCGCCGTCAGGATCATCGCCTGAGCCAGCGGGTCGGCCATCGACTCGTGAATGGACTCGCGGCCGACGATGGGCGGATTGCCGTCCGTACCCCCGGACGTGAGGATCAGGAGATTGATGCCGTTGCCGAACAGCAGCAGTCCCAGCAGCATGCGGGTGATGCTGCGTTCGATGAGCAGGTAGACGCCGGCCGACACCAGGACGCCGATGATGACGAGAAATCCGATGTTCGCGCTCATCGCTGGTTCACCTCGATCTGTGCGTCGAGACGTGCGCCGAGACTGCGGAGCACGTCGAGTACGAGCCCGACCACGATGAGATACACACCCAGGTCGAAGAACAGGGCGGTGACCATCTTGACGTGGCCGACCAGTGGCAGCGTCACCTCGAACACCGCGGAGGAGAGTGCCGGGGCGCCGAGGAACAGCGACGCCAGCGCGGTGCCCGCGGCAAGGGTGAGCCCGAGGCCCAGGATCTTGCCCGCGTCGATCGGGACGGTTTCGCCGAGTTCGTACCGTCCGCCCGCGAGGTATCGCAGGACCAGCGCGAGACCGGCCGTGAGGCCGCCGGCGAACCCGCCGCCGGGTGCGTTGTGGCCGGCGAAGAAGAAGTAGACCGACAACACCATGATGGTCGGGAAGATCAGCCGGGTCGTCACCTCGAGGACCAGGGACCGGTGTTTCGGATCGATGAGATCGCCGCCGAGCAGCCACGTGGTCTCGGAATGCGACGCCGACGAATCGGCGGTGACCGCGGGGGCGTCGGACACTCGGGGGGCGCTGCCGAAGCGGCGGTTGCGGAACACCAGGCTCGCGACACCCGTGGCCGCCACCAGCAGCACCGAGATCTCGCCGAGCGTGTCCCAGGCACGGATGTCGACGAGCAGGACGTTGACGACGTTCTTGCCGTTGCCGAGGTAGTACGCGGCGTCGGGGAGTCGCTCGTAGATCGGCACCGAGTTCCGCGCGTTGATGGCGTACGCGCCGATCGTGGTGATGGTGGCACCGACCGCGACCGCCAGCAGCGCCCGCGGAATCTTGAATCCGATGGCCCGTCGCTCGTCGACCTCGGCGGGCAGTTTCCGGAACACGAGCACGAAGATGACGAGGGTCAGCGTCTCCACCAGGAACTGGGTGAGTGCGAGGTCGGGGGCGCCGTGGAGGGCGAACAGCACACCGCAGCCGTAGCCGCTGAGACCGACGAGGATCACGCTCGCCAGACGGTTGCGCATCACCGTGGCGGCGAGCGCGGCCGCGACCATCATCAGCCCGATCACGAACTGCACCGGCGAATCCCACAACCGGACGTCGGCGCCGGTATTCGTGCCGACGACGAGCAGTACCAGCGGCACCACCACGAGGGTGCCGAGGATGGTCGCCTGGGTCAGCGGCAGCGAACCGCGTTGGGTGGCGCCGGTCAGCCGCATCGACAGCGCGTCCATCCCGCGTAGCGTCGCGTCGTAGATGCGGTCGGCGTTGCCGAGCGGCGGATGCTCGAACCGCAACCGGTTGACCCAGCGCTGCGCCACGAAGAGCGCGGTGCCGACGGCGAACACCAGCAGGGTGAGTGCCAGCGCGGTGTTCATGCCGTGCCACAGGGCGAGGTGGTAGTCGGAGACGCCCTCGGCGGGCAGGGTCTGCGAGTACGGCGTCAGCAGCTTCTCGAGCTGCGGCGCCGCGAGTCCCGCCGCCAGGCTCAGCACCGAGAGAACGGCGGGCGCGGCGAGGAACAACGGTCCGGGTGCGTGCATGCCCAGCACGGCCGGGCTCGGCCGCGCGAGCCGCTTGCGACCGAAGGCGCCCCACATGAACCGCACGCTGTAGGCGAGCGTCAGGATCGAACCGAACACCACGACGCCGACGGTGACGATCCGCGCCGGGTCGGCGAGGACGGTCGTGCTCAGCAGGGAGTCGAATGCGGCTTCCTTGCCGACGAACCCGAGGAACGGGGGAAGCCCGGCCATGCTCGCCGCGGCCAGTGCGGCGACGACCGCGAGCGCGGGCGCACGGTCACCGAGGTGCGCGAGTTTGCGGAGGTCGCGGGTGCCTGTCGTGTGGTCGATGATGCCGACCACCATGAACAACGCGGCCTTGAACATCGCGTGGGCGACCACCATCGTCATGCCGGCGAGCGCGGCGTCGCGGGTGCCGAGGCCGACGAGCACCATCATGAAACCGAGCTGGCTGACGGTGCCGAACGCGAGCACCAGTTTGAGGTCGAAGGCGCGCATCGCCCGCCACCCGGCGAGGACCATCGTCAGCAGGCCGAGCGTGATGATCGTGAATCGCCAGGGCGCCGAGTCGGCGAAACCGGGCGACAGTCTGGCCACGAGATAGATGCCGGCCTTCACCATGGCCGCGGCGTGCAGGTAGCCGCTGACCGGGGTGGGGGCGGCCATCGCTCCGGGCAGCCAGAAGTGCAGCGGCACGATCGCGGACTTCGACAGGGCGCCGATGAGGACCAGCACGACGCCGACACCGGCGAGCCAGCCGCGAGGTGCGACCTCGATCAGTTCGGACAGGTTGTACGTGCCACTCACCTGGCCGAGGATGATGATGCCGACCAGCATGGCCAGACCACCCGCGGTGGTGACGAGCAGCGCTTGCGTCGCCGCCCGGCGACTCGACGCGCGTTCGGCGTAATGCCCGACCAGCAGGAACGACAGGACCGTCGTCAGTTCCCAGAACGTGTACAGCAGCAACATGTTGTCGCTGGCGACGAGGCCGAACATGGCGCCGGCGAAGGCCACCATCTCGGCGGCGAA
Source organism: Rhodococcus jostii RHA1 (assembly GCF_000014565.1). Taxonomy (NCBI): domain Bacteria; kingdom Bacillati; phylum Actinomycetota; class Actinomycetes; order Mycobacteriales; family Nocardiaceae; genus Rhodococcus; species Rhodococcus jostii. The sequence goes on along the minus strand of NC_008268.1, from coordinate 2,277,861 downwards.
GATGCCGAGCCGGGGTTCGTCGTCGGTGAAGTAGCGCGAGCAGTAGACCAGGATCAGCGTGCCGATGCCCAGCACCAGCACCGACATGATCGCGGCCAGCGGATCGAACCAGAAGTCGAGGTCCATCGACAGGCCCGGAGCCCACACGATGGACACGGTCTGCTCCGTGCCCCAGTTCGCGATCACCCATCCGAGTGACGCCAGCGGGACGAGGGAGAGAGGGTAGAAACCGTTGCGGCCGAACTTGCGCACCACAAGCGGAGCCAGAACGGCGGCAACGGCATGGGCGAGCAGAACAGCAAGCAAAAGGCACTCCGTCGGGGGTCAGCGGGCGGCGGGGTGTCGGAACGAAACGAACCGAGTCGTGTAGACCGTTCGCTTAGCTAGCGAATTGGGCTACGGGGTACATCCTACTGGGTCGATTATTCGGACTCACAATCGCGGCAAATCGGACTAATGGGGCGCATTGTGTTATGGGCGGCCTGCCGGATTGTTCTATCTTGTGACGGTGCCTGCCGAGATCCGAACCGCCGCGCTCGCCCACATCCGCGACCGGAAACTCCTCCAGACCCGATCGGTGGGGAAGACCGCGTTCTACATGGCAGGCGGAAAGATCGATCCGGGCGAGAATGCCGAACAGGCTCTGCACCGCGAGATCCGGGAGGAACTCGACGCCGGAATCGTCGACGGGACGCTCGAACATCTGGGGGTCTTCGAGGCGCCCGCGTACGGACATCCCGAGGGCACCGACCTGCACATGACCTGCTTCCTCGCCGAACTGAGCGCCGAGCCGCGGCCGACGAGCGAGATCGCCGAACTCCGGTACTTCACCGTCGACGAATACGCGGCCATGCCCGACGTCGCGCCCGGCTCGATGCTCGTGTTCCGCCGGCTGCAGGCGCTCGGCCTCCTCGACTAGCTGCCGTCCGGCGTACTGCGCCGCTCGTGCACCGAGTAGACGCAGAACGCGACGACGAGCAGCATCACGAAGCCGACGAGATGGTCGGACGCGGCGGTCGAGGCAGGCGATGATGGCAGACGGTGTTCGCTGCTCGCACCCGAGTAAACCACCCGGCTGCGGGGAACAGTGGTCGCCGCCACGAACACCAGCGACGCGAACGGCAACGCGAAACCGAGTACCGCGACCGGTGCCGACCCCGGCAGCGCGGCGGCGAGCGCGAAACCCGCACCGCAACCCAGCACGGCCAGCCGGATCAGCAGAGCGACTCCGTCGTCGCCGAAGTCGGGCCACACGGCGGCGAGCAGCGGAACGACGGCGGCAAGGCAGAGTCCCCACTGCGGGCGCCGCCACTTCGGCGGGACCCGGACCGCCACCGCGATACCCGCGGCGAGAGCGACGACGCCGACCGCCAGCAACGCAGGCGCGGGCGTCGTCACCCGCGGAGTCCGCAGGTCGTCGAGGACGAGCACGGCCGCGGCGGTGACACCGGTCGCGGCGAGAAGGAAGCGTCCGTCGATCCCCGGGAACCGGCGTGCGATCAGCACCGTGGCCGTCAGAATCACGGCGAGCGAGAACGCGACGATCAGCCAGACCGTCAGGGGTTCGCCGAATTCCTGATCGTCGATCCACGCCCCGAACAACCGGTTGAGCAGGGCGAGAGCCAGGGCCCCGACCAACGCGGTCAGCAGAGTCTTCCGGTCCGGACGCTGCACCCGGAACTGCGACCGCGCCACCACGGCCGATGCGAGCGCGAGCACGAGAACTCCGAGCAGCAGCCACTGCGGGGGTTCGCCGATCGCGGAGGTGCTCATACTCGCGGGCTCGACATACGCGGTGTCACTGCGCGGCAGTCGCTGCACACTCGCGAGAAGGAACGCGCTCGTGACACCGAGAGTCAGCGCCAGCTGCGACACCCAGCGACCCCACACCGCGGCGACCGCCGCGCCGAGCAGGAACCCGGCGGTCGCGGTCTTCGCGAAGTGCAGGGCGATCAGCGTGTCGACCCCGCCGGCATTCGGCACCGCCCAGCGCGCGCCGATCAGGGCGAGCGCGCACGCCGCCGCCAGGATCCACGACACTCGCCGGGAGCCGGACCGTTGCAGACCGGCCACCGCGACGACGGCGAGAACGAGAGCCACCACCACACCCGTCGGCTGGCTGCTGAGCCACCGCTCGATCTCCCGGTCGGACGCGTTGATCGTCCAGGCCCGGTTGCGGGGATTGGTGAGGACGAAACCGGCGAGTGCACCGGACGCGAGAGCAGCTGCGGCCGACAGAGGTTCCCGGAAGTCCATTCGCTCACGGTACTCGAGCGGGTAGGAATGGAAATGGCGAACCCGGCGTTGGCACCGAAGGCGTGCCCGAGAACGACTCCGATCGAATACAACCGAGGCGAGGAGCCCACCTATGACGTCGATCAACGAGAAGGCCACCACCCTGCTGGGGCTGCACCAGCCCGGCAACCCCGTCATCCTGCCCACCGTGTGGGATGCCTGGTCCGCGAATCTGGCTGTGTCCGCTGGGTTTCAGGCGCTGACAGTCGGAAGCCACCCGGTATCCGACTCGATCGGCAAGCCCGACAACGAGGGGATCACGTTCGACGAGCTGCTGCACCGCATCTCGCAGATCACCGCAGCGGTGGAGTTGCCGCTGTCGGTCGACATCGAATCGGGATACGGGCTCGAGCCCGCCCGGCTGATCGAAGGTCTGATCGGCGCGGGAGCCGTGGGCCTGAACATCGAGGACACGGTCCACAGCGAGGGCGGGCGTCTCCGCGAACCGCAGGAGCACGCCGACTTCGTCGGAGGGCTGCGGCAGGCGGCCGACGCCGCCGGGGTCCACGTGGTCGTGAATGCGCGCACCGACCTGTTCGTGAAGCAGGTGGGCGACGAGTCCGACCGTGTCGACCGCGCGATCGCTCGGCTGAAGCTCGCCGCCGAGGCCGGGGCCGACGTGCTGTACCCCGTGGGCCGTCACGACGACGCCACCCAGAAGCGGCTCACGTCGGAGCTGCCGCTGCCCGTCAACGCCATCGGTCTGCCCGATCAGGACGATCCGGCGAGCTTCGGGCCGCTCGGCGTCGCTCGGGTGAGCTTCGGGCCGTTCTTCCAGGCCGCCCTCGCCGCACACGCGGCCACGCTGCTCGGCCGCTGGTCCTGACCCGTGAGTACTTCTTAACCGCCCGCGGTTAACAAGTACTCACGGGCGCGACAGCGCATAGGACTCGAGGTGCGCCACTTGCTCGGGATCGAGTGAGGGGCGCACCTTTTCGCGTGCCTCGGCCACGTCGGCCGCGGTGACGTCGGCCGCGTCGATGTTCCGGCGCATGGCGGCCAGCGCGGCTTCCCGCAGCAGCGCCGAGCAGTCGGCGGCCGAGTAGCCGTCGAGGTCGTCGGCGAGGGCGTCGAGGTCGACGTCGTCGGCGAGGGGCACCGACTTCCCGGATGTGCGCAGGATCGCGCGGCGGGCCTCGCCGTCCGGCGGCGGCACGAACACCAGCCGCTCCAGGCGGCCGGGGCGCAGCAACGCGGGATCGATGAGGTCGGGACGGTTGGTGGCACCGACGACCACCACGTCGCGCAGCGGTTCGACGCCGTCGAGTTCGGTGAGCAGGGCGGCCACCACCCGGTCGGACACCCCGGAGTCGGAGCTCTGGCCGCGCCGCGGCGCGAGGGCGTCCACCTCGTCGAGGAAGATCAGCGACGGGGCCGAATCCCGTGCCCGCTGGAACAGTTCGCGGACCGCCTTCTCGGACGCGCCCACCCACTTGTCCATCAGCTCGGCGCCCTTGACGGCGTGCACACTCAGATGTCCCGAACTTGCCAGCGCCCGAACGAGATAGGTCTTGCCGCAACCGGGCGGACCGTACAGCAGCACTCCGCGCGGGGGATCGACGCCGAGGCGGGCGAACGAATCCGGATGCTGCAACGGCCACAGGACCGCCTCGGTCAGCGCCTGCTTGGTCTCCACCATGTCCCCGACGTCGTCGAGGGTGAGGGTGCCGATCGCGAGTTCCTCGCTGCCCGACCGCGACAGCGGGCGGATGACGTCGAGTGCGCCGAGCAGGTCGTCCTGTGTGAGTGCCGGGTCGACGGGTTTCCTGGCCGCGCGTGAAGCGGCGCGCAGGGCCGCTTCCCGGCACAGCGCGGCGAGGTCAGCGACGACGAATCCCGGTGTGCGGGCCGCGATCGCCTCGAGGGCGATGCCGTCGGTGGGGACCTTCCGCAGAAGCAGTTCCAGCAGCGCCCGGCGGGTGGAGCCGTCGGGCAGGGTCAGGGTGAGTTCACGGTCGCACAGGTCCTGCCCGCGCAACCTGGCGTCGACCGACTCCGGGTGCGCCGACGTCGCCACGAACGCGACCCCGACGGTGTCGACTGCGCGGCGGAGTTGTTCGACGATCAGCGCGGACACCGGCTCCGGGGTGGCAGGCAGCAGGGCATCGATGTCGGTGATCAGCAGGACGCCGCCGCTGCGGATCGCGTCGACCGCCGCGGTGACCCGCTGCAACCGTGAGTCGGCTTCCAACGCGCCGGCACTGGGCCCGTCGAGTTCGACCAGTCGCCGGGATGCGAGTACCGCTCGGGCGAGCGTCGCCTTCCCGACACCGGCGGGCCCGGTCACCAGGACACCCAGATGGGGTGAGGCCCCGAGCTTGCGGAGCAGTTCGGGTTCGTCGAGTGCCAGTCCGAGCCACTCGGTGAGTTTGGCTGCCTGCGTGTGGGCACCCACCAGGTCCTCGACCGGAACCGGGGGCACCTCCTCGGCGGGCCGGACGGGCGGCGCGGGCAACCGGGTCGGGGCCGCGGACACCGTTGCGCGCACACCCTCGCCCCACCCGACCGCGGTGTTGGGCTGCACGCTCACCGGACCGCCGGCCGGGTCGACCCCGGTGACGGTGAGCAACTCCGATGTCCACGCGACACCGAACGTCCGGGACAGTGCCTGCGTCGCGGGGGCGGTGCTGGTGCCGGGGCCCAGATCGCGGGGGAGCAGCGACACCGTGTCGCCGACCGTGAGGACCTTGCCGAGCAGGGCGTGACGCAGGGTGACGTCGGAGACGGAGTTGACGGCCAGATTCGACCCGCTGACCGTCACCGTCTTCCCGCCGTACACCGTCACCGGTGTCACGACGACCGTGCTGTTCTCCGTCAGCCCGGCGTTGGACAGCGTCACGTCGTCGAGGAGTGCAGTCCCGGTGGGGGTTCCGGCGGGCGCGCGACCCGCCACCGCGGCGGTGCGGCGCGCGCCGACGAGGGCGATCGCGTCCCACTCGCGGAGGCCGAGCGCGGCCAGGGCTTCCGGATGCAGCCGGACCACGCCGCGCCGGGTGTCGGCGGCCGAGGTGTTCAGTCGGACTGTGAGCGCGAGTTCCGGTGAGGTCACGCCGTCGAGCCTACGTGCGGGAGCGAACTATCGGGCCCGGGGACGGCGCAGTCCGAGCCGTGCGGCGGATCGCCTGCCGCGGGCGTCGGGCTGACGCCGGATGGCCCGCCGCTCGGACGGCTTGATGTCCCACGTCTCGGGTCGCGCGGCCACCCACCGCTTGGAGTGGACCGCGAACGGAATGTGCCCGAGGTACACCGCGACGAGCGCGATCAGCAGGATGTACGGGTAGGTGACCAGAGCCGCCGCCGCGAGCGCCACGAGGACGAGCAGACCGGCCGCCATGTGCGGGGGCACCGACACCGTCTTCAGCGCGAGTGTGGGGATCCGGCTGACGATCAGCGCCGCGGAGATCACGGTCCACGCCACGACGACGGGATACGACGACCACCAGCCGTCGCCCCACTGCGCCGCGGCAGCCAGCGGGGTCAGCGCGACCAGCGCACCCGCGGGCGCCGGGACACCCGTGAAGTACTCGTTGGCGTAGCCGGGCATGTCGTCCTCGTCGAGGAGCGTGTTGAACCGGGCCAGCCGCAGCACGATGCTCACCGCGTAGATCAGGGCGATGATCCAGCCGAAACTCTGACCGTCGAGCAGCGTGACGTAGAGGACGAGGGCCGGGGCGACGCCGAACGAGATGGAATCGGCGAGCGAATCCAGTTCGGCACCCATCTTGCTGGTGGCGTCGAGCATCCGCGCGATCCGGCCGTCGAGCGAGTCGAGGACCGCGGCCGCACCGATCATGGCCAACGCTGTTCCCAGGTCGCCGTCGAGCGCGAACTTGACGGCGGACAGCCCCGCGCACAGCGCGAGGATCGTGACCACGCTCGGCAGGAGCCGGACCGCCTGCTGGGGTCGACCTCTCCGCTGTTGCTTCGCGTTGGCGATCACGGCAGTTGAGCGATGACGGTCTCGGCACCGATCGTCCGTTGCCCTCGCTCGGCGAGCAACGTGGTGCCCGCCGGGAAGTACGTGTCGACGCGGGAACCGAACCGGATCAGGCCGTATGTGTCACCGATCGGGAGGGTGTCGCCGACCTTGGCGTCGCAGACGATCCGGCGGGCGAGCAGACCGGCGATCTGCACGACGGCGACGTCGTGGCCCTCTGGGGTGTGCAGCAGCATGCTGTTGCGTTCGTTGACCTCGCTGGCGTCGGCGAGATCGGCGGAGAGGAACTGGCCCGGCCGGTGGACGACCTTCGTGACCTCACCGCCGACAGGACTGCGCTGGACGTGCACGTCGAGCACGGACAGGAAGATGCTGACCCGGGGGAGCGGCTCGGTGCCCATGTCGAGTTCGGCCGGCGGGACCGCGGAGTCGACGAGCGCGACCTCGCCGTCGGCGGGTGCGACTACGACGCCGACGCGGTTCGGCGGAACGCGGTGCGGATGCCGGAAGAACGCGGCGCACGCTGCGGCGGAGGTCAGCGCTCCGCGCCGGACCCACTTGCGCTTGCGGCCGAGGACGGCCACACCGAGGGGTGCGAGGACGAAGGGCAGCCCGGCCGGGTGCAGGGGCGGAACTGCTCCGCGGACGAGGTCGAGGATGTGCCCGACGCTCGTGGGTTGCTGGGTTCCGGGGGGTGTGGGCTTGCGTGCCACGGGCTCCTCTAACTGTGTCGGACGGACGTGCTGCCTGCGCGCCATCGCGCCGCACCCACAGATTACGTGAGCGCTACCGGCTGCAACGGCATCAGGAGAGAGTACGCACTCGCGGGGTCCGATGTGTGAATCGATCGTGGCCGGATGGCGAGGGGCGTGATGGGTTCACCCACCTGGAACGTCAACTGCTCACCCGGCAGCGCGTCGACGGCTTCGAGGAGAAAACCGGCATTCACCTGCACCTGGAAGAGCACGGGCTGCTCCGTTCCCTGCCTGCCGACGACGATCTCGCCCGACTCGAGAACACCGAGATCCACCCGGTCGCCGGCGTCGGCGAGAAGTGCGCGCAGGTCCGCCGAGGAGAAGGTGTACTCGATTCCGCGGTCGAGGGGCGACAGACTGCGATGGTCGGGAAACGCACCGTCGACGAGACGGGTGCCGAGCTGTTCGCCGCCGCAGCGGAGGGTGATGCTGTCGGCGCCGACGACGACGGTCACCGTGTCGTGGCGACGCAGCAGCCCGGCCGCGTCGTCCAGGAACGTGCACGGGACGACGGCGGAGATCGGCTCGTCCAGCGGTTCGAGGAGGGTCGCCGTTCCCACCGCCAGCCGGTAGCGGTCGGTGGTGACGAGCCGCAGCACGTCGTGGTCCGTTTCGAGAAGGCAGCCGCGCAACACCGGGAAGTCCGAGTGCGGGTCGGCGGCGAACCGCACCGAGCCGAACGCGGTGAGGAGGTCGGTGGTGCGGAGGACGACCGTGCACTCCCGGGTCGCTCGCGCGTCGAGCAGGCGGTGAATTTTCGTCAGTTCGCGCCGGGCGTCGTCGAGCCCCTTCTCGAGCCGGCCGAGATGCCGGTCGAGGAGTCCGTGGGCGTCCGTCCCGCTCAGCACGGCCGCCATGTCCTTCACCGGCACACCCACCCGGCGCATGGCGGCGACGAGGACCGCGGCGTCCACGTGCCGGTCGGCGTACCAGCGGTAGCCCGTCCGCGGGTCGACCGCGTGCGGGGTGAGCACGCCCGCCTTGTCGTAGAACCGCAGCGCGCTGACCGACAGACCGGACGCCCGGGCGAGTTCACCGATGCTGAGCACGGTGCTCACTCTGCCCCTGCGGTCCGACAGCCTCGGCGTCGAGTTCTGCGCGGAGTCGCTCGACGGCCCCGCGGATCATCCGGCCGTATCCGTTGTCGGTGAGGTGTTCGCAGCTCTGTGTGGCCCGATCGAGATGCTGGCGTGCCTCGGACGTCTGGCCGAGCGCGTGATGAGCGGCCGCGACGTTGAGGTGCAGCGACGGGTAGAACCCCGCGACCCGCAGCGAGGAGTGGTGCTGCCGAGCTCGGTCGTCGGTCAGCGAGTCGGCGGCGTGGAGGGCTCGCAGATCCCAGCGCAGCTCCTCGACGGGGTCGGTCTGGACGTCCGCCATGTAGTGGGCCAGCGTGACGACGTGCAACGGGTCCGGTGTGTCGGCGCCGGGACCGGCGAGGGCGTCCCACACCTCCTCGAAGATGCGCCGGGCGCCCTCCCGGTCACCCGCTACTGCCAGTTCCTGCCCCTGCGCGATCCTCGCCATGACGGCGTCCGGTGTGTCCATGCGGACCACGCTGGGGCCTCGACCAGGTCGAGGGTCAACCGGACTACGTGCGCTCGGCTGCCGACTTGATGCGGGCGAGGGTGGTGTTCATGCCGTTCACGAGGTCGACCTCGAAGTCCTCGTTGCCGCCGAGGACGGTCTTGACCAGGAACTGAGACACCTTCGACGTCCCGGTCGGGGCTTCGCGGCGCTCGGTGACCTTGGTTCCGCCCGCTGTCGGCTCGAGTTCGTACGACCAGATGGTGCGGTTCTCGAGGATCCGGAACGCGATGGCCTTGTTCGGCTGGAACTTCACGACCTTCGACGTGGTCGGCCACACGAGGAAGCCTTTGCGGTTGATGTTGACGGTTTTGGTGCCCTCTTCGACGACGCCACCGAGGACGCGCATCGTGCGGCACTGGGGGCTCCATTCGCCCATCCGCTTCAGATCCGACACGACGGCCCACACGTCTTGCGGGGTCGCGTCGATGTCGATGCTTGCTTCGAGGGTGTTTGCCATCGGCTGTCTCCAGTCAGGGAAGGTGGTACGTAAGGTAACAATTACTTTGGCGCCATACTAGGCGCTCGGGCCCGGGCTGTGTGCGGTAGGTCACTGAATTCTCCTCCGACCGCAGTTTTTCCAGCACTTCCGCGCGCCTCATCGAAACCGTGTAACCAAAGGGGCACGATGGGCGATGAGTCAAGAGCGCGACGAAATGTCGCCGGTGCAATGGCGCAAATGGAAAGTTGTCGAGTCGGTGTTCGGAAGTGATCGGTAGTGAATGTTCATTCGATCCTGCGGTGGGACCGCAGCCCTCTCCCTCTACTCGAATCAGCCCGATTGCAAGGACGTCCGTCCTCGTGGCCGAGTGAAAAACTCGAACGTCTGATGACGCCACGCGAAATCGAGGAAGCTCTCCGCGGCCGGTTGTAGACGCCGTCGTCGCTCCCGCAATCTCGTCACGCTCCTTCCGGCCCCGGGGGAGACTGGGGTTGTGGGAGCCGAAGAGTCTGTCGTGGTCGGGACCGGAGCGGTCTCCGCCGAAGAAGTGATCCGAGTGGCGCGTCGAGGCGCCCCGGTGCGGATCTCACGGGACGCGATGTCGGCCATGGCGGAAACCCGGAAGCGCATCGAGGCGCAGGCCGAGGACCCGAAGCCCGTGTACGGGATCTCGACGGGTTTCGGGGCCCTCGCCACCCGGCACATACCTTTTGCGCTCCGGACGCAGCTGCAGCGCAGCCTGGTCCGCTCGCATGCCGCCGGAAACGGCCCCGAGGTGGAACGCGAGGTGGTGCGGGCGCTGATGCTGCTGCGGCTGTCGACCCTGGCCACCGGCAGGACCGGCGCGCGGCCGGAAGTCGCGCAGGTGTACGCGTCGCTCCTGTCGGCCGGCATCACACCCGTGGTCCACGAATACGGGAGCCTCGGATGCTCGGGCGATCTGGCGCCGCTGGCCCATGTCGCGCTCGCGGTGATCGGTGAGGGCACGGTGCGGGATGCGGACGGAGCACTCGTGCCCGCGGCGACGGCACTGTCCGCTGCCGGCATCGAACCCGTCGTGCTCGAGGAGAAGGAGGGTCTCGCCCTTATCAACGGCACCGACGGCATGCTCGGCATGCTGCTGCTGGCGTGCGAGGACCTGCACGGGCTCCTCCGACTGGCCGACGTCACGGCGGCGATGAGCGTGGAGGCGCTGCTGGGCACCGACCGGGTGTTCGCCCCGGACCTGCAGGCGCTCCGGCCGCACCCCGGACAGGCCCACGCCGCCGCGAACATGGTCCGGTTGCTCGCCGGCTCGGAGATCGTCGAGAGTCACGCCAATCCGTCCTGCACCGTGGTGCAGGACGCCTACTCGTTGCGGTGCGCCCCGCAGGTCGCCGGGGCGGCGCGGGACACGCTCGCGCACGCCGAGCGGGTGGCGTCGTGGGAACTGGCGAGCGCGATCGACAACCCGGTGGTGACGCTGGACGGGCGGGTGGAGTCGAACGGCAATTTCCACGGGGCGCCGGTCGGGTACGTGCTGGACTTCCTGGCGATCGTCGTCGCGGATGTGGCGAGCATGAGCGAGCGCCGCACCGACCGCTTCCTCGACGTGGCCCGCAATCACGGGCTGCCCCCGTTCCTGGCCGACGACCCCGGGGTGGACAGCGGCCACATGATCGCGCAGTACACCCAGGCGGCGATCGTCTCGGAGCTGAAGCGGCTGGCGGCGCCGGCGAGTGTGGACTCGATTCCGTCGTCGGCGATGCAGGAGGACCACGTGTCGATGGGGTGGTCGGCGGCCCGGAAGCTGCGCCGGGCCATCGACGGACTGACCCGGGTGCTCGCCATCGAGGCGTTGACAGCGGCTCGCGCGCTCGACCTGCGTGCCCCGCTCGCACCGTCACCGGCGACGGGTGCGGTGCGGGACACGATCCGTGAGCACGTCGCCGGACCGGGGACCGACCGTCACCTCGCGCCGGAGATCGAGGCCGCAGTCACCCTCGCCTCGTCCGGCGCGCTGGTCGCGAGCGCGGAGTCGGTGGTGGGAAAGCTGGACTGACCGGGGCGCTCGACGGCTCCGTTGATGTCGCGAGTCTTGCGAACTACCGTGGAATGCAGGAGATGGTCCTCATGACTCTCGCGGAGTTCGACACACGCAGGAAGACCGTCGGCACGGACCGTGGTCCGGTCAGCTACTTCGATTCCGGCACCGGCCGTGTGGCGTTCTTCATCCACGGCGTCGGGACCTCCGGCTACCTCTGGCGCAACGTGATCAGTCAGCTCGAGGGAGATAGACGGTGCGTCGCCCTCGACCTTCCGCTGCACGGTCACACCCCCGCCGCGCCCGATCAGGACTTCACGCTGGGCGCACTCGCCGACGTCGTCGCGGCCACGTGCGACGCCCTGGGGCTGCTCGAGGTCGACGTGGTTGCCAACGATACCGGCGGAGCGGTCGCGCAGATCTTCGCGGCCCGGCACCCCGACAGGTTGTCGTCGCTGACGTTGACGAACTGCGAAACCCATGACAACGTGCCGCCGAAGGCGTTCCTTCCCGCCGTGCTGCTCGCGCGGGCGGGACTGCTCGCCCGGATTGCGCCACCACTGGCGAGGAACGTGTCGAGGGCTCGTAAACTGTTGTACGGCAGTGGGTATCAGAACGTGCGATCACTGCCGGAGGAAGTCGTGGCCTCGTACGTCGAGCCGCTCCTCGGCACCCACGGCCGAGCGTTGCTCTTCCAGCGCTGGATCGCGTCCCTCCATCCACGCGACCTACTCGCGGTCGAGCCGGACCTCGCGGCACTCGAGGTCCCCACACTCGTCGTGTGGGGCACCGGAGACAGGTTCTTCCGGACGAAGTGGGCCTACTGGCTGCGCGACCTCATCCCGGGAGCACGGGAAGTCGTGGAGATCCGGGGTGGCAAGTTGTTCTTCCCCGACGAACGTTCGCGCGAACTGGTCGTCGAGTTGCGCAGATTCTGGGCAGCTCGTTCCTGAGCCGCGCTCAGCGCAGCGGGTCGAAATGCCGCATGACGCCGGGAACCTCGCCGCCGGTCATGGAGTCGGCCATCATGCGCCCGGTGAGCGGGCCCAGGGCGATGCCCCACATTCCGTGACCGCCCGCCACGTGCACGCGGGGGGAGCGGGTGGCGCCGACGAGCGGAAGTCCGTCGGTGGTGCAGGGCCGGGATCCGACCCACTCCTCCTGACGCGACTCCCAGTCGATGCCGGTGAACATGGGCGTCGCGGCCTCGATGATCGCCCGGACCCGACGCGGGTCGAGAGGTGCGTCGGGACTGCGGAATTCCATCATTCCGGCGACACGGAAACGGTCGTGCAGCGGCGTGCACGCCACTCGCTGGGTGGGGAAGTAGATCGGGTTCTTCGGCATCTGCTCGGGCTGGACGCTGAAGCTGTAGCCGCGGCCGGCCTGTACCAGGGCGCGGACACCGAACGGGCGGGCGAGAGCATTGAGGCGTGCGCCGCTGGCGATGACGACGGCATCGGCGGCGACCGCGTCGCCGGTGGCCGAGACCAGGCTGACCCCCGACCGTCCTCGATCCTGCACAGCGGCCACGTCGAAACCGGACCTGATGTCGCCGCCCCGGGCCCGGACGGCGTCGGCGAGTGAGTGCACGAAGCGCGGCGGGTCGATGAAGCGCTGGTTGCGCAGCCTCAGACCGGAGTGCACGCCGTCGCCGAGACTCGGCTCGAGAGAATGGATCTCGTCCCTGTCGACGCGGTCGTACTCGACCTCGCCGCCTGCGGCCTCGACGTGACGGAACTCGTCGACGAGCGTTTCGCGGTCCTCGTCCGACTTGAACGCGGTGAGGAACGGGTCGGCGAGATGCGTGTGCTCCCGCACGCCGCCGTCCGCGAGTTCGTCGTAGGCGCCCAGGGAGATCCGGTTGACCTCGGCGTACACCTTCATCGCGTCCTCCCACCGGGAGGGCGTGCAGTGCCGGGCGAAGCCGACGAGGAAACGCACCAGGCGCAGATCGGTCGTGAAGGGAACGTAGACCGGCGACGACGGATTCAGCATTGCGCGCAGCCCGTACTTCAACACGGAGGGCTCGGGCAGCGGCAGCGTCAATGCCGGTGCGAGCCAACCCGCGTTGCCCCAGGACGCGTCCGACGCGACACTCTCACGGTCGACGACCGTGACGCGCACGCCGCGCTCCTGGAGGAACCATGCCGTGGACAATCCGACGACGCCTGCTCCGACGATCGCGACGTGGTCAGGGCGCTTCACTGTGCTCATGACTCCATCATGGGTCGGCGACGGCGCCGGGGGAGTAGCCGTTCGGCCAGTCCCCGACAGTGCCCCCTGTGCAATCGGCCAGGGGTCACATGGCCCGCAGTCCCGTCAGCTTCAGGTGCAACATCAGGATGAGCCGGGTGTCCGCGTCGGAGAGGTCCACGTCGCACGAATCGACGCAGCGTCGCAGCCGGTTCCTCAGGGTGTTGGGGTGCACGTGCAGCGCGGCCGCCGCATCGGCGACGTCGCCGCCGTGGGTAAGGAAGGCGCGGGCCGTGGCCACGAGATCGGTCCCGTGCTGCTCGTCGTGCCGGGTGAGCGCGGCGAGCGGGGTGAGCTCGCCCAGGCCGTCGAAGATGTCCGCGACACGCAACGCCAGCACGGACGCGAGACTGTCCCGCATCGTCCCGACGACACCGCCGGACCGGGCGTGCTGCAGGACGGTGAGGACCCGGTCGGCGTCCCCTCGCGACAGGTGAGCCTGGCTGGCCGTCGTCACTTCGCGTCCGACGGCGACCACGAACGCCGCCCCGCTGCGGGCGCGACCGAGGAAGTTCTCGGCGAGGCGCCGGACGTCCTTCTCCGACGCGGCGATGACCACGTAGATGACGTCGTCGAGCTGGGCGGCGACCGAATCGACCGCCAACGTGTCGAGGTACAGGCCGAGGGAGGCGAGCAAACCGGACGGCAGCGAGCGCCCGATCGTGACCGGGGCGGCCGCCGCGACGGTCAGCCTTCCCTCCAACCGGAGGTCGTCGGCGGCGCGGAAGGCGGGCTCGCCGCCGTTGATCAGCGCACGCACCCGATCCACCTGCATCCGGCGCGTCACGTCCACCCGTTCGCGCTCCGCCGCGATGTGCTCTGCGACGACAGGCACCGCGGACCGCAGGATCGATTCCTGTTCCGGGGTGGGGGCGGACGTCATCGCCGCCCAGATGGACCCGACCGACCGTCCCGCGTCCCGCACCGCGATCACCGCGCGGGGAGTCATGTTCGGCATCCGCATGTCCACGTAGAAGACGTCGGTGTCGCGGTGCAGGCGCTCGAAGACGCCGGCGTCCGCGAGGAGCTGCCGATACTTCCCGGGCACCTGCCGTCCCAGAATGGTCTCGATGCGGGCTTGGTCCACGGCCTGCTCGCCGCTCGAATAGGCCAGAACCGTCGAGTTCTCGTCCTCGATCGTGATCGGCGCGCCGATCAGCTCGGCCAGCGACCCCGCCACCGTGAACAGGTCTTCACCGCGCAGGTCCATGCCTGGGAGCCTAGTTGCCGGGGACGGTCCGGCCCGGTCTTCGCGGCGACACCGTGTCCTCGAGACACGGGCCTCCTGGTCCTGGCGGTGGCCACCCCGCACGGGCATTGTGGGGGTATGGCGGCGGCGCAGGGCGGAACCGGAACGATGGCCGCGTGGCGCGTGGTCGCGCCGGGCCCCGTCGCGGGCCACCCGGTGGAACTCGGACGCGAGACGGTTCCCGAGCCGGGAACGGGCGAACTTCTCGTGAAGGTGCTGGCGTGCGGAGTGTGCCGCACCGACCTGCACGTGACCGAAGGGGACCTGCCCGTGCACCGGCCCCGGGTGATTCCCGGCCACGAGGTGGTGGGGGAGGTTGCCGCACTGGGCGATTCGGTGTCGGGGTCCTTCGCTGTCGGCGACCGGGTGGGAATCGCCTGGCTGCGTCACACCTGCGGACACTGCGCGGCCTGCCTGCGCGGCGCGGAGAACCTGTGCAGGCAGTCGCAGTACACGGGATGGGACGCGGACGGCGGATACGCCGAATTCGCGACGGTCCCGGCCGACTACGCGCTGCACCTGCCGGAGGGCTACTCGGACGCCGAACTCGCACCCCTGCTGTGCGCCGGGATCATCGGCTACCGGGCACTCGAACGTGCCACGGTCCCCGACGGCGGCGCACTGGGCGTCTACGGGTTCGGCGGCAGCGCGCACCTCACCGCCCAGGTCGCGTCGATCCGCGGCGCCCGCGTGCACGTCATGACGCGTGGGGCGGAGGCCCGTGCGCTGGCGCAGCGACTCGGGGCGACGTCCGTGCAGGGTGTGCGCGACGTGCCGCCGGAACCCCTCGACTCCGCGATTCTGTTCGCGCCGGTAGGCGATCTGGTGCCCGTGGCGATGGAGGCGCTCGCCGACGGCGGCACCCTCGCGGTCGCGGGGATCCACCTCACCGACATTCCCGCGCTCGAGTATCAGAAGCATCTGTTCCGGGAACGGCAGATCCGCAGCGTCACCGCCAATACCCGTTCGGATTCCGTCGAATTCCTGCGCATCGCAGCGGAACACCGGCTGAGTATCGACATCCACCCGTACCCACTCGACCGCGCCGACCGGGCCCTGCGCGACCTGGCCGGCGGAAAGTTCAGCGGTGCAGCAGTTCTCGAGCCGTAGAGGGAGAGAGATATGAGCGAACATGCAGGGGCGCCCGTGGTCGTCGGTATCGATGGTTCACGCGCCGCGCTCGACGCGGCGCGCTGGGCCGCGGGCACGG
The DNA here is from genome assembly GCF_000014565.1 of Rhodococcus jostii RHA1. Taxonomy (NCBI): domain Bacteria; kingdom Bacillati; phylum Actinomycetota; class Actinomycetes; order Mycobacteriales; family Nocardiaceae; genus Rhodococcus; species Rhodococcus jostii. The sequence continues at coordinate 2,262,107 of NC_008268.1, read as the reverse complement.
CGGTCCGGCTCGACGCCCCACTCCTGCTCGCCCACACCTACCCGGACGAGGCCACGTTCTACAACGGCACCGCGATGATGATCGACGCCCAGTTCATCCAGGAACTGCGCGAGGACGGCAACTCGATGCTCGACGCCACCACCGCTGCCGTCCTGCAGGACCACCCCGGACTCGCCGTCGAGCGCGACGTCCGATCCGGGTCGGCGGCGTCCCACCTGATCGAGTTGTCGAGGGCGGCGCGGATCGTGGCGCTCGGCGCGCAGGGTGCCGGCGCGGTCACCGACTACCTCCTCGGGTCCACGGTGCTCCGGACGGTCAACCACGCGCACAGTCCCGTCGCGGTCGTCCGGGGAGCGCCCGCGACGGCCTCACCGGACACCCGACCGATCGTCGTCGGCGTGGACGGCAGCCAGGTCAGCGAGAAGGCCGTCGAGGAGGCGTTCGCACTCGCGTCCGCGTTCGGCGTGGGTCTGGACGTGGTGCACGCGTGGAGCGGTGAGAAGCAGCACGGCCTCGCCCATGCGTCGAAGTACGTGGACTGGACCGCCTACGAGGAAGGGGAGAAGGCCGTCGTGTCCGAATGCCTCGCCGGCATCCGGGACGAGTACCCGGACGTGCCGGTGAACGAGGTGACGACACAGGGGGTGTCCGCCGACGTCCTCCTGCGGCACGCGACGACGGCGCAACTGCTGGTGGTCGGAAGCCACGGCCGGGGCAAGGTGATGGGTGCCCTGCTCGGATCCGTCAGCCAGAATCTGGTGCACCACGCTCCCTGCCCCGTCCTCGTCTGCCGGGCTCGGCAGTGACACCGTCCGAGCCGGGCTCGGCAGTGACACCGTCCGAGCCGCGCGGATAGGCTCCTGTCATGGCTGGGGTCGAGGGTGTCCTGCTCGATATAGACGGGGTTCTGGTTACTTCGTGGCATCCGATCGACGGGGCCGCGGCGGCGGTGCGGGAGGTGCGCGAGCGCGGACTCGCGTGCGCCTACCTCACCAACACGACGTCCCGGACGTGCGACGAGATCGCCGACGCCCTCCGTTCGGCGGGCATCGAGGCCGACTCCGGCGAGATCGTCACGGCGGCCCGGCTCACCGCGGAGTACGTCCGGTCGACCTACCCCGGGGCGCGGGCCTGGGTCCTCAACAGCGGCGACATCGTGGCCGATCTGTCCGGGATCGAACTGGACGACGAGGACCCCGAGGTGGTGATCCTCGGTGGCGCCGGGCCGGAATTCACGCATGACGCTCTGAGCCGCGTGGTGGAGCTGATGCTCGACGGCGTCCCCGTCGTCGCGATGCACCGGGCCACCACATGGGCCACCCACGACGGGCTGCGCATCGACACGGGCACGTATCTGCCCGGTATGGAAGAGGTCGCGGGAACCAACGTCGTGTCGGTGGGCAAGCCGTCGCTCGCGGCGTTCCTCACCGCCACCGATCTGATGGGCACGGAACCGGACGTGACAGTGATGGTCGGTGACGATCTGACGAATGACGTCCTCGCCGCGCAGCGGGTGGGACTGACCGGCGTTCTGGTGCGGACGGGCAAGTTCCGCCAGTCGGTTCTGGACCTCGCCCCGCAGCGACCGGACCACGTGGTCGACTCCGTCGCGCAGCTGCCGAAGCTCCTCGACGAACTCGCCTGACCGCGGTCCGGGACTAACCGGCCGCGAGCGGGTACTCTCGCGGCGAATCCTCCAATTCGTCGTTCCCAGAAGGAGCTTCCATGCTCGCTGTCTCCACGCCCGTCACCTCGACCGCCTCGGTATCTCGTACTCGTATCTCGACTCTGTTCGGCCGACGGCTGGCACGCGTGGGAGCGGCTATGGCCGTGGGTCTGGGCGTCGCGGCGGGAATCTCGGTGGCCGGTGCGGGCGTCGCCGGTGCCGCCCCCGTCAACTGTGTCTCCCCGCCGTCGGCCAACGACGTCCAGGTGTCGGACACCGCGAGTTGCGGCGCCAAGGCGTCCGAGGCCGGCGTTGCCCACGCGATGGCCGCGGACAGCGGCACCGCGGTGAGTGTCGCCAACGGACACAGCGGCGCCACGACGTACGCCAACGGATACGGAACGTCGCTCGGTGCGTCGACCGGCTCGGGTCAGGCCTACGCGCTCGCGCTCGGCGGTGGCATCGCTCGCTCCGGTGCGGCCGACGGCACCACCACCGTCGCGATCGCCGGCTGGGGTTCGGGCGCGACTGCCGATGCGAACGGCGTCGACTGCGTCGGTGCCCTGTCCCTCGCGTTCAACGTGAACACCGGCCAGGTCTGCGCGATGCGCTGATCGCCCGGGCGCACCGGTTCCGTCCCGACCTTGCACTCACCCTGTCCGAGTGCTAAAAATGCACTTGGCACTCACGACGCGTGAGTGCCAGGTCGGGACGGTGAGACCGGGAACCAAAGACACCCCTGGTCGTCCGTCGCGGGCACCGAACTCGGCCGAAGGCGTAAATGAGGCGACCCGACTAGCGGTCGCCTTGTGTGTCACCCCCAATCCGGAGGATCACTTCGCAATGGCCAAGATCATCGCGTTCGACGAAGAGGCCCGTCGCGGCCTCGAGCGGGGACTCAACGCCCTCGCCGACGCAGTCAAGGTGACGTTGGGCCCCAAGGGTCGCAACGTCGTGCTCGAGAAGAAGTGGGGCGCCCCCACGATCACCAACGATGGTGTTTCCATCGCCAAGGAGATCGAGCTCGAGGACCCCTACGAGAAGATCGGTGCCGAGCTGGTCAAGGAGGTCGCCAAGAAGACTGACGACGTCGCCGGCGACGGAACCACCACCGCTACCGTTCTCGCCCAGGCTCTCGTCCGTGAGGGTCTCCGCAACGTCGCTGCCGGCGCCAACCCGCTGGGTCTGAAGCGCGGCATCGAGAAGGCCGTCGAGGCCGTCACCGTGCGTCTGCTCGAGACCGCCAAGGAGATCGACACCAAGGAGCAGATCGCTGCTACCGCTGGTATCTCCGCAGGCGACCCGTCCATCGGCGAGCTCATCGCCGAGGCCATGGACAAGGTCGGCAAGGAAGGCGTCATCACGGTCGAGGAGTCCAACACCTTCGGCCTGCAGCTCGAGCTCACCGAGGGCATGCGCTTCGACAAGGGCTACATCTCGGCGTACTTCGCCACCGACCCGGAGCGTCAGGAAGCCGTCCTCGAGGACGCGTACATCCTGCTCGTGAGCTCCAAGATCTCCACGGTCAAGGACCTGCTGCCGCTGCTGGAGAAGGTCATCCAGTCCGGCAAGCCGTTGGTCATCATCGCCGAGGACGTCGAGGGCGAAGCCCTGTCCACCCTGGTGGTCAACAAGATCCGTGGCACCTTCAAGTCCGTGGCCGTCAAGGCCCCCGGCTTCGGTGACCGTCGCAAGGCTCAGCTCGCCGACATCGCCATCCTCACCGGTGGCGAGGTCATCAGCGAAGAGGTCGGCCTCTCCCTGGAGACCGCCGGACTCGAGCTGCTCGGCCAGGCACGCAAGGTCGTCATCACCAAGGACGAGACCACCATCGTCGAAGGCGCGGGAGACCCCGAGGCCATCGCCGGTCGCGTGGCGCAGATCCGCGCCGAGATCGAGAACAGCGACTCCGACTACGACCGCGAGAAGCTGCAGGAGCGCCTGGCCAAGCTGGCCGGTGGCGTTGCAGTCATCAAGGCCGGCGCTGCCACCGAGGTGGAGCTCAAGGAGCGCAAGCACCGCATCGAAGATGCCGTGCGTAACGCCAAGGCTGCCGTCGAAGAGGGCATCGTCGCCGGTGGTGGCGTGGCTCTGCTGCAGTCGGCTCCCGCGCTCGACGACCTGAAGCTCGAAGGTGACGAGGCCACCGGTGCGAACATCGTTCGCGTCGCCCTCGAAGCACCGCTGAAGCAGATCGCCTTCAACGCGGGCCTCGAGCCCGGCGTCGTTGCCGAGAAGGTTCGCAACCTGCCCGCAGGTCACGGCCTCAACGCCTCGACCAACGAGTACGGCGACCTGCTCGAAGCCGGCATCAACGACCCGGTCAAGGTCACCCGCTCCGCGCTGCAGAACGCAGCGTCCATCGCGGCTCTGTTCCTGACGACCGAGGCCGTCGTCGCCGACAAGCCGGAGAAGGCCGGAGCGCCCGTGGGCGACCCGACCGGCGGCATGGGCGGTATGGACTTCTAAAGGCGGCTACGCCTCCCGTGAGTGGTTGAGGAGTCCCCGGACTCGCCCACCACGCACGGGCACGAAGTGCTCCGAAAGAGCCCGGGACACCATCTGGTGTCCCGGGCTCTTTCTTGTCTGTGGCCGTGGATTCTTTCCACGGCCACAGTGCTTTTCGGTGCTGCCGCCTGGGTCGGTGTCAGTGTCCGGCAGGCATCAGCATCCAGGCGGCGAGGTAGACGAGGGCTGCGGTGCCGCCGGTGACCAGCGTGGCGACCACGGTGAGCAGACGGACGAGGTTGACGTCCACCGAGAAGTATTCGGCGATGCCGCCGCAGACGCCTGCGAGCATCTTCTGGTTGTCGGAACGGGTGAACTGGCGGGGAGTGTTGCTGTCGAATGTCATGCGTCCATTCTGTTCGGCGGTACCTGCCGGCACATCGGGATGTACCCCGATCTCGACCCTGGTCTTTCACCCTGAGCGCCCGCTCCATGCCGCCGGATGCTCGTGCCTCGAGTCGATCGCCCTCCGTGTCCGCGCCGCGCCGAAAAACTCGATATCCCACACTTGGGGTCAATTAGATGCCAAGATTGAAACTTTTGCCATCTAATTATGAATTGCGAGGCAAAGAGGATGCGTTCACCGGGCAAAAGGAGATGCTCGAATTCGTCCACGCCTCGTTACTCCGCAGGAGAATTCAAGGGCAGTGGCAAGAAAAAGTCCGGAAACAATGCAGCGAGGTATGTTCTGTCGCTCTTCGATTACGAGAACGTGGATCCGGAGATCCTAGTCACCGCATATCCGCAGGTAAATGAGCATGTCCTGAAGATAATTGAGAAGTAACCAGTGCTGATTTGCGGGTTCGTCGTTAAGTCAACGATTGCAAATGTTTACCACTTTGTGCTTATTCGACGTAAAAACTCGGGTACAAATGACGGAGCCCCTGAAGGTGGGGGATTTCGAATCCGCTGAATCGCCAAAAGGAGTAAGAAATATGTCGACCATCATTACGTCCTTGCTCGACGCACTCACCACCCTCATCGGCTTCCTCGGGTCCGTCGAAGGATAGGGGCACTCCGTTTCGGCCCCACTTCTCGACGAGAGCTGGAGTCCACATGACATCATGTGGGCTCCAGCTCTCGCCTCTTCGGAGTCGGGCAGGTGACGTCGCAGCGAAGGAGAACGATGGTCAACCGCACTGCAGCGGGTAGGTACGGGGTGCGGCTTGCGCTCGCGGTCGCCCTGACGGCGGCGATTCCGTGCCTCGGAGTCCAGGCGTCCGCTTCCGCCGATCCCACCGGAGATGCCACTGTCGCGGACGGTGGTTCCCACCTGGTGAGCACCGACGAGATCGACGACCGGCAGTTGACCATGCAGGTGTACTCGGCCTCCATGGACCGGGAGATCCCGCTGCGGGTCATCACCCCCGCGGACACGAGCGAACCGAGGCCCACGCTGTACCTGCTCAACGGGGCGGGCGGCGGCGAGGACTCCGCCACGTGGCAGGCCAGGACCGATGTCGTCGGCTTCTTCGCCGACAAGAACGTCAACGTGGTCACTCCGATGGAGGGCGCGTTCAGTTACTACACGGACTGGGAGCAGACCGACCCGGAACTGGGCAACAACAAGTGGACGACGTTCCTCACGCAGGAACTTCCGCCGATCGTCGATTCCGCGCTCGGCACCAACGGCGTCAACTCGATCGCTGGTATCTCGATGGCGGGCAGTTCGGTGCTGAGCCTGGCACAGTCGGCTCCCGGCCTGTACGAGAGCGTCGGCGCCTACAGCGGCTGCGCGATGACCAGCACGGACCCCGGCCGCACGTACGTGCGGCTGGTCGTCGAGGGCCGCGGCGGCGGCGACACCTCCAACATGTGGGGGCCGGAAGACGGCCCCGGCTGGACGGCGAACGACCCGTACGTCAACGCGGAGAAGCTGCGCGGACTCGACATCTACGTCAGCAACGGATCCGGACTGCCCGGGCCCGGCGACCAGCTGAACGGACCGGGGATCAACGGCGACGTCGGCACGCTCGCCAACCAGATCCTCCTCGGCGGCGCCATCGAGGCGGCCACCAACCAGTGCACCCACGCGCTCGCGGACAAGCTGAATGAACTGCAGATTCCCGCCACCTTCGACTTCCGGCCCGTCGGGACGCATTCGTGGTCGTACTGGGAAGAAGACCTGCACAAGTCGTGGCCGATGCTCGCTGCGTCGATCGGCCTGTAGTCACCGGTCTCGGATGAGACTCGACCCCCGCAGATCCCGGATCTGCGGGGGTCGAGCCGTCTAGTCTGACGAAGTGGAGACAGTACCGATCCAGATGCCCGACGGAACCACCACTCCGGTTCGCCTGTTTCCCGGTCCGGACGAGGCCCCCGTCATCGTGGTGTTTCCCGGCCTGGGAATTCCCGCCGGCTACTACGAACCCTTCGCCGACGAGCTCGTGTCCCGGGGGTTCAACGCGGCGATCGGCGAACTCCGTGGCCAGGGCGACAGCCGTCCCCGTCCGAGCAGCACCAGCACGTACGGCTACCACGAACTGGTGGCTCTGGACTTCCCCGCGATCTTCGAAGTGGTGCGGGAGCGTTTTCCCGCCGCGACGCCCTTCCTGCTGGGACACAGCATGGGTGGTCAGCTCGGCGTGATGTACGCGGCCCGGATCCGCGGCCGGCTCGGCGGGATCGTGCTCGTCGCGTCCGGGTCGCCGTATCACCGGGGATTCCCAGGGATACACGCCCCTCGGATGCTGGTGGGCGCCGCGGCGATGTCGATGACCGCCAACCTGGCGGGGTTCTGGCCCGGCGACAAACTCGACATCGGCGGGTTCGGGCGGCAGTCGAAGGCGCTGATCACCGACTGGTCGCGATTCGCCCGCACCGGCAGGATCGAACCCGACGGCGCCGACATCGACTACGAGGAACGCATCGCCCGGCTGAAACTTCCGGTGCTGTCCGTGACCGTCGAAGGAGACGATCTGGCTCCGGAATCCTCGGCGAAGAACCTCCTCGCGAAACTCCCCAACGCCGACGTCACGCAGTGGCACCAGCCGGAGCCGCTGGGCCACAACGGCTGGATCCGCGACCCGGCCGGCACCGTCGACCGGATCGTCGAGTGGGTCCGCGACCACACCTGACCGGTGCGTCACGGGCGGGTGAGCTGCTCCCACAGGAACGTGAACGTGAGCGCCGATTTGAACGCGGCCTGGGCGTTGTCCGCGGCCCCGCCGTGCCCGCCCTCGATGTTCTCGTAGTACCAGACCTCGTGGCCCTGCTCCTCGAGCAGCGCCGTCATCTTGCGGGCGTGGCCGGGGTGGACGCGATCGTCGCGGGTGGACGTGGTGACGAGGATCGGCGGGTAGTCCGCGGTCGCGTCGGTGTTCTGATACGGCGAGTACTCGCTGATGAACTTCCAGTCGTCGGGGTTGTCTGGATCGCCGTACTCGGCCATCCACGACGCCCCGGCGAGCAGCAGGTGGTACCTCTTCATGTCGAGGAGCGGAACCTGGCACACGATCGCCCCGAACAGTTCCGGGTAGCGGGTGAGCATGACGCCCATGAGGAGTCCGCCGTTGCTGCCGCCCTGGATCCCGAGCTGCTTCGACGTCGTGACGCCCCGGGCCACGAGGTCGCGAGCGACCGCGGCGAAGTCCTCGAACGCCTTGTGGCGACCTTCCCGCACCGCCTGGGTGTGCCATGACGGGCCGTACTCGCCGCCGCCGCGGATGTTCGCCACCACGTACGCGCCGCCGCGTTCGAGCCACGCGAACCCGACCGAACCGCTGTACCCCGGGACCATCGAGTTCTCGAAGCCGCCGTATCCGTACAGCATGGTGGGGCAGGGCCCGGTGACGTCGTCACGGCGCACTACGAAGTAGGGGATCTCGGTTCCGTCGTCGGACACCGCGAAGTGCTGCGACACCGACATGCCGTCCGCGTCGAAGAACGACGGCGCCTGCTTGACGGGTTCGAGCGGTCCGCCGACCGTGCCGTACAGCAGCGTCGCCGGCGTCGTGAATCCGCTGGAGTTGACGAAGAAGCTGTCGCTGTTGCGGGGGTCGGTGCTGATGATCCCGCTCGCCGTGAGTTCCGGTACGCCGTCGAGAGGCTTCTCCTCCCACCCGGTGTCGTTCGGTGTGAGCACCGACAGCTTGGTCTGCACGTCCGACAATCGCACGAGGAGGAGGTGGTTCCGGGTCCACGTTCCCTGCTCCAGTGATGTGTGCTCGTCCGGGGTGAACAGTGGCGTCAGCTCGCGTGACCCGGCGAGGAAGTCGGCGTAGTTCGCGGCGAGCAGCGACCCGGCCGGGTAGACGGTGCCGTCCACGTCCCAGTCGGTGCGCGGACGGATGGTCAACCAGTCGCGGTACACGGACGAGCCCGCGTCGTCGGGGGTCTCGATCCGGACCTTCGAGCCGTCCGGGAGCAGCTGGTAGCGCTCGGAATTGTAGAAGTCCATGGACCGGCCGACGAAGTGCCGCTCGTATCCGGGAGTGTCGTCGTACGAGGCGCCGACGGACACGTCGGTGGTCTCGCCCTCGAAGACGGTGACCGCCTCGGTGATCGGGGTGCCGCGATGCCAGCGCTTCGCGATTCTCGGGTAGCCGGAATCGGTCATCGAGCCTTCACCGAAGTCGGTCCCGACGTACACGGTGTCCTTGTCGATCCAGCTGATGCTGGTCTTCGCCTCGGGGACGTCGAATGCGTGGTCACCGCCGACGAATTCGCGCTTCTCGATGTCGAATTCGCGCACCACGGACGCGTCGGCGCCACCGCGCGAGAACGACAAAAGGGCGCGCGACTGCTCGGGTCGCAGCACGCTGGCCCCGGCCCACACCCAGTTCTCACCCTCCCGTTCGGCGAGGGCGTCGACGTCGAGCAGGACGTCCCACTCGGGGTTCTCGGTGCGGTACTGCTCGAGCGTGGTGCGCCGCCAGATGCCGCGCTTGTGGTCGCCGTCGCGCCAGAAGTTGTACAGATACTCGCCGCGCATGCCGGCGTAGGGGATCCGGTCGTCCGTGTCGAGTACGTCCAGGATCCGGCTCTCGAGCCCGGAGAACTCGGCGGTCTCGGTGTACTCGGCGAGAGTGCGGGCGTTGCGCTCCCGCACCCAGTCGAGCGACCGTTCCGCGGTGACATCTTCGAGCCAGAGGAAGGGATCCGTCATGGCGCCATTCTTGCAGGCGGTGTCATGCCTGGTCGCGGCGGCAAAGGTGTGACGGGTGAGGCTACTCATGGGTAATACGACCGCGTGGCGACAGCGATTCCGGACGGGACTACCCTGAACAACCGTGACCTCACACTATGACGTCGTTGTCCTCGGAGCCGGTCCCGGTGGGTACGTCGCTGCTATCCGCGCGGCACAGCTGGGATTGAGCACCGCCATCATCGAGCAGAAGTACTGGGGCGGTGTGTGCCTGAACGTCGGCTGCATCCCCTCCAAGGCACTTCTCCGCAATGCCGAACTTGCGCATCTCTTCACGAAAGAGGCCAAGACGTTCGGCATCTCGGGAGAGGCGTCCTTCGATTTCGGCGCAGCCTATGACCGCAGCCGCAAGGTCGCGGACGGGCGTGTCAAGGGCGTTCACTTCTTGATGAAGAAGAACAAGATCACCGAGTACGACGGCAAGGGGTCGTTCACCGACGCCAACACCCTCTCGGTCGAGCTGTCCAAGGGCGGGACGGAGACGGTGACGTTCGACAACGCCATCATCGCCACCGGTTCCACCACCAAGCTGCTGCCGGGCACCTCGCTCAGCGAGAACGTGGTCACCTACGAGGAGCAGATCCTCACCCGCGATCTCCCGGAGTCGATCCTCATCGTCGGTGCCGGCGCGATCGGCATGGAGTTCGGGTACGTCCTGAAGAACTACGGAGTGGACGTCACGATCGTCGAGTTCCTCGACCGTGCGCTGCCCAACGAGGACGCGGACGTCTCCAAGGAGATCGAGAAGCAGTACAAGAAGCTCGGCGTCACGATCAAGACCGGTGCCGCCGTCCAGAGCATCGACGACGACGGCAGCAAGGTCACCGTCTCGATCAAGAACAACAAGTCCGGCGACATCGAGACCGTCGTGGTCGACAAGGTGATGCAGTCGGTCGGATTCGCGCCCCGCGTCGAGGGCTACGGCCTCGAGAAGACCGGTGTGCAGCTCGATCGTGGTGCGATCGGCATCACCGACACGATGCAGACGTCGGTGCCGCACATCTACGCCATCGGTGACGTCACGATGAAGCTGCAGCTGGCGCACGTCGCCGAGGCGCAGGGCGTCGTGGCCGCCGAGACGATCGCCGGCGTCGAGACGCTGCCGATCGAGGACTACCGGATGATGCCGCGGGCCACGTTCTGCCAGCCGCAGGTCGCGAGCTTCGGTCTGACCGAGCAGCAGGCCAAGGACGAGGGTTACGACGTGAAGGTCGCGACGTTCCCGTTCACCGCCAACGGCAAGGCGCACGGCCTCGGTGACCCGACCGGTTTCGTCAAGCTGATCGCAGACAAGAAGTACGGCGAACTGCTCGGCGGACACCTGATCGGACCCGACGTCTCCGAGCTGCTGCCCGAGCTGACCCTCGCGCAGAAGTGGGACCTCACGGTCAACGAGCTGGCCCGCAACGTGCACACGCACCCGACGCTCAGCGAAGCCCTGCAGGAGGCCATCCACGGTCTCGCCGGGCACATGATCAACTTCTGACCCGAACACCGAGAGGGCCCGCACAGTCTCTGTGCGGGCTCTTTTCGTTTCTCACCGAGTTGCTTCCGCGATCCGATGGCGAACTGTCCGCTGCGATGGCATCGTGGGAAAGATGACCATGCCGGACAGCACGCCAGAAGGATCCGAGGGCGAGTACAGCCTGGACGAAGAGGACCAGTTGCAGCCGGAAGACACGTTGGTCGACCGAGGTGTGGACGACGTTCTCGACGAGGGCTATTCGCCTCCGGAGAGGCCGCTCGGGCTGGACGCGTACGGGACGACGGCCGCCGAGCAGCGCGAGGGGGAGACCCTCGATCAGCGGCTCGCGGAGGAGGAGCCGGACCCGGCTCTGGAAGACGACGACAACGCGGAGATCCTCGACGACAACGAGGTCGGGCGGCTGCGGTCGGGCCGGCTCGTCGCGGAGGACGAGGGTGTGGGCGAGGACGAGGAGAAGGACCTCGTGGCGTCCGACATCGGCATCGACGGGGGAGCGGCGTCGGCCGAGGAGGCCGCGGTCCACATCGTCGACGAGGAAACCGAACTCGACGAACTCAGCTGACGCCGCGTCCGGCGTCGTATTTCTCCTGTGCTGCCTGAACGTCGGGCACGCGCGATTCGACCAGTTCGATCAGGCCGATGAGGCGTGAACCGACCTCGGCGCCGAGCGGTGTCAGGCTGTATTCGACCTTGGGTGGAATGGCCTCGAGCACCTCGCGAACGACGAGGCCGTCTCGTTCGAGGGCCTGCAGCGTCTGCGACAGCATGCGCTCGCTGACGCCGTCGACGCGTCGGCGGAGTGCACTGAATCGGTAGTTCCCCTCGGTCAGCGCCGCGAGTGCGAGCACCCCCCAGCGACCGGTGATCGTCTGCAGGGTCTCGCGCGACGCGCAGTTGCGTGCAAAGACGTCTGCCTCGAGGGTGACGTCCTCGGCTTCCTGTGCTGGCTGTGCGAGCTCGGACATACGTCCAGTCTACCCCACACGAAGGAAGTGCTTACTCTAACATTTGCACTTACGAAAAATTAGTGCATGATGATAAGTGAGCTTGAACAGTCAACCTCACCCACTCACGCGCTAGGAGTTCGTCATGACCATCGCCGTCACAGGAGCAACCGGACACCTCGGTCGACTCGTCGTCGAGGCACTACTCGACAAGGGCACCCCCGCGGGCGACATCGTCGCCGTCGTCCGCACCCCGGCCAAGGCCGCAGACCTCGCCGACAAGGGCGTCGAGATCAGGCAGGCGGACTACAGTGATCGCGCCGCACTCGAGTCCGCCTTCGCCGGCGTCGACAAGCTGCTGCTCGTCTCCGGCAGCGAGGTCGGTCAGCGGGTTGCCCAGCACGCCAACGTGATCGACGCCGCGAACACCGCCGGAGTCGGCTTCGTCGCCTACACCAGCATCCTCGACGCGCAGAACAGCCCGATCGGATTGGCCGTCGAACACCGTGCCACGGAGGACCGGCTGACGCAGTCCGGAATCGACTTCGCGCTGCTCCGCAACGGCTGGTACTGGGAGAACTACCTCGGCAGCACTCCCGCCGCGGCCGAGACCGGTACGCTGTTCGGCAGTGCCGGAACGGGTGTCGTCGCCGCTGCCGCCCGCAAGGACTACGCCGAGGCCGCCGCCGCGGTCCTGCTCGCCGACGGGCCGGCAGGCAAGGTGTACGAGCTGGGTGGCGACGAGCGCCTGACGTACAGCGAACTGGCGGAGGTCATCTCCTCCGTCCTCGGAAAGCCTGTGTCGTACAAGGACCTTCCGCAGGCTGAGTACGCCGCGGCGCTCGAGGGCGCCGGACTGCCCGCACCGATCGCGAGCATGCTCGCCGACTCCGATGCGGGAGTCGCCGTCGGCGCTCTCGACACCGAGAGTGGCGACCTGCAGAAGCTGATCGGCCGCAACTCGACTCGCGCCGCCACCGTCCTTGCCGTGAGTACTTCTTAACCGCGGGCGGTTGACAAGTACTCACGGGCGTAAGCAACCCAACTGCCGAACTCGGTGATGTCCGTGGCCCCGTCGACCGCGTCGTGGGTGCAGCTGAAGCCGACCACGGCGCGGCCGTCGGACAATTCGACGCTCGTCAGCGCCATCGGGGCAGGTAGTGCGGCGAGGAAGGTGCCCAGCCCGGCGGGTGACACCCGGAACAGTTCCCCGACGATCGCCGCTCCGGCGCCGGGGCCGCGACGGACGAGGCCGGGCTTGGGCGGCGTGGTGGCGAGCGCGGTGAGTCGGTACGCGTCCGTGGTGGTGACGGTGTCCACGAACCGTGCACCGATGTCCTCGAGCTGGAAATGCAGTGGCTGTCCGCGCAGGTGGGCTCCGAACACAGCCAGTTCCACACCGTCCTCGACGAGGGTGGGCGCCGGTGCACCGACGAGACGGGCCGCGAGGTCCACGGCCACCTGATCGGCGAACGCCGGCACCACGAACATGACACCGAACGGGTCGCCGGTGGCGGTCGGGGCGCCCGGGACCGCGACGGCGGCCATGTCGAGCAGGTTGCAGAAGTTCGTGTACGTGCCCATCCGTCGGTTGATGTCGATCGGATCGGCTTGCACGGCAGCGATGGTCGGGTGTTCGGTGGTGGTGGGCAGCAGGAGGCCGTCGAAACCGGCCAGCAGTTCCCGCGTCTGCGCCTTGACGCGGGTGAGCGTGTCGAGGTCGGCGGCGAACTCGTGGCCCGCCGGCTTCCTCGCCGACTCGACGATGGCGGTGACCACCGGATCGGCGCCCGCCGGTGCGGTGTCGAGGAACTTCCCGACAGCGGTGTACCGCTCGGCGACGACGGCGCCGTCGTACAGCAGGCGGGCGGCGTCGAGGAGCGGGGAGATGTCGACCGCCTCGACGGAGAAACCTCGGTCCGTCAAAGATGCCACCGTGGCGACGAACGCCGCGCGGTACTCCGGTGTCAGCAGCGCGAGGTTCTCTTCCGCGGGAATCGCGACCCTCGGCTGTGCGGGCGCCGCCAGGCGGACGTCGGACGGCCACGCGCGACTCCGCGGGTCCGCGCTCGCCGGGCCCGACATGATGCGGGCGGCGGTCACGGCCGTGTCGAGTTCGGTGGCGAAGACGGTGACGCAGTCGTAGTCGACGCAGGCGGGCACCACGCCGTCGGCGGGGATGACGCCGAGTGTCGCCTTGATTCCGACGAGACCGTTGAACGCGGCCGGGACCCGGCCCGATCCCGCTGTGTCGGTGCCGATTCCGATGTCGGCGATGCCGAGGGCGACGGCGACGGCGGAACCGGAGCTGGATCCGCCCGACACCCGTTCGGGATCCCACGAGCACCGGACGGCGCCGTACGGACTGCGTGTCCCGACCAGCCCGGTCGCGAACTGGTCGAGGTTCGTCTTCCCCAGCACCACAGCGCCCTGCTCGACCAGGCGGCGCACAGCGCTCGCGGTGACGTCGGGGAGGTAGGCGAACTCGGGGCACGCGGCCGACGTCGGCAGTCCCGCGACGTCGACGTTGTCCTTGACCGCCACGACCTTCCCGGCCAGGGGGAGGTGTTCGCCGGCGTCGAGACGGGCCTGCACGGCAACGGCATCCGCGTGCACGTCCTCGGCGGGCCGGAGGGTGATCCACACCTCCGGACGGTCCACCTCGGCGATCCGCCGGAAGGCGTCCTCGACACGGGCGGTGGGGGAGAGGGTGGTCTGTCCGCGGTTCACGGCATCGACAGTCATCAGTTTTCTGCTCCAATCACGACGAGGGGGGTGCCCGGTTCGACGATCGCGCCCGGTGACACGAGGACTTCGAGGACTGTTCCGGACGTGGCGAACGCAACCGGCATCTCGAGTTTCATCGCCTCGAGTACCACGGCGTTCTGGCCCGGTTCGATTCGTTGCCCGGCTTCGACTTCGACGCGCCACACGGTGCCGACCATGGGAGCCTCGACGACGGCAGCCCCGGGCGGAAGGTCGACCCGTGCCGACGGCTCGGGTGCGGGCGCCTGCTCGACGCGGTCGAATTCGCCCGACGCGCGCCACGCGGACTTCTCCGCCTCGAACGCCGCGGACTGCCGGGAGTCGAACTCGGCGATGGATTGAGCGTTGTCCCGCAGGAACTTCAGGTGGTCGGCGAACGCGAACGTGCCGTCGGAGATCTCCGCGTCGAACCGCCCCGCGACGGCCTGCTCGCGGTATTCGCGCAGCTGTTCCGGGGTGACGGGTTCCCACACGATGCGGTCGAAGAACCGGAACATCCACGGTGTGCCCTCGTCGAAGGGGCGGTGCTGCCGGTAACCGGACCAGATCGGGACGGTGCGCCCGATCAGCTGGTAGCCGCCCGGCGACTCCATGCCGTAGACGCACAGGTACTTGCCGCCGATCCCGACCGCGTCGGACGGCGTCCACGTGCGCGCCGGGTTGTATTTAGTGGTGACCAGGCGGTGCCGGGGGTCGAGGGGCACGGCCAGTGGTGCGCCGAGGTAGACGTCGCCGAGCCCCAGCACCAGGTATTCGGCGTCGAACACGGCGTCGCGGACGTCGTCGACGCTGCCCAAACCGTTGATGCGCCGGATGAACTCGGTGTTCGACGGTAGCCACGGCGCCTCGTCGCGGACACCGCTGCGGTACCGGTCGATGGCCTCGGCGATGGACGGGTCGGCGAACGACAGCGGCAACCGGACCGTGCGACTCGGCACCACCAGATCGTGTGTCGCGGGCAGCAGTTCCTCGATGTCCTGGAGGATGTCCAGCAACCGGCCGGCGGGAAGTTCGTCGGCGTCGAAATGCAGGTGCAGGGAGCGCACACCCGGAGTGATGTCAATGATGCCCGGGACACGACGCCGGACCAGCGCTTCCGACAGTGCGTGGACGCGCATGCGGAGTCCGAGATCGAGTTCCCGGTCGCCGTACTCGACGAGGATGTTGTCGTCCCCGCCGCGGAGGTACGCGACCTCGGGACGGTCCAGTACGGGCGGGAGGCGGCGCAGGACCCCGCCGTCGCTGTTCGACGAGCGGGTTGCGGTGGGCGGAAGATCCAGTTTGCGCGACGAATCCGACGCCCGCAGCTCGTGCGCACCGTCGTCGGAGACGGCGACGAACCGCACTTCGTCGCCGGGCCTGATCTGTCCGAGTTTCCACCGGTGCGCCTTCACCACGGTGAGGGGGCACGCGAAGCCGCCGAGGCTCGGTCCGTCGGGGCCGAGCAGGATCGGGGTGTCGCCGGAGACGTTGAGCGCTCCGATGCTGTACGGGTTGTCGTGCAGGTTCGACGGGTGCAGCCCGGCGTCGCCGCCGTCGGTCCTGGACCAGACCGGCTTGGGGCCGTCGAGTCGGAGGCCGGTCCGGTTCGCGTGGGTCTGGACCTTCCAGGTGGTGTCGTAGAACTGCGCCATGTCGGAGTCGGTGAAGTAGGCGGGCGCCGGCTGCGGTCCCTCGGTGACGGCGAGATGCCACACGTGCGTGAACTCGGGACGCGAGTCCTCCGGGACGGGATGCGGTGCGCCGAGACCCGCGGTGTTCTCGAACAGCGAGTCGTCGAAGAGTCCCAGCACGTCACCGGTGGTGACGGCCTTGCCGGTGATGCCGCCGAACCCGCCGAGTGTGAACGTGGACGCGCTGCCGTGGTACAGCGGCGCGTCGATGCCGCCCCGGAACGCGACGTACGTGCGCAGGCCGGTGTCCGCCGGAGTGCCGACGTCGAGAACCGATCCGGCCGGCGCTTCCACCGGTTCCCACAGGGCGACCGGTTCGCCGTCGAGAGTGACCGGGGTGTCCGCGCCACCCACACAGATCACGGTGGCATCCGAGAACACGAGTCGCGGCCCCTGCAGAGTGCATTCGAGCCCCGGTGCGCCGACCGGATTGCCGACCGCGGTGTTGACCAACTGGAACGACAGGTCGTCCATCGGTCCCGACGGCGGAATTCCGACCTCCCACAGTCCGATTCGGCCGGGATGGTCCTGCACGGTGGTCATCGTCCCGGCGCGGAGCACGTCGACGCGGCGGCCGGTGGGCCGCAGATCGGCCAGCGACTGCGTGGTGTGCTCGGCGCCCAGAACCGTGTCGGCGACGCAGATCCGCCGCAGCTGGGGCAGGTTCGTCTGGACCCCGTAGATGTGCGTGTCGGCGAGTGCCTCCGCGAGGGCGGCGAACGCCGCCCTGCGCCGGTGCCCGCGGGTGATCACCTTCGCCAGCATCGGGTCGTAGTAGGCACTCACCTCGGTGCCCGTGTCGACCCACGTCTCGACCCGCGTGTGAGCCGGGAACTCGACCCCCGTGAGTCGTCCGGCGCTGGGACGGTAGTCGTGGCCGGGGTCCTCGGCGTAGATACGGGCCTCGACGGCGGTGCCCCTGATCTCGGGTCCGGAGTCGGGGAGCCCGTCGAGCATGGAACCGTCCCCGCGGGCGAGCCTGAGCATCCACTCGACGAGGTCCACCCCGGTGACCTCCTCGGTCACCGGGTGCTCGACCTGCAGTCGCGTGTTCATCTCGAGGAACGACGCCTCACCGCGGTCCACGTCGTAGACGAACTCGACGGTTCCCGCGGACCGGTAGTGCACCGACGACGCGAGGCTGCGGGATGAGCTGAGCAGTTGTTCCACCACGTCGTCGGAGAGCCCGGGCGCCGGGGCCTCCTCGACCACCTTCTGATTGCGGCGCTGTAGTGAGCAGTCGCGGGTGCCGAGGCTCAGCGTGCGGCCGAGCCCGTCGCCGAACACCTGTACCTCGATGTGCCGGGCGCGGGCGACGAAGCGCTCCAGGAACACCCCGGACGAGGAGAAGTTGGCCTGGGCGAGGCGCTGGACGCGATCGTAGGCTTCGCGGAGTTCGGCGGCGTCGAAGCACGCCTGCATCCCGATGCCCCCGCCGCCACCGACCGCCTTGATCATCACCGGATAGCCGACGTCGGAGGCCACGGACAGGGCGGCGTCGACGGAGTCGAGGAGTCCGCTGCCCGCGACGAGCGGGACGCCGACGGCGCGGGCGGCCTCGCGCGCCGTGTGCTTGTTCCCGAACGTGCGGAGCTGTGCGGGGGTGGGGCCGACGAACGCGATCCCGGCGGATTCGGTCGCCGCGGCGAACGTGTCGTTCTCCGAGAGGAAGCCGTATCCGGGATGAATCGCGCCCGCGCCCGTCGCCAGGGCGGCTTCCACGACGGCGTCGGCGCGCAGATACGACTCGTGGGCGGGAGCCGGGCCCAGCCGGACGGCGACGTCGGCCATCTCGACGTGCGCGGCCGCCGAATCGGCGTCGGAGTACACCGCGACCGTCTTCAGCCCGAGGATGTGCGCGGATCGCATGATGCGGCAGGCGATTTCGCCCCGGTTCGCGACGAGCAGAGTGTCGAAGGAGTACTCGATCGGCGGCGTATTCATCCCTGTGGACATGGTTGTATACGCTAAGGACGGGGTGTTTCACCGAGATTTCTCGAGGTAAAGCGTGGGTTAGTAAGACCTCTCACGGGCCGCGCGAACCGGGTCACGGTGAGGAGGGCTGCACCGGGGGCACGAACTCGAACGTCGTCCCGAGCAACCACACCAGGAGCAGGACCACCGGCAGGTGGAACATGAACTGCAGGAACGTGAATCCCACCAGGTCGCGCGCCTTGAGCCCCAGCACCGCGAGGAGGGGCAGCATGAAGAACGGGTTGATCAGGTTCGGCAGCGCCTCGGCGACGTTGTACACCTGGACCGTCCAGCCCAGGTTCATCCCGACGTCGGTGGCCGACTGCATGACGTAGGGCGCCTCGACCAGCCATTTTCCGCCTCCGGACGGCACGAAGAGACCCAGCACCACCGTGTAGAGGGCGATGACGACGGTGAAGCCTCCGCCGCTGCCGATGTTCGTGAAGAACTCGGCCAGGTGCTCGGAGATGGTGAGGCCGTTTCTGCCCTCGGCCTTCGTGAGGATCGCGGCCATCGCGGCGTACAGCGGGAACTGGACCAGGATGCCCGCAGTGGCGGGGACGGCCAGCGCGACGGCTTGCAGGAACTTGCGCGGCGTCCCGTGCAGCACCAATCCCAGCATGAGGAAGACCAGCAGATAGGCGTTCAGGCTACTGACGACGGTGAGCACGGGTTTGGTCACCAGCTGGGAGATCAGCCACCCCAACGTCATAAGACCGGCCAGCGCCGGCAGGATCCGGCTGTACTCGAGCCACTCTCCCGGTCGCGTTCGGGGTGCCACCTCCTTCGGCCGGTCGTCGAGGTCGACGTCCAGATCCTGTGCGGTGGTGACGGCCGCACCCCTCGGCGCGGAGAAGTGGGCGATGACCACGGTCAGGGCGATGATGATCACGCACATCAGCAGCGACTGCCAGGTGAAGATGGTGGTCCCGAAGTCGAGGACGCCGGTGATCTCCAGCAGCGCCGGCGGCAGGGACGCGGCGGTGGCCTGCAGTTGCGCGGCGGACGAGGACATGCCGAGCGCCCACACGGCGCCCAGACCCATGAAGGCCGCCGCGCCGAGCGCACGGTAATCCACTCGCAGGTCGGATCGGCGGGCGATCGCCCGGGCGAGCAGCCCGCCGAACACCAGACTGAGCCCCCAGTTCAGGAAGGAGACCGACATGGACAGGAACGCGACGAAACTGACTGCGGTGCGCGCCGACTGAGGCACCAGTGCCAGGCGATCGATCAGCCGGGCGACCGGCGGGGACGTGGCGACGACGTATCCGGTCAGCACCACCATCGCCATCTGCAGGGTGAACGCCGTCAGATCCCAGAAACCGTCACCGAACGCGTCCACGACCGTCTGCGGAGACGAACCGTTGGCCAGTGCGGCCACCGAGACGACGAAGACGCCGACGAGCGCGAAGACGTAGGCGTCCGGAAACCACTTCTCCGTCCAGCCGGCCAGCGACTGCGCGACCCGCGCCAGTCCCTTCTCGGAACGGACTTCTTCGGTAGCGGATGTCATGCGGCCGTTCCTCTTCTCTACGCGATGCGGAACCTACGAATAGTCGCGTTCGATCCTCAGAGTCCCGATGGTGGTGGCCAGGGCGTCGTACTGGGTCACCAGAAAGCAGAATTCGATCATCCGGCGGTCGTCGAAGTGGATGCTCAGCGCCGACCACGCGGCATCGTCCAGGTTGTCGGTGGTGACGAGTTGGTCGACGGCGGTGAGGATGGCGCGGCGGCGCGCGTCCCAGCCCTCCGCACCCGGACCTTCCAGCACCTGTTCGAGGAGCGCCGGGGTGACGCCTGCCCGGCGTCCGAGGCGCACATGGTGATCCATCTCGTAGCCGCACTTCCGCAGGTGTGCCACGCGAAGGATGATCAGTTCGGTCTCGTACCGGGAGATCTGCCCGCCCGGCATCAGCTTGCCGGAGTACTGCAGCCACGCACGGAAGAGGCCCCTCGTGCGGCCCACCGTGCTGAACAGATGTGCGTCCGGCACACCGGCGACACGGGAGATGATTCGCCACAACACCCAGTTGACGGGGCCGAGTTCCTTCAGGCGTCCGGGTGGAATGCGTGCGGTCACGCCGCCCCCTCTCCTTCTACTCGTCCCCTCGTGGGAACGGCTGCGTGCGCGCGTAGTTCGATCGAACGGGTCATCTCCGTGGCCCGAAGTGCGAGCATACGCACAGAATCCGTCCCGGGTACCCGGGACGGCGCGTATATCCGATTCTTCCGTCCCGCGATTGCCCGCTCGAGTGCGTCGACCGCCACCGTGATCGAGGAGGTCCGGGTCAGTGCGCTGCCGCGGGGTGGAGGAACCGCGACGCCGTCGAAATCGATCAGGGTCCGGTCGGTGTCGATCTCGCCGAGGCGGGCGATGCCGACCCGGGTCCCCAGCGATTTCATCTCGTCCCGCAGGGCCTCGCCGAGTTCCTCGGCACCGCCTCTCGTGGCGCCGTGGACACCGCGCAGCGGGCTGAACGTCGTCGACGACGCCACGACGAGCGCGTACCCGTTGCGGTGCCCGATGTACGGTCCCGCGGCCCGCAACGTGTGGTACGTCCCCAACACGTTCACCTCGATGGCATACCGCATCACCTCCGGATCACCCTCGACGATGTGCGCCGGGGGCGTCACGCCCGCGTTGGCGACGACGACGTCGAGGCCGCCGAGCCGGTCGGTGAGGTAGTCGAACGAGTCCTCGACGGCTCGCCGGTCGCGGGTGTCGCAGCGACGCCACGGCGCCCGGCCGCACGTGGTGGCGGTCTGTTCGAGGAGTTCGGGTTCGAGGCCGAGCAGCCCGACACGGGCGCCCCGCTCGTGAAGTCTTCTGGCGAGTCCGGCGCCGATACCCCGGGCTGCGCCGGTGATCAGGACGCGGCGTCCGACCAGATTCTCTTCGAGAGTGCGTGACATGAAGCGAGTTCCCAACCTGTGTTACCGAGCGGTAGCAAGACGCTAGCACCCGCTCGGTTCATTGGTGGGAAAAATGTCCACCAGAGTTGGACAACTGTCTCAATCCCGGATCGCCCACGCCATCCGTGCGAGGGAAAGTGCCTGCTCAGCACGCTCGATGACCACCTCACGCGACTCGCTGATGTGCGCGAGCAGCGTGTCGTACGCGGAATCCAGCTTGCCGTCGAGGGCGAGCTCGGCCACCGAGATGTGCTCGTCGACGGTCGCGCTCATGCGGTCGGGGGTGAGGTAGTCGAACATCCGGACCGGCCGCACCTTCGCGTTCACGTTGACGAGCGCATCCGACAGCGCCCGGTTCCCTGCGGACCGCAGCAGAACGGTGTGGAACTGCTCGTCGAGCGCCACGAACCCGGCGTCCGGCTCGGGGTTCTCCTTCCGCAACGCGTACCACCGGTCGAGCTCGGGTCCCAGAACGTCCGGGTCGTGCGACAGCGACTCGTCGGCGCGGACCCGGGCGATTCCCTGGAGCTCGAGCGTGATGCGCAGTTCGTACAGTCCGGCCAGCTCGTCGATGCGGGGGCGGTACGGAAACAACCCGCCCACGTCGCGCTGGACGAGTCCGTCGGCGAGGAGCCGGGCCAGGGCCTCCCGCACCGGCGTCCGCGACACCCCGTAGGTGTCGGCGAGACGCTCCTCGCCGAGACGCTGTCCCGGTGGGATCCGGCCGCTCATCAGGTCGGTGCGCAGCGACAGATACACGTGATCGCTGAGGGAGCCGGCCGGTTCTCGGCGTGCCATCAGATGGCCATCGCCGCGCGGACGTCGGAGACCGCGGTACGGACGTCGGAGCCGGGTGCGGCGCCACCGGCGCCGGAGGAGGTGACCCGCCCCGACTCGAGGACGTGGTAGCTCTCGGCGGATTCGAGAGCGAACCCGATGTGCTGTTCCACCAACAGGACTCCGAGTCCGCCGCGGCGGGTGAGTTCCATGATGGTGCGCTCGATCTCGGCCACGACGGACGGCTGAATGCCTTCCGTGGGTTCGTCGAGGATCAGCATCTTCGGTTCCGTGATCAGGGCCCGCGCGATGGCGAGTTGCTGACGCTGCCCGCCGGAGAGGAGACCGGCACGCCGGTCGAGCAGGCCGCGCAGAGCCGGGAACAGATCCAGCACCTCGCCGACGAGTTCTTTTCCGCGCTTGCGGCCGTCTGCCACCACCTGAAGATTCTCGGCGGTGGTCAGCTGACCGAACGACTGCTGGCCCTGCGGCACGTAGGCGAGGCCGCGCGCCACCCGGGCGCTCGGCCGCAGCGCCGTGACGTCCTCGCCGTCGAACAGCACCCGCCCGGAGTCGACCTTGATCAGTCCGACCGCGGCCCGCAGAAGCGTCGTCTTGCCCGCGCCGTTGTGTCCCATCACCGCGGCCACACCGTCCGACGGGACCGTCAGCGAGACTCCGTGGATCACTTCGGTTCGGCCGTACCCGGCCCGGATGTTCTCAAGCTCGAGCATCGCTGTCCTCCTTCGAAACCTCGGGCTGCAGTTCGGGGGCGGCACCGGCCGCGGCGGTCCCGAGGTACACCTCCTGCACCCGTGGATCGGCCTGCACCTGCTCCACGGTTCCCTCGCTCAGCACCTTCCCGGCGTGCAGCACGGTCACTGACGTCGCGAACGCGCGCATGAAGTCCATGTCGTGCTCGACCACCACGACGGTCCGCTCACCGCCGATGCGGCGCAGCAGGTTTCCCGTCTCGTCGCGTTCCTCGTGGCTCATGCCGGCCACCGGCTCGTCGAGCAGGAGGACGGAGCAGTTCTGCACCAGCAGCATTCCGATCTCCAGCCACTGCTTCTGTCCGTGCGCGAGGATTCCCGCCGGGGTGTCGCGCAGCGTGCCGAGACCCGTGACGTCGAGCGCCTCCTCGATGACGGGGAGCACCGTCTTGCGTCGGCGCAGCAGTGTGAGTGCGGACCGGCCCGCGCCCGCCGCGATGTCGAGGTTCTGGAGAACCGTCAGCTCCTCGAACACGCTCGCGGTCTGGAACGTGCGGCCCACACCGAGCCGGGCGATGCGGTGCACCTTCTTGCCGATCAACTCGACACCGGATTTCGTGACCGATCCCGTCGCGGGGACGAGCCCGGTGATGGCATCGACGAGAGTGGTCTTGCCGGCGCCGTTGGGACCGATGAGGAACCGCAGATCGCCCTGCATCAGGGTGAGGTCGACGCCGTCGACCGCCTTGAAGCCGTCGAAGCTGACCCGAAGGTCCCGGACCTCGAGATACTCGCTGGACATTCCGGCGTTGCCGCCGAGCACCGGCACCTTGGCCGTGGTGGGAATCGTCATCGGGCCATCTCCATTCGTTCCGTCGGCTCGGTCTCGTCTTCCGGTCCGGGCGGGGCAGGTTCGTCGGAGGAGGCCTTCTTCTTCCGCTTCAGCAGCGCGAACAGTCCCGCGACACCGGCCGGGAAGAATCCGACGACCACGATGAACAGCAGGCCCTGCGCGTACGTCCAGCCGGACGGGAACGACTCCGAGAACGCGCTCTGCGCCCACGCCACCCCGATGGCGCCGAGCACCGGGCCGAGGAGCGTGGAACGTCCGCCGATGGCCACCCCGATCAGGAACGCGATCGACGGGACGATCCCGACGTCGGCGGGGGAGATGATGCCGACGATCGGCACGAACAGCGCGCCGGCGAGGCCCGCGAAGAACGCGGCCGTCACGTAGGCGACGAGTTTGATGTTCGCCGGGTCGTACCCGAGGAAGCGGACGCGCTCCTCCTGATCCCGGACGGCGACGAGCAGTTCGCCGTAGCGGCTGTTCATCAACTGCCGCGTGATCGCGACCACGGCCAGCAGCACGCCGGCGGCGATGAAGAACAGCATCTGCTTGTTGGCCGGATCGTTCAGGTTGAAACCGAAGAACGTGCGGAACCGGTTGAGGCCGTTGCTTCCTCCGGTGCTCTGCTGACCGACCAGCAGGATCGCGAACGCGGCTGCGAGCGCCTGGCTGAGGATCGCGAAGTACGCGCCCTTGACGCGGCGCTTGAACACCCCGAGCCCGAGGACGAACGCCACCAGCGCCGGGATCAGCAGGATTCCCAGGATCGTCACGATCGGCGACGTGAACGGCACCCAGTAGCCCGGCAGCTCCCGGATGCCCGCGATCTGCATGAAGTCGGGCACCGTGTCGCCGCGGAGTTCGGCGTCGGCGATCTTCAGATGCATCGCCATCATGTAGGCGCCCAGCCCGAAGAAGACACCCTGGCCGAGGGTGAGCATGCCGCCGCGGCCCCACGCCAGGCCGATACCGACCGCGACGATCGCGAAGCACAGGAACTTGCCGAGCAGACTCAGCCGGAAGTCGCTGAGAACCGCGGGGGCGACGACGAACAGAAGCAGTGCGGCCAGTGCGAATCCCGCCCACGCGCGGTAGCGGCCACTCGTCAGGATGCTCATACGAGACTCCTCGTCTTGACGGCGAACAGGCCCTGCGGCCGAACCTGGAGGAACACCACGATGACCACGAACACGATGACCTTGGCGATCGACGCCGTGGTCGAGTACTCGACGAACGAATTGAGGATGCCGAGTGCGAACGCGGCGATCACCGCGCCCTTCATCTGCCCCAGGCCGCCGACCACGACCACCAGGAACGCGTCGATGAGGTAGCTCTGCCCGATGGTCGGGCTCGTCGAGCCGATCAGGGTGAGCGCCACACCCGCGACACCCGCCAGACCGGAACCGATGAAGAACGTCGTCACATCGGTTCGGCGACTGGAGATCCCGCTGGTCTCCGCGAGGTCACGGTTCTGCACGACGGCGCGGATACGGCGTCCCATCGGGGACTTCTGCATCGCCAGCGACAGCGCGACGACGGCAACGACGGCCAGAACCAGGATGAACAGGCGCGTCTTCGGCACCACCGCGCCCAGGATCTCCACACCACCGGAGAGCCACTCCGGTGCGGCGACGTTGACGGCGGGCGCACCGAAGACGTCCCGCGCCAGCTGCTGCAGGATCAATCCCACACCGAACGTCACCAGCAGCGTGTCCAGCGGCCGGTGGTACATCCGCTTGACGAGGGTGACCTCGAGGAGGACACCCATCGCGCCACCGACCACGAAGCCGACGAGCAGAGAGATGAACAGAGAACCGGTGGCGCTCGACACCACCTGCTGCACCACGTAGGCCGTGTACGAGCCGGCCATGATGAATTCGCCGTGGGCCATGTTGATGACGCCCATCTGGCCGAACGTCAACGACAGCCCCAGCGCCGCGAGCAACAGGATCGATCCGATACTCAACCCGGTGAACAGCTGTCCGATCACTACATCCATCGATGTGTGTCCTCTCTCTTCCCTCGTGCTCGTCGGACCGTGTTCTAGCTACCCAGCGACTCGGCCCACGGGTAGGACTTCAGGTACGGGTCGGGCTGGATCGGGGTGCCCGAATCCCAGACCGTGTAGATCAGGCCGTCGTTCCGGATCTCACCGATGCGCGCGGTCTTGGTGATGTGATGGTTGGACCCGTCGATGGTGACCAGTCCCTCCGGCGCGGCGAACGTGACGCCGTCCGCGTTGTCCTGGATGTCCTTGGTGGCGAAGGAGTTCGCCTTCTCGACGGTGTTCTTCCACAGGTACACGGACGTGTAGGCGGCTTCCATCGGGTCGGACGTCGGCTTGTTCGCGCCGTACCGGGCCTTGTACGCGTCGACGAACTTCTTGTTCTCCGGCGTGTCGATTGTCTGGTAGTAGTTCCAGGCGGTCAGCTGGCCCTCGATGTTCTGGACGCCGATACCGCCGACCTCTTCCTCGGCGATCGACACGGACACGACGGGCATGTCGGCGGGCTTCAGGCCGACGTTCGCGTACTCGCGGAAGAACGCGACGTTGGAGTCGCCGTTGAGGGTGTTGAAGACGGCGTCCGCATCGGCGGACCGGACCTTGTTGACGATGGTCGAGAAGTCGGTGGAGCCGAGCGGGGTGTAGTCCTCACCCTTGATCTCGATGCCGTTGGCCTCCGCGTACGCCTTGATGATGCGGTTGGCGGTCTGCGGGAACACGTAGTCGCTGCCCACCAGGTACAGCGACTTGACGCCCTTCTCCTTCAGGTAGTCGAGGGCGGGCACGATCTGCTGGTTGGTGGTCGCCCCGGTGTAGAAGATGTTCTTCGAATCCTCGAGGCCCTCGTACTGCACGGGGTAGTAGAGCAGCGAGTTGTTGTCCTCGAACACGGGCAGCATCGCCTTGCGGCTCGACGACGTCCAACCACCGAACACGGCTGCGACGCAGTCACTGCTGATCAGCTTCTCCGCCTTCTCGGCGAACACGGTGGGCTCCGAGGCCCCGTCCTCCGCGACGATCTGGATCTTCTTGCCGAGCACGCCGCCCGAGTTGTTGATCTCGTCGACCGCGAGCGCGATCGAATCCCGGACGGTCACCTCGCTGATGGCCATCGTGCCCGACAGCGAGTTCAGCGACCCGACCTTGATCGTGTCCCCGGAGGTGTCCACACAGGACGCCGCGGTGGACTCGCCTGCCGTGTCGGACGCCTTGCTGCCACAACCGGTCAGCACGAGCCCGATGGCGGCGAGCGCGGTCGGTGCAGCGAGGGCGCGCTTGGAGAAGGTGCGCATGTACGGGCCTTTCCGTCGGAGGACTTGGGACCTCCGCAACCCGGGACATGTATCCGCCCCACGTATACAGAGGTGTATTCGTGGGGCGAACATTAAGCGGCCGTTGTTGCGCCTGAATGTCTGTCGGTGACGTGTTCGTGACGCGAATTACGGTTACGTGAACAAGCGCTCACAGCGCTCCCGGCGGGGCCGGATGCTGTTGCCGCTGCGGCCAACGTCACACCGGTTCAGTCGGATTGAAGCGATATGACATCGGACGAACCATGAGGAGTCAGCGGATCAGGTACGGGGAGACCGAACTCTGGTGCTCACTGATATCGAGTTGCTTGCCGAGCGGCGGGAATGCGCGCTGCGGGCAGTTGACACGCTCGCACACCCGGCAACCGGCGCCGATCGGAGTGCCCGGGTTGGAATCGTCGAGGTCGAGACCGTCGCCGTAGACGAGGCGGTGGGCGTGCCGGATCTCGCAGCCGAGCCCGATCGCGAAGATCTTGGCCGGCTGGCCGTAGCGCTGGGCGCGACGTTCGACGGTCCGGGCGATCCACAGGTACCGGCGGCCGTCCGGCATCTGTGCGATCTGGTTCATGATCTTGCCGGGGTATGCGAACGTCTCGTACACGTTCCACAGTGGGCACGTGCCGCCGCTGGTGGAGAAGTGGAACCCCGTGGCGGACTGCCGCTTCGACATGTTCCCGGCCCGGTCGACACGGACGAACATGAATGGCACACCGCGCAGCTTCGGACGCTGCAGCGTCGAGAGACGGTGACAGATCGTCTCGTAGCTCACCGAGTAGAACGCGGACAGCCGCTCGATGTCGTACCGGAAATCCTCGGCCACGTCGTGGAACTGGCCGTACGGCAGCACCGTGGCCGCAGCGAAGTAGTTGGCCAGCCCGAGCCGGGCGAGCGCGACGGACTCGTCGCTCGTGAAGCCACCCTCCGCGACCAGCTTGTCGAGCAGGTCGCCGTATTCGAGGAACGCCAGCTCGGTCGCGAACTTGAACACCTGCTGGCCGCCCGACAGGTGCGGCGAAATCTCCAGCAGCCGGGATTCGGGGTCGTACCGGTGCAGGACGTTCTCGCCCAGGTCGATGCGCTTGACGATCTGCACGTCGTGCACGGTCTGCAACCTGCGGGCGATCTCACCGCCGACGTCGCCGCGGTGGAATCGCATGCGCGCGGTCAGTTCCTCCGCCGCCGTGTCCAGTTCGTGCAGATAGTTCTGCCGCTGATAGAAGTAGTCGCGGACCTCTTCGTGCGGCATCGTGATCGAGCCGCTACCGCTGCCGTCGCTGTAGCGGTCCTCCGTGGCGAGCGCCAGCTGCGCGGTGGTGTTGCGGAAGCGGCGGTGCATGTTGACCATCGCCTTCGCCAGGCCCGGATGCGACGCCACCATCTCGGCGATCTCCTGGGCGTCCGCGTCGATGCCCATCTCCTGATCCAGCGCCACCTCGCGCATCTCCGCGATCAGGCGCGTGTCGTCCTGGGACGAGAAGAACGTGGTGTCGACGCCGAACACCTCGCTGATCCGCAGCAGCACCGGCACCGTCAGTGGCCGCACGTCGTGCTCGATCTGATTGAGGTAGCTGGCGGAGATCTCCAGCGTCTTCGCCAGCGCCGCCTGGCTCAGTCCACGCTCGGTTCGGAGCTGACGCAACCGGGTGCCGACGAAGGTCTTGGACATACGGCAATGGTACCGGCGCAGGTCAGATGTGCGAACGGAACCTTCGCAAGATTTACTCGCGCGGGTCGGGACGCGGTGACGCGAGGCGAATGTACCTCTGGGCGCACTGGAGGCGCTGAAAGGTACATTCGCCCGCAGCTCAGGCCTTGTTCTCCGAGCGCGGCGCGCCGACGCCCGGGTCGATCCGGAACGGACCCGACGCGGACGGTGCGACGGGGAAGTCGAACATCGCCGTCGGCAGGTACACCGTCGAGCAGGAGTTCGGAATGTCCACCACCCCCGACAACCGGCCCTCGATCGGGGCGGCGCCGAGCAGGAGGTAGGCCTGCTCGGGGCTGTACCCGAACTTGGTGAGGTAGTCGATCGCGTGGAGACACGCCCGCTGATACGACAGGTGCGAGTCGAGGTACTTCTGTTCCCCGTCGAGGGTGACGGACGTTCCGGAGAACGCGAGCCACTCCGAATACTGCGGATCGGTGTTACCGGGCATGAAGATCGCGTTCTCGGACACGCCATACGTGTCCATGCCGCCCTTGATGATGTCGACACGCAGGTCGATGAAGCCGCCCATCTCGATGGCGCCGCAGAACGTGATCTCGCCGTCGCCCTGGGAGAAGTGCAGATCGCCGACGGACAGGTTCGCGCCGTCGACGAACACGGGGTAGAAGACGCGGCTGCCCTTGGTGAGGTTCTTGATGTCCTGGTTGCCGCCGTTCTCGCGTGGGGGCGCGGTGCGGGCGGCCTCGCCGGCGACGCGGTCGAAGTCGGCGCCCGACAGGGACCCGAGGACGGCGTCCTGCGGTTCGGGCGGCAGGGCGAGTGGGGGAACCCGGCCCGGGTCGGTGGCGATGAGCGCGCCCTCCCTCGCGTTCCACTTCGACAGAAGGGCGGCCGACGGCGCGGTGCCCATCAGTCCGGGGTGGACGATGCCGGTGAACGAGACGTGCGGGACGTGCCGCGACGTGGCGGTCTGACCGGAGAAGTCCCAGACGGCCTTGTAGGCGTCGGGGAACTGCTCGGTGAGGAATCCGCCGCCGTTGTGGCGGGAGAAGATCCCCGTGTATCCCCATCCCTGGCCGGCCAGCGGGCCGGAATCCTCCTGGGGGATGGGTCCGACGTCCAGGATGTCGACGATCAGCAGGTCGCCGGGCTTCGCGCCCTCCACGGCGAACGGCCCGGACAACGTGTGGACCGTGGTGAGGGGCGCGTTCAGGATGTCGTCGGCGGAGTCGTCGTTGTGGATGGCGCCGTCGAACCATTCGCGGCAGTGGACGCGGAAGGAGTCGCCCGGTTTCACCGTGACCGCGGGCGGGATGTCGGGGTGCCAGCGGTTGTGGCCGACGATCGCCTGATCGGTGAACTTCTTCGAGGAATCGAGCGGAAACAGCAGTTCGGGCATGTGCGCTCCTTCGGTGGCCGGTCAGGGACGAGGAAGTCGGCGGTGCAGCGGATTGCTCGTGACGGATGAACGTCCGGCCGTGGCCGGGGGCGGCGGACCGGTTATGACGTCCGGTTCGTGAGCCGACCTCTTCGTGCGGTCGAGGAGGTTCATCGCGGACGACGACCCGTGTCCGAGCCGCGGCGGGGACACACGCCGGACGGCGTCGCGATCGCACCGGGGGCAGCGGGTGGTGCCGGGTACGTCGGCCATCGGGAACGACCGCTCGAACGGGCCGCAGTCGGCGGCGCATCGGAATTCGTACAGCGGCAACGTGGTGCCCTTCGCCGGAGGAGACCATTCGAGGTCACGGTAACCGACCTGATTGGTGATTGCAGTCACAACGGGCGCGTCGCGGGGTGTGCCGCGGCGGGAAGGCGAGGGTCGCTGGGGCGGAAATATCTGTGTACGGCCAGTTGCGTGCATTTGGTTCACCACCTGCGGCTTTTTGCTACTGGCGAGTATTTTTCCTCTCCGATCGGGCAGGTATGGCACCGAACTTTCTTAACAGTCTTTGCAAAGCTCTGTGAAAAGCTAGCCAAGATTGGCATTAGCAACAGGTAGACGGCACTTTTTGCGTGTGTCATTCTCGGTAAGTACATACGAAGGGCCTGGCAAGGATGTGAAGCAGTACATCCGTACCGGACCAGCAGATCGAAGAGAGTGGAGTCTTGATGTCGACCACCGGCACCCCGAAGACCGCAGCTGAAATCCAGCAGGATTGGGACACCAACCCGCGCTGGAAGGGAGTAACCCGCAACTACACGGCGGAGCAGGTCACCAAGCTCCAGGGCACCGTTGTCGAAGAGCAGACCCTCGCACGCCGTGGTTCCGAGATCCTCTGGGACCTCGTGAACAACGAGGACTACATCAACTCGCTGGGCGCGCTGACCGGCAACCAGGCCGTTCAGCAGGTCCGTGCAGGCCTCAAGGCCATCTACCTGTCCGGTTGGCAGGTCGCCGGTGACGCGAACCTGTCCGGACATACCTACCCCGACCAGAGCCTCTACCCGGCCAACTCGGTCCCGCAGGTCGTGCGCCGCATCAACAATGCGCTGCTGCGTGCCGACGAGATCGCCAAGGTCGAGGGCGACACCTCCGTCGACAACTGGCTCGCCCCGATCGTCGCCGACGGAGAAGCAGGCTTCGGTGGCGCGCTCAACGTCTACGAGCTGCAGAAGGCCATGATCGCGGCCGGCGTCGCCGGTTCGCACTGGGAAGACCAGCTCGCGTCGGAGAAGAAGTGTGGCCACCTCGGTGGCAAGGTCCTCGTCCCCACGCAGCAGCACATCCGCACCCTGACCTCGGCTCGCCTCGCCGCCGACGTCGCGGACGTTCCCACCGTGGTCATCGCCCGCACCGATGCCGAGGCCGCGACCCTCATCACGTCCGACGTCGACGAGCGCGACCAGCAGTTCCTGGACGGAACCCGCACCGCCGAGGGCTTCTTCGGTATCAAGAACGGCATCGAGCCCTGCATCGCGCGCGCCAAGGCCTACGCCCCGTACGCCGACCTCATCTGGATGGAGACCGGCGTGCCGGACCTCGAGGTCGCCAAGAAGTTCGCCGAGTCGGTTCGCAGCGAGTTCCCGGACCAGCTGCTCGCGTACAACTGCTCGCCGTCCTTCAACTGGAAGGCGCACCTGGACGACGCCACCATCGCGAAGTTCCAGAAGGAGCTCGGCGCGATGGGCTTCAAGTTCCAGTTCATCACCCTGGCCGGCTTCCACTCGCTCAACTACGGCATGTTCGACCTGGCGCACGGCTACGCCCGCGAGGGCATGACCGCCTTCGTCGACCTGCAGGAGCGCGAGTTCAAGGCCGCCGAGGAGCGTGGCTTCACCGCCATCAAGCATCAGCGTGAGGTCGGTGCCGGCTACTTCGACAGCATCGCCACCACGGTCGACCCCAACACCTCGACGGCTGCCCTGAAGGGCTCCACCGAAGAGGGTCAGTTCCACTGAGCCTTGGCCTCCAAGGTTTCGACCGATCAAGGTTTCACCTGATCAACCCGACCCCGGGGAGGGGCCTGTAACCGGGCCCCTCCCCGGGCGACGACTCCACTAGACGAAAAGGAGCTGACGTGACCAGCGAAAAGATTCAGCGCGTCGGCGTGATCGGCGCCGGGATCATGGGTGCCGGAATCGCAGAGGTGTGTGCTCGCGCGCACGTCGACGTTCTGGTGTTCGAGCAGACCCGCGAGCTTGCGGCGGCGGGGCGTTCGCGCATCCTGCGGTCGCTCGACCGCGGAGTGAGCAGCGGCAAGATCACCGAGCGGGAACGTGAGCAGGCCGCCTGGCGGCTGCGGTTCACCTCCGATCTCGGTGATTTCGCGGATCGGCAGCTCGTCGTGGAGGCCGTCGTCGAGGACGAGAAGGTGAAGAGCGAGATCTTCACCGAACTCGACCAGGTCGTGACGGATCCGAACGCCGTGCTGGCGTCCAACACGTCGTCGATCCCGATCATGAAGCTGGGTATCGCCACGAAGTCCCCGGAACGGGTCATCGGGATGCACTTCTTCAACCCCGTTCCGGTGCTTCCCCTCGTCGAGTTGGTGACCACGCTCAAGACGAGCAAGTCGGTGTCCGAGCGGGCCGAGGCCTTCGCGAGTGATGTGCTGGGCAAGCAGGTCGTCCGTTCCGCGGACCGTTCCGGATTCGTCGTCAACGCCCTCCTGGTGCCGTACCTGCTCTCCGCGATCCGCATGGTGGAGTCCGGGTTCGCCACCAAGGAAGACATCGACAAGGCAACGGTTCTCGGCCTCGCACACCCGATGGGTCCGCTCGCGCTGACCGACCTGGTGGGCCTGGACACGGTCAAGTCGATCGCCGACTCCATGTACGAAGAGTTCAAGGAGCCCCTGTACTCGGCGCCGCCGCTGCTGCTCCGCATGGTCGAGGCCGGGTTGGTCGGCAAGAAGTCCGGCGCGGGCTTCTACGAGTACGGCGACAACGGCCGTGCCAGCAAGAAGGCCAGCTAGTAGGTAGGTAGGTAGGCGACTACACCTGTGCGCCTTTCACGACCACTGGCGGTTGTGAGAGGCGCACAGGTGCATCGAGCCCAGAGGCATTCTCAGCCACTGGACTGAGCCCAGAAAGGTCGACCGCATGTCCAGCACCGCAGCATACGGATCCAGCATCCTGGGGTATCCCCGCATCGGACCTCGCCGCGAACTCAAGCGTGCCCTCGAGTCCTACTGGCACGGCACGAGCACGAAGGAAGAACTCGTGACCGTCGCCCGGGATCTGCAGGAGGAGACGTGGAGTGAGCTCGCCGCGACCGGTCTGACCCAGGTCCCGGGCAACACGTTCTCCTACTACGACCACGTACTCGACAACGCGCTGCTGTTCGGTGCCGTGCCCGAGCGGTTCAAGCCGCTCGAGAGTCAGCTCGATCCGCTGGACTTCTACTTCACGCTGGCGCGTGGCCGGCCGGACTTCCCGCCGCTCGAGCTGGTGCGGTTCTTCGGTACCAACTACCACTACCGTCAGCCCGAACTGGACGAGAACACCGAGTTCGCGCTGCGGTCCGAGACCGTGATGGACGAGTTCGAGCGGGCGAAGGCGCGCGGGATCGAACTGCGTCCCGTCGTGTTGGGGCCCGTGTCGCTGCTGCTGCTGTCGAAGGTCGGTCCGACGTCGAAGCGGCACGGCTTCTCCACCCTGGACCTGCTGGACAAGGTGCTGCCGGAGTACGAGCGGCTGTTCGAGCAGCTCGCGAAGGCGGGCGCCACGTGCGTCCAGCTGGACGAGCCGTCGTTCACCGAGGACCGCACACCCGAAGAACTGGCCGCGCTGGCAAAGGCGTACGAGAAGCTGTCGCACGCACCGCTGCGGCCCCGCATCCTCGTCACCGGTCCGTACGGGCATCTCGGGGAGGCGCTCGCCATCCTTGCCTCCACCAAGGTGGAGGCTCTGGGCCTCGACCTCGTCAGTCACCGGCTGAGCGCCGACGAGCTGGCGAAGATCCCGGGCATGAAGCGCAAGCGCATCTACGCCGGTGTGGTCGACGGCCGCAACGTGTGGCGCGTCGACCGGTACAACACGCTGACGTACCTGAACACGCTGAAGGACGTCGTGCCGGATCTCGTGGTCTCGACGTCGACGTCGTTGCTGCACGTGCCGTACGACGTGTTGTCCGAGTACGACATCCCGGGTGATGTCGCGGATCGGCTCGCGTTCGCGAAGCAGAAGGTCGGCGAGGTGGTTTCGCTGGCCAAGGCGCTCACCGAAGGTCCGTCCGACAAGTGGCGCAAGCGTCCCACGTCGGTGCACTTCAAGCTCAAGCACGCGGTGCGGGCACGGGTCAATGCGATCAAGCCGGGCGACCGCCTCCGGGTTCCGTACGAGGAGCGGCGGCTCGCCCAGCAGGAGCGACTGAACCTGCCGCTGGTTCCGGCGACGACGCTGGGCTCGTTCCCGCAGACGGACGCGATCCGGCAGGCGCGGTACGAGCTGGGTGAGGGACGCCTCGAGTGGGAGGAGTACTACAAGCGGATCCAGGCCGAGATCGAAAGCACGATCCGGTTGCAGGAAGACATCGGGCTCGACGTCTTCGTGCACGGTGAGCACGAGCGCAACGACATGGTGCAGTACTTCGCGGAGCTTCTCGAGGGGTATGCCTTCACCCA
Source organism: Rhodococcus jostii RHA1 (assembly GCF_000014565.1). Lineage (NCBI taxonomy): Bacteria > Bacillati > Actinomycetota > Actinomycetes > Mycobacteriales > Nocardiaceae > Rhodococcus > Rhodococcus jostii. The sequence continues at coordinate 2,227,642 of NC_008268.1, read as the reverse complement.
CAACGGGTGGGTGCAGGCTTACGGCTCGCGGTGTACTCGTCCGCCGATCCTCTACGGGGACGTGTCGCGGCCGAAGCCGATGACCGTCGAGTGGATCTCGTACGCGCAGTCGCTGACGGACAAGCCGGTCAAGGGCATGCTCACGGGTCCGGTGACGATGATCGCGCGGTCGTTCGTCCGCCAGGATCAGCCGCTGTACGAGACGGCTGACCAGTTGGCGCTGGTGATCCGTGACGAGATCGCCGACCTCGAGGCGGCGGGTATCGCGATCATCCAGGTCGACGAGCCGGCGATCCGGGAATTGCTGCCGTTGCGCGAGAACGGCCGCGAGGCGTATCTCGAGTGGGCGGTCGACGCCTTCCGTCTCGCGACGGGCGGGGCGAAGCCGGAGACGCAGATCCACACGCATATCACGTACACGAGCCGGGCGTCGGTGGTCGACGCCATCGAACGGCTCGATGCGGACGTGACGGCGATCGTGGCGACGCGCTCCATCACGTGGGTCCTCGATGCCATCAAGGAGCGGGCGCTGACCCACGGTGTCGGTCCGGGTGTGTACGAGAGCCGGTCGGCCCGGATTCCGGACATCGACGAGTTGGACGAACTGCTCACGGAGGCGAGCGAGTCGATCTCACTCGAGCGGTTGTGGGCCAACCCGGACGGCGGACTGAAGACGCGTCACTACTGGCAGCTCGAGCCTTCGCTGCGCAATATGGTGGCGGCGGCGAAGCGTCTCCGCAGGCGGGCCGAGAAGGAAGAATCCGAGGCCTGATTTCTGAGGCGTGTTCGGGGTCACCGCGTCAGCGGTGGCTCCGAACGTGCGTTCGGTCGCGCAAACATGTAGGCATGTAAGCATGGTTACCGCAGCCGCATACGCAGTCACGTCCAGCGCAGGACCCTTCGAGAAGACCACCATCGAACGCCGCGAGCTCGGACCGCTCGACGTGCTCATCGAGATCAAGTTCGCCGGCATCTGCCACTCCGACATTCATACCGCCCGCAACGAGTGGGGCAGCACGCACTATCCCGTCGTCCCCGGTCACGAGATCGCGGGCGTCGTGAGCGCGGTCGGTTCCGGCGTCACGAAGCACCGGGTCGGCGACCGGGTCGGTGTCGGCTGCTTCGTCGACTCCTGCGGCGAATGCGACGCCTGCCGGGCCGACGAGGAGCAGTACTGCGTCAACCGGGTGACCGGCACGTACAACGCCAAGGGGCGCGACGGCGAGTGGACGCAGGGCGGCTACTCGACGCACATCGTCGTGACGGAACGATTCGTCCTGTCCATACCCGACGGCCTGGCACTGGACGTCGCGGCGCCGCTGCTCTGCGCCGGGATCACGCTGTACTCACCGCTCGCACACTGGGGAGCCGGACCGGGCAAGAAGGTCGCCGTCGTCGGGATGGGCGGTCTCGGACACGTCGGTGTGAAGATCGCGCATGCGATGGGTGCCGAGGTCACCGTGCTCAGCCAGTCCCTCGGCAAGAAGGACGACGGCCTGAAGTTCGGTGCCGACCACTACTACGCCACCGCGGATCCGATCACGTTCACGCAGTTGCGCGGACAATTCGACCTCATCGTCAACACCGTCTCGGTGAATCTCGACATCGACGCCTACATGTCGATGCTCGCGATCAACGGAACCCTGGTCGAACTGGGGCTGCCGGAGAAGCCGATCGAGGTGCGCGCGTTCAGTCTCGCAGCCAACCGTCGCAGTCTCGCCGGTTCGATGGTGGGCGGGATCGCGCAGACGCAGGAGATGCTGGACTTCTGCGCCCAGCACGGTATCGGCGCCGAGATCGAGGTGATCTCGGCGGACGAGATCGACGGCGCCTACGACCGCGTGGTCGGCAGCGACGTGCGGTACCGATTCGTGATCGACACGGCAACGATCTGACCTACGCGTCACCGAGTTGATCTCGCAGTGATGCCAGTGTCTTCGCCAGCAACCGGGACACGTGCATCTGCGAGATACCGACCCGGTCGGCGATCTGAGTCTGTGTCATGTTGCCGAAGAATCGCAGCATGAGGACGGTCCGCTCCCGTTCGGGCAGCGATTGGAGCAGGGGGCGCAGGGTTTCGTGGTTCTCGACGTCGTCCATCGCGGCGTCGTAGTCGCCGAGTGTCTCCACCATGGACAGCTCGCCTGTCCGGTCCGACGACGTGTTGTCGACGGAGACCGTCTGGTACGCGTTGCCGGCGAGGAGCCCCTGCGCCACCTCCTCCTGTTCGAGGTCCAGATGTTCGGCGAGTTCGCTGACGGTGGGCGCGTGGCCGAGACTCTGGGACAGTTCGGCGACGGCCTGGCTCAGCGCGAGGTGCAGTTCCTTCATCCGGCGGGGCACCCGCACGGCCCACCCGGTGTCGCGGAAGTGCCGTCGTACCTCGCCCATGATGGTGGGGACCGCGAACGACACGAAGTCGGATCCCCGCTCCACGTCGAACCGGTCGACCGAGTTGACCAGGCCGAGGCGCGCGACCTGAACCAGATCGTCGTGCGCCTCGCCGCGGCCGTCGAAACGGCGAGCGATGTGCTCGGCGAGCGGGAGGCAGCGCGTCACGACGGCGTCACGCAGTCTGCTGCGCCGGGGATCGTCCTCGTCGAGGGCTGCCATCTGTTCGAAGAGTGCTGTGACGTCCTGATACTCGTCCGGCCAACGGGCCGTGTGCCCCCCACTGTGAGTATGGGACGTCACAGACTCAGGCCGTTCTTCACCTTGGTGAATTCCATGGTGGTCACGAAACCCGCGCTGGCTGAGTCGGGCTCCTGTTTCAGATCGACCGAATCGGTGAGGGCGTTGAGTACGTGCCAGGCGAACGAACGCTCGCCGAGGGAGTCGACCGAGGTGGTGGTGCTCGATACGTCGACTCGCAGGGTGTTGTCGAGATACTGCAGCCGGCACACCAGGACCGCATCCGGTGTCGCGCGGACGATCAGCTGGGTACAGATCTCGTCCATGGCCAGTTTGATGTCGGCGATGGAGTCGAGGTCGAAATCTTCGTGAATGGCAACGGTTGCTGCAAGGGCGCGCAGTACGGAGAGCTGATCGGGCGTTGCTCGCACGCGCAGTTCGACGACGGGATGTGTGTGATCCTGGTCGGGTTCGATTGTCTTGGCGATGGCCATGAGACCTCCGGGTCGGGCGTACCGTGCTGTCGGCGGGCGGTGGGTCGGCTCGCGCTGCTGAGAAGTCAGGGTAGCGATCCGGCGACACCGCAGGTGGAATACCGCAGAACAGGACCGATCAAACCAGTCCGATCAGTACGTTTGCCCGAGTAATGTTGGCGGCACGATCAGCGTTCCTGAGGCCCTCGGCAGGGTCATGGTGGTCACGGGAGACGAGTGGGATGCCTGACGAGATTCATCTGCACACGTTGACGAGTGACGTCGAGACCGCAGACGCCGACGCGGTCACCGTGTCGCTCGACGCTGTGCTCGAGTTGCTTGAGCCCGAGGACGAGACCGACGTCGTGCTGCACACGCTGTGCCGTCGGATGGTCGAGGTGTTCCCGGGTGCGGCGATGGCCGGGATCACCGTTCTCGGGCCGACGGGTCCCGTCACGGTGGCCGCGACGTCGGACGAGCTCGCGGCGCTCGAGGAGTTGCAGTACCGCTTCGGTGAGGGGCCTGCGCTCGACGTCGTGCGCTCCCGCGAGACCGTGCGAGCCGACCGCGCCGCCGCGTACGAGAGGTGGCCGGCGTACGCCGCGAGTTCCGAACCGGCAGGCGTCCACAGCTATCTGTCCGTGCCCCTTCCCGTCGCGGAGCAGTCTGCCGCCCTGAATCTGTACGGACTGTTGCCGCACGCCTTCCACCGCATGGACGAGTCGGTGCTCGAGCTCTACGTCGAGGCGGCAGCGGTCGCGGTGCGCAATGCGCGGCGGTACGGCGAGGCGAGAAATCTGATCGAGCAACTTCGTATCGCCCTCCGTTCCCGCGCCGTCATCGACCAGGCGAAGGGAATCGTGATGGCGTTGCGGGGTCTCGACGCCGAGACCGCATTCGAGGTCCTCGTCACGCGTTCGCAGCGGGAGAACGTCAAACTGCGCGTGGTCGCAGAACGTGTCGTCGCGGCTGTTTCGGCGCGTACAACCATGCGTAACGGTTTGTAATCGCTCACCAGGGCAAATGAGAGCTCGAGTATCTGTTATTTCCTTGTGACACATCACAGGCGGGAGTAGTCTCGAACCGAGGTTGAACACACAGCCGATGTCGGGAAGCGCTGCCGTAGCAGACGGTGTCATGTGTCCGAGGTCGGGTCTGTCTGCAGGTGCTCCGCTTCCCCTCTCAATGTTCGAGATGGGGTGAGCCATGTCTGTTGGTCCAGGGGTCCCAGAACCTGAAATGGCGTGTTCGGGCACGGAGTTCGGTACCACGTACAGGCCGAGGGTAACGCTCTCGGCCGTCGGTTCCGCTCCGACACGCTGTGCGAGCGCGGAATTCACTTCCGAGCGAGTCGGGTCCGGGGTGATGTTGGTAGGGGTGCGAGGCGAGATCGACCTGTTCAGTGCGCCGGGGTTCCGCGACTACGTGTGCACGCGGATCTCGCCCGAGGGTCAGTTCATCCTCGACATGTCGAAGGTGGATTTCATCGGAACCGCGGGTCTGTCGGTGCTCGACACCGTCCACGCGACGAACGTCCGGGACGGCCGGACGTGGGCGATGATCTGCGGCCGGCCGGTGTATCGACTGCTCAGGGCCGCGGGCCAGGAGTCGAGCTACCCGTGCTTCGCTTCCGTGGACAGTGCCCTCGGGGCCTGGCACGGCCGAACGGCCTGAGCGTCCGAACCGGCGCCCGACGTCAGTGGGCGCCGGTTCGACTCGTGCGCGGAGGGGCCGACACGCAGCGGCCGTAGGCGCGGAGGGTGTCGGTGGCGACCCGGTCCCACGAGTAGCGGGCGCGGGCGCGATCGCAGCCCGCCATGCCGTATCCCGTGCGCAGGGCGTCGTCGTCGAAGATCTGTCGCAGGGCCTCGGCCAGGCGGACCGGGTTGCGCGGTGAGATGAGGCGTCCGGTGATGCCGTCGACCACCGTGTCCCGCATGCCACCGACGGCGGACGCCACAACCGGTGTGCCACAGGCCATCGCCTCGAGCGGAACCATGCCGAACGGCTCGTACCAGGGGGTGCACACCACGGCGTCCGCCGACCGCAGCAGCGAGGGCATGGCGTTTCTCGGCACGCGCCCGACGATCCGTACCCGGTTACGCACCTTCGTCTCCCGGGCCAGGGTCAGCAGTCGCGATGCTTCGGGGTCGTCGGCGACCTCGTCGGCGGCCGGCCCACCCGCGATGACGAGTTCGGTGTCGGGGAAGTGGGAGAGCGCCTCGATCGCGGTGTCGAACCCCTTGCTCGGCGCCAGCCGGCCCACCATGACGAGGCGATGGCGTTTGCCCTTCTCGTCGGCGCGGCCGTCGGGCGTGAACTCGGCGACGTCGACGCCGGACGGAACCACGGACGTGCGCGAGCGCGGCAGGCCGAGGTGGGAGAGTTCGAAGACCTCGTCCGTGCACGTCGCCACCACCCGGGTGGCTCCGCGGGCGATCAACTGTTCCAAGTGAATTCGGTTGTGGGTGCTCGACGAATCCGCACGCTCGAACCGCTGCTCGACCACCCCCAGCGCATGGAACGTCTGGACCACCGGAATGCCGAGAGTGCGGGCGGCGAGTTGCGTCGCGATCCCGGACATCCAGTAGTGGGCGTGGACGATGTCGGGCCGTTCGGCTTCCCATTCGGCCTTCAGGACGCTGCCGAACGCCCCCATCAGCGGCAGGATCTCGGCCTCGGACATCCGCCGCGCGGGCCCGACAGGCACGTGCACCACGGTGTACCCGCCCGGCGTCGTGACCCGCTCCGGGGCGTCCTCGCTCTCCGCCCTGGTGTAGACGGTGACGTCGTGACCCTCCCGCGTGAGGGCTGCCGACAGTTCGGCGAGGTGAATGCTCTGCCCCCCGACATCGGCGCCGTCCGAGACCTCGAGGGGACTGGCGTTGGCCGAGACCATCGAAATCCTCAATCGTCTCGAGGTGCCGACGGCTGCCGTTCTCATCGGTTGCCCGCCGCACACGGGAGGTCTGGGTTCGCGATGAATGGCCGTCATGCCACGGGGATTCCCGAACTTCGGGTTTGTAAACCGACCGGCTAGCACTCTGTCACAGGACAGGTTGCACAGGCGTGCCGGTGTTGCGTTCTAATACCAGCGCCGCCTGCCGCCGACCGCACGCCCGGTGGCGCCGAGAATCCACAGGATCGCGCCGATCACCAGGAGGATGATGCCGATGGTCCACAGCCAGGTGAGGCCGGTGAGCCATCCGATCAGGAGCAAGATCAGTCCGAGCACGATCATGACGTTCCTCGATTCTTCATCCCACCGGGGCGAGGGGAGCGTCCGATCCCGGACCCTCCCGCACCCCGTCGACTCCTGCGCCCATTGCGTAGGTCAGATGCCCGCCGAGCGCGCCGCCGACGCCGATCGCGAGTAGTCCCGCGGTGCTCGTGACGACAGCGCGTGCGTCCGTTCCGTGCCTGCGGCGAAGGTAGGACGCGAGCATGGCCGTGATGCCGATGGCGTTGGCCTCGGCGTGGATCAGGCCGACGCGGCGCTGACGCGTATCGCGGTCGGACCAGTCCGCCCAGCCGGTCACCAACGTCGGGGGAGTGGCGAGCAGTCCCAGGCCGATCAGCCTGCGTGCGCCGACGTGATCGCGGAACGCCAGATCGAAGACGGTCGCGCCGACCCACGCACCGATGGGGAGGCTGACGAGAACGGGATGCACGGGGTGCCCGAGCCAGGATCCGCGCAACACCGCACCCGCGCCGGACGAACCGAGCGCCCCCTGGATCCGCTGTTGCAGGAACCGGCTGCCGCCGTCGAGGAACCCGGCGGATTCCGCCTTCCGGAACAGGCTCTCGAGGTTCATGACTCCCGGTTACCCAGGGCGGCGCGAAGAAAACCGGCCTGCCTTGTCGTCGATGCAGGTCGGGCGTAGCGTCGGGACCACGTTCTCGAAGGTGAGGTGAGTGCCGTGAAACTCAATCTCTTCGCTGCTTGGGTCAGCTTCGCTCTCGTGTTGTTGTCGGTGGTCTGTCTCGGCGGGTTCCTCGTCGCCGCAGGCTCGGGGCAGGGCGGCTGGGCGGTGATCTCCGGATCTCTGTGCGTCGTCGCGCTGGCCGGAGCGATGGCGCTGTACGGAGGAGCCGTGCGTCACGATCACAGGCTGCACCACGAAACGCCGCACCTCTTCTGACGGCGGCATTTCCGGAAGGGCTCAGGAGTCCGCGAGCCTCCGCTTCTCCGCGTCGATGTCGAAAGTGGCGGGCGGCCAGTCGAGGTCCAGCTTCTCCAGGGCATCGATCAGCAGCTCGGTGACCGCGATGCGGCTGTACCACTTGCGGTCGCACGGAACCACGTACCACGGCGCGTAATCGGTCGACGTCTCGTCGAGCATCGCCTGATACGCGTCCTGGTACGCGGGCCAGAGCTTGCGCTCGTCGACGTCCGAGGGGTTGTACTTCCAGTACTTGTCCCGGCGTTCCAACCGTTCGCGCAGCCGCGACTTCTGTTCGTCGAGTGAGACGAACATCGCGACCTTCACCAGCGTCGTGCCGCCGGCGACGAGTTCCTTCTCGAATTGGTTGATCTCGTCGTAGCGGCCGCTCCAGATTTCCGCGGGCACGAGATCGTGAACCCGGACCACCAGCACGTCCTCGTAGTGCGACCGGTCGAACACGCCGAGTTGCCCGCCGCGGGGCAGGGCGTTCTCGATCCGCCACAGGAAGTGGTGGCGCTTCTCCTCGGGTGTGGGCACGCCGAACGACGCGTGATCCACGCCCTGCGGATCCACGTGCCCGATGACGTGGCGGACCATTCCGCCTTTACCCGCGGTGTCCATGCCCTGCAGCACGAGGAGCACCGACCGGCCGTCGCCGGATCGTCCGTTGGCGTAGAGCTTCTCCTGGAGGGGCGACAGCACCGCACCGCGTTCCTCGAGCAGCGCGACCCCGTCCGACTTGTCGCCGACGAACCCCGGTGTGCTCCCACAATCGAGTTCGGCGATCCGCTGACCCGGGCGCGATCGCAGGGCCTCGATCGCCGGCGCCTTCCACACTCCGCGTGCCTTGTCTGCCATGTACAAACAGTGCCACAGGAGCGTTACATGGAGTCGTGGGCGGCGAGGTGCACCGGTGTCGTGTCCTGGTGATCGGGACGGGATTCTCCGGTCTGGGCACGGCCATCCAGCTCCGCCGGCGGGGACGCGACGACTTCATCCTGCTGGAGAAGGCGCGGGAGGTCGGCGGCACCTGGCGGGAGAACACGTACCCGGGTTGTGCGTGTGACGTCCCCTCGCACCTGTACTCGTTCTCGTTCGAGCCGAACCCGGACTGGACGCGGATGTGGTCGGGACAGGAGGAGATCTTCGACTATCTGCGCGGCCTGGCCGACAAGTACGATCTGCGGCGCAACATTCATTTCGGCCGCACGATGACGGGCGGGCACTGGGACGCCGAACGGCGACGGTGGCACGTCCACACCGAGTCGGGCGACGAGTACGTCGCCCAGTTCGTCGTGTCCGGGATCGGCGCCCTCCACATCCCGAACGTCCCGGATCTGCCCGGCGCCGACACCTTCGATGGAACGGAGTTCCACTCGGCGCGGTGGAACCACGACTACGACCTGCGGGGCAAGAAAGTCGCGGTGATCGGTACGGGCGCCAGCGCCGTCCAGTTCGTTCCCGAGATCGTGGGCGACGTCGCCGAGCTGCACCTGTATCAGCGGACGCCGCCCTGGGTGATACCCGGCCTGAACTTCGGCATTCCGCCGGAGGCGCGGCGCCTCTTCGGCCGGGTCCCGCTGGCCCGTCGAATGGTGCGTGCCGCGGTCTACTGGACCTACGAATCGCTCGCGCTCGGGTTCAACGGGCACTCCCGCCTGATGCGGCCGATCGAGAGCATGGCGCGCAAGAACCTGAACAGGACCGTCGCCGACCCCGAACTCCGCAGGAAGCTGACCCCGTCCTATCGCATCGGTTGCAAGCGGATCCTGGGGTCGGACGTGTACTACCCGGCGCTGATCTCACCGAAGACGGTCGTGATCACCGAGGGCATCGCGGAGGTGCGCCCGCACAGCATCGTCGCGGGCGACGGGGCGGAGCGGGTGGTGGACGCGATCATCTACGCCACCGGATTCCACGTCACCGACGGTTTCGACAATGTCGAGCTCACCGGGGTCGGGGGCCGGCGCCTCGCCGACGAATGGGAGGAACACGGGATCCGCACCCACCTCGGTATCACCGTCGCGGGTTACCCCAACGCGTTCTTCCTCTTCGGCCCCAACACCGGGCTCGGTCACAATTCGGTGGTCTTCATGATCGAGTCGCAGATTCGTTATGCACTGGAACTGATGGATCTCGTCGACCGGCGCGGCGCCGATTCCGCGGCCGTCCGGCCCGCGGTGCAGAGCGGCTTCAACGCCGACATCCAACGGAAACTGGCAAGGGGCGTGTGGTCCACCGGCGGGTGCGTGAGCTGGTACCTGGACTCGCACGGCGTCAACCGCACTATCTGGCCGGGTTCGACCGTGCGCTACTGGCAACGGACGCGGTCGGTCGAACCGGCGGACTTCGAGTTCACACCCGGCTGAACGGCGGGGGCGTCACTCCGTCGACGAGATGGCTTCCCCAGAGGTCCACCCCGGTGATCCGGGCGGTGGCCGTGCCATCCGGGCCCGTGATCTGCAGCTCGGTGCCCGCGGACAGGTCGGCATCGGCGCCGAGGACGTCGGTCAGGGTGCGGACGCGGCCGTGCCAGACGTACCGACCGCTGATGGGTTCGAAGTTTCCCGCCAACTGGACCTGCACGGTCACGGCGGGACGGTCGCCGACGACGACGTCGGCGGGGCCGCGGTAGCCCTCTTCTTCCTCGTGTTCGTTCACACAGGCAAGTTTACCTGTAACTGCTAGTTACACAAGAAACGTTCGGCGCTAGTCGGCCTCGGCCGCAGGCGGGCGCAGCGGGTGCGGGATCGCGTTGAATCGCGCGGGCGAGCCGTTGACGGCGGCGATACCGGTGACGCCACCCCAAGTCATCATCGTCAGGTAGTTGATCAGATCCTCGACCGACATGGACCGGTTGGAGATCCACCAGTGCGTCGCCAACTGCACACCGCCGACGATTCCGTACGCCCAGGGGACGGCGCCGCCGGAGTCCATCTCCATCTGCCGCAGCCGCTCGCCGAGAACGGTGGAGAGCACCTCCGCGATCATCCGTTCCGAGTCCGCGACCGTTTCGCGGCCCGGGCCGGAGCCGTTGGCCATGATGTACAGGTAGACGTCGGGATCCGACGCCACCGTCTCGACGTACGCCGTGATGGTGGCGCGGGTGAGCTCGAAGTCGTCGAGGTCTCCGCCGATCGCCTCGTAGATCCGCGGGGCGAGCGTGGTTTCCACGTAGCGCGCCATGGTCGCGTTCGTCAGATCGCTCTTGTCCGCGAAATACCGGTACAGCACCGTCTTGGAGACACCGATCTCGGAGGCGATCTCGTCCATGCCGATGTCCCGTCCACGCAGGCGGATGGCGGCGATCGTTCCGTCGACGAGTTCTTCTCGGCGTGCGATCTTGTGCTCACGCCAGCGGCGCTTGCGCCCATCGGGCTTTGCTGCCTTGTCCAGCTTCGTCATCGACTCGGTCACCTGCTCAGGATCCTTCACGCCGTCGTTCGCCACTGACTCTCTTCACATCCGTTTCGTGTCACGATCTCCTGTCAGCTTAGTGCTCGGGTCTTGTCGCCCGGCACAACGCCGCCTGTGCGGGCGCGGCTCCGGCGGCTGGGCTGCCGCCTCCGTGCCGACCTTGGGCACAATGGCGTCTGTGGACCAATTGAGCCTTTCCGCCTTCGACGACGACGCGAAGCGCCGCGATCTCCGCAAGATGAAGGCTGTCGCGACGGGCTTCCTCGTGTTCGCCACCGTGGTCTACCTCGTGTGCAGGTGGCAGGAATCGCGGGGCGCGGGGGCGTGGGTCGGCTACGTGCGGGCCGCGTCGGAGGCAGGCATGGTCGGTGCGCTGGCCGACTGGTTCGCGGTGACGGCCCTGTTCCGGCATCCGCTGGGGTTGCCGATCCCGCACACCGCGATCATCAAGCGCAAGAAGGACCAGCTGGGGGCGAGCCTCGGCAACTTCGTCGGCCAGAACTTCCTCGCCCCCGAGGTGGTGTCCGCCAAGGTCGAGGCCGCGGAGATCCCGCTGCGGCTGGGCAGGTGGATGGCGCAGCCCAAGCACGCCGCGCGCGTCGCTGCCGAGACGGCCACCATCCTGCGCGGCTTCGTCGAGATCCTGCGCGACGAGGACGTGCAGCAGATCATCGACAGCACGCTGGTGCGCAGGCTGGCCGAGCCCCAGTGGGGGCCGCCGATCGGGCGCGTGCTCGGCGAACTCCTGCGCGAGAACCGGCAGCTGCCGATCCTGGATCTGCTCGCCGAGCGGGCGCACCAGTGGGCGCTCGGGAGTCAGGAGACCATCGACCGGATCGTCAGCCGCGATTCGCCCGCCTGGTCGCCCAAGTTCGTCGACGCCATGCTCGGCGAGAAGATCCACCGCGAGCTCGTCGAATTCACCTGGAAGGTGCGATCCAACCCGGAGCACGAGGTGCGGCAGGCGGCCAACCGCTTCCTCGTCGACTTCGCCGACGACCTGCAGAACGACCCCGCGACCATGGAGAAGGCCGAGAAGATCAAGGCCGAGATCATGGGGCGCGAGGAGGTGACCGGTCTCGCCGCGGCGACGTGGACCGTCGCCAAGCGCCTGATCATGGAATCCGTCGACGACCCGAACAGCACGCTGCGCACGAAGGTCGCGGAGAACGTCGTGCGCTTCGGCGAGCGGCTGCGCGACGACCACGAGCTGAGAGTCAAGGTCGACGGGTGGGTGCTCGCCGGCACGCGCTACGTCGTGGTCCATTACACCGACGAGATCACCGCGATCATCTCCGACACCGTCGAGCGCTGGGACGCCGAGGAGGCGTCCAAGAAGATCGAGCTGCAGGTGGGACGGGACCTCCAGTTCATCCGCATCAACGGCACCGTCGTCGGGTCGATCGCGGGTCTGCTGATCTACACGTTCTCGACGTTGCTGTTCGGCTGACAATCGCCTCGACGGAGGGTCCGCTAGCTGGGTGCTAACAGAGTGCTTGCAATTGCTAGCACCCTGCTTTAGCCTTGGTTCTGCCCAGCAACACGGAGGACTGATGGCAAGCGATGATCGCGACGCAGCCGGTGCAGGAGATCTGGCAGCTCGCGTAGTCAGCAACGCCGCTCACGACATCGGAGGTTTCATTCGTGCCCAGCGCGAAGCAGCTCAGGTGTCGATGCGGCAGCTGGCGCAGCTGGCCGGTGTCAGTAATCCGTATCTGAGTCAGATCGAGCGTGGGTTGCGCAAGCCCTCGGCCGAGGTGCTTGGGCAGATAGCCAAGGGTCTCCGGGTGTCTTCGGAGGTCCTGTACGTCCAGGCGGGTTACCTCGAGCAGCGGCCACACGGTCCCCTCCGTGACGCTCTGCTCGCGGATACGGCCATTACCGAGCGGCAGAAGCAAGTGCTGCTCGAGATCTACGAGTCGTTCTGTCGTGAGAACGAATCGGCGGAAGCGGCCGAATCCCGGACGTCCGAGCTTCGGACAGAAGAACACCAGCGTTCTGATTCCCAGACGCCGGAACCAGAACCCCCCACCGTTGAACAGGAGAAAGCCGATGACTGACCAGAAGACCATCGACAGCGTCAAGACCTCGCTGTACGCGGCCGTAGGCGCCGGAGACGTCGTCGTGCAGGCCGTGGCCGACGTCGTCGCCCAGGTCCGCTCGCGCGCCGAGTCCACCCAGGGTGACGTCGAAGAGCGTGTCGGCGGCGCCAAGGAGCGCATCGCCGGACTCCAGGAAGAGGTCACCGAGGGTGTCGAGAACCTTCGCGACCGCCTCGCCGGACTGCCGTCCGAGCTGCCCGAGGAGCTTGCCGAGCTGCGTGAGAAGTTCACCGCCGACGAGCTGCGCAAGGTTGCCGAGGCCTACCTGAAGGTCGCCTCCGACCTGTACACGTCGCTCGCCGAGCGCGGCGAGGACACCGTCGAGCGCATCCGCAAGCAGCCGGTCGTCGAGGAGGGCATCGGCCGCGCCGAGACCGCCTTCGGTGACGCCGTCGAGCTGACCGAGGAAGCTCTCGGCACCGTTGCACGCCAGACGCGCGCCGTCGGCGAGCAGGCCGCAAAGCTCGCGGGCCGCGCTTCGGGTCGCATCTCCGACACCGCCGAGGGACTCGGCGAGGCCATCGCCGACGCCGGCGACGAGGCTGCCCTGAAGGTTCTCGACCTGGGCGACCAGGCCGAGGAAGCGTCGAAGGACGCTGCCGATCGCGTCACCGCCACCGCGGCCGACGTCCAGGCTCGCGCCGACAAGGCTGCCCCGGCCAAGCACGCCGCTCCCGCGAAGAAGGCTGCTCCGGCCAAGGCTGCGGCAACCCCGGCCCCGGCCCCGGCCAAGAAGGCCGCCGCTCCGGCCAAGAAGGCTGCTCCGGCCAAGAAGGCTTGATCCTTCACGCTTTTCGGCCCCCGCACGTTCGGTGCGGGGGCCGTTTGCGTGTCGACCTCGTAGGATGGGGCTGTGATTCAAGTTGACGGCGTCGTCTCGGTGATCTTGTTGGTGATTCGTATCGTCGCCCTGGGCGGTGCTGCATACGCACTGTTCCACGCGGCTCGCCAGCGCAAAGACGCGTTCACCGCCGTGGACAAGTTGAGCAAGCCGATCTGGCTGAGCATTCTCGCCGTCGCATTCCTCGTCCTCCTGCTGTTCCCTGCCGTCCAGTTGTTCGGCATCGTCGCGGTCGTCGCGGTGTGCGTTTATCTCGTGGACGTACGCCCGCGCGTCGACGACGTGCAGCGCGGGCCTCGCTGGTAGCCGCTCCCACCCCATGGGTATGTGAAGACGTGGACCTCTCGCGGCCAAACGATGACAATGGGCATTGTGACAATGCTATTGTGGTTACACGGCTACCGAGGAGCTGACATGTCCGTCGTCCACACACGTGACTCAGCGAGCGATGCCCACCCGGCCGCGGGACTCGTCGGCGGCCCGTCCCGGCTGCTGCTCCGACGGGCGCACATCGTCTGATGAAGGAATACCGGATCGACGACCTCGCACGCGAGGCGCGGGTGAGCGTGCGGAACGTGCGCGTCTACCAGGACCGCGGACTGCTCCCGCCGCCACGGAAGCAGGGGCGCACCGGGTGGTACAACGAATCGCACCTCGCCCGCCTGCACCTGATCGGGCGCATGCTCGATCGCGGCTACACGTTCGCCACCATCAGCGAACTCCTCACGGCTGCGCACTACGGACTCCAGGTCAAGGACGTTCTGGAGACCGACGACCCGGGCAGCCGGTGGAAGAAGCGCAGGCGAGCGGCCCGCCTCACGATCGCCGAGCTGAAACGCATGTTCGGTGCGCAGACCACCGAGGCCAACATCGCCAAGGGCACCGAACTCGGTGTGCTCGTTCCCGCCGGGGACGACTACTCGGTGAACGATCCGCGACTGGTCGAGGCGGCGCAGGTCCTCGTCGACGCCGGCATCCCGCTCGAGGCCGTCCTCGAACAGACCGCGGCGGTGCGACGAGACCTCTCGGACGTCGCCGCGCGGTTCGTCGCCGTCGTCGCGGACCGCTACCTCGCCGCCGAGGGCGAGCCGCTCGAACTCGACGAGGCGAAGGTCTCGGAGATCGCGCGGCTCGTCGACCAGATGCGTCCCCTCGCACACGACGCCGTCCAGTCGCTGTTCGAAGAGGCGATGGAGGAACAGATCTCCAAGGCACTCGAACGGGCGGCCCGGCAACTCGGTGAGACACCGGGCCCGGCGACGAGCACAGACACCAACAGAGCAAGTTAGACAGGACAGGGGCAGGAATGACCAGCAGTTCGCGCACCATCGCCTTCCGGGCACTCGCCGGCGCAGCCGGAGTGGGCGCCGTCGTCGCCGCGGCAACGGCGATCCGCCACAAGCGCGCCACCCGCGGGTTGACGTTGTCGACCGAGGTCGCGCCGAACGAGCTGCTGCGCACCCCGAACCTGCGCCCGGACGTGACGGAGATCCTCACCGACGACGGAGCGACGCTGTACGTCCGCGCCTACGGTCCGGTGGACGGCGATCCCATCGTGCTGAGCCATGGCTGGACCTGTTCCACCGAATACTGGTACCCGCAGGTGAACGCGCTGGCGGACGAGTACCGGGTCATCACCTACGACCAGCGTGGGCACGGCCGCAGCACGGTCGGCTCGCTCCCGCTCGGCCCGGACGTCCTCGCCGACGACCTGTCGGAGGTGTTGAAGGCGACGGTGCGCGACGACAAGAAGGCCGTGCTCGTCGGTCACAGCATGGGTGGCATGAGCATCATGGCGTGGGCAGGCCGGCACCCCGACGAGGTGAAGAAGTACGCGTCGGCAGTTCTGCTCGCCAGCACCGCCTGCGATCGGCTCATCGCCGAGACCACCGTCATCCCGCTGCCGAACCGTTTTCCGCGCGTGCCGGTTCCAGTCGGCCGTGCCGTCCTGAGCACCCCGGTTCCGTTGGTGTCGTCGCCGGTGATGACGCGCGCACTCCAGTACGTGTCGATGTCACCGAACGCCTCCCGCGCCGAAGTCCAGTTCTGCGAGAACATCGTCCGGGACTGCAAGCCGCGCATCCGCGGCGGCTGGGGCGCCGCGCTCAGCGGCCTCGACATCCACGAGGCTCTCGACAACCTCGACGTCCCGACCACGGTGCTCGTCGGCTCCATGGACCGACTGACCCCGCCGGTCCACGCCCGCAAGCTCGCTCGCGTCCTGGACGAGGCCGGTCACCTCGAGCGGCTCATCGTCCTGCCCGGCGTCGGCCACATGAGTTCCGTCGAGAGCATCGACGAGTTCGACAAGGAGATCGTCCGGCTCCGCAATCTCTGATCCGACAGTTTCATACGGATTGTTCAGGCTCACACGCAATACAGGTTGACAACTTCCGCGTTCGTTGCCAGGTGTCTCACGACCATCCTGGCAACGAACGCGAATAGCCTGTGAGCCTGAACAATTCGTCGCAATCTACTGGTTGCCGACCACACCGAAGCGGCGCAGCGACAGCGCCGGGTTCTTGGCGCGGACCTCTGCGATGCGCTCGGGGGAGACGGTGCCGATCGCGATCCCGACCCGTTCACCGAGGGACGCGATCACCACCCCCATGGGATCCACGATCATCGACGCACCCGAACCGGCCGGGGCGCTCTGATCGGCCGCGGCGACGTAGATGGTGTTCTCGATGGCCCGGGCGCGGATGAGCGTGGTCCAGTGGTCTTCCTTGAGCGGGCCGGGCACCCACTCGGCGGGCAGGACCAGGACGTCCGCGCCCGTGTCGACGATGCGCCGGGTGACCTCCGGGAACCGCAGGTCGTAACACGTCTGCATGCCGAAGGTGACACCGTCGACGGTGAACGTCTCGGGTTCGCCGATCGAGCCGGCCTGCACGAAGTCCGACTCCTTGTAACCGAATGCGTCGTACAGGTGCAGCTTCCGATACGCGGCGGCGATACTGCCGTCGGGGGCGACCGCGACGAGGGTGTTGAAGATGCGGCGCTCGCCCGGGATCGCTTCGTTGATCCCCGCGACGAGGGTCAGCCGGTGCCGGGCGGCGATCTCGCGGAGCCCGGTGACGAACTCGCCGTCGAGGGATTCCGCGGAGTCCACGAACCGCTCGTCCATCGTCGGGACCGTGAACATCGCGTATTCGGGTGCTGCAAGTACCCGGGCGCCGCCTGCCGCCGCCTCCTCGGCGAACTTCGCGATCCGGCCGAGGTTGTCCTGCTTGTCCGAACCCGGTGCGAATTGTGCGATTGCGATGTCGACCATGTCAGTGCCTTTCCGAAGTGACGGGTGCGGGCATCCGTTCGATCTTGCCGAGCACCACGGTGTAACAGAAGATTCCGCCGATCAAGACCGCTCCGGTCGCGAGGAAGGCCCCCGCGAACGAGCCCGTGGAGTCGACCACCATGCCGGTCACGATGGGCGCCGCGATCCCGAGGAGATTGGCGACGAAGTTGACTATTCCGCCGAGCGATCCGGTGTACCCCTGCGGGGCGATCAGGGCGACGATGCTGGAACCGGCGGGAACGGACACGGCCAGTCCGGCTGCGCCGATCGACAGGAAGATCAGCGCGACGGCGATCGATCCCGCGTACGCTGCGCCCGTCACCGCGAGGGACGCGAGCAGGCTGACCACCAGCACGGTTCGGCGTACCTTGGTGACGTCGCCGGTCCGAGCCAGCCATCGGTCCATCAGGATGCCCGCGATGAGGAACTGCGCGATGACGGCGACGAGCCACGGAATCATCGTGTAGATGCCGCCCTTGAGCAGGTTCACCCCGAACTGCTTCTCCAGATAGGCCGGCAGCCAGGTGAGCAGGACGTAATAGGCGTAGGTGTACGACGCGTAGCCGAGCGCCAGGCCCCATGTCTTGCGCCGGCGCAGCAGGTAACCCAGTCCGTTGAGCGACCCGGCCGTCTCGGCGTCTTCGTCCTCCGCGCCGCCGGCCCGGATGAAGTCGAACTCCGCCTGGCTGAGGCGGCCCTTGGCGAGAGCCTGTTTCGGGGTGAGGTAGAGCAGCCACCACACGGCCAGGTAACCGACGGACAGGATGCCGGTGAAGATGAACGCCGCGTGCCAGCTGAACGTGGTGACGAGGAATGCCATGATCGGGATGCCGATCACGTTGGAGATCTTCGCGCACCCGTCGAAGATGGCCGTGGCGGTGCCACGCTCCTGCCGGGGGAACCACTGACCGATGGCCTTCCAGCCCGCGGGCACGGTCGGCGCCTCGCCGACGCCGAGGACCAGACGGGCGACGAGCAGCATGCCGAGACCACCCGCGGCGGCGGACGCGAACGAGGCGACCGCCCACAGGAACGCCGCCGCCCGGTTGACCCACCGGACGCCGATCTTGTCGATGAACGATCCGATCGGCATCTGGAGCATCGCGTACGTCCAGAGGAATGCCGAGGACACCATGCCCATCTGCGACGCACTGATCTCGAAGTCGCGCATGATCTCCGGGGCGGCGATCGAGAGGTTGACGCGGTCGATGTAGTTGACGAACATTCCGACGCCGAGAACGCCGGCGATGGTCCACCGGGCACGGCCCACCTTGGGGTGGGCCGCCGCTTCTGCGCTGTCGGGGGATACCGGTCCCGACGTCTGGGTCGTCATCGTGACTCCCTGATCTGCTTGATCTGCTCGAACGGTGCCGCAAATCCTGCGGCGAGTGCGCCGTGCTGCATGATCAGCGCCATCTGGTCGGCCCCGTGCTGCACCGCGAACTCCTTCTCTTCGACGCTCCATGCCGGGAGCACCCAGGGCTTGCCCGCCTCGGCGGCGGCCGTGGCCACCGCGGCGAGGTCGGTGAAGTCACCCTCTTCGCGTGAGTATGCCCCGCGTTCGCGGCGGAGGGAGAGGTCGGACGGTCCGACGAACACGCCGTCGACGGTGTCGAGTGCCAGGATCTCGGCGATGTTCTCGATCGCTCCGGCGTCCTCGATCATCGGGTAGCACCGGGTGAACGTGTCCTGCTCCGTGACCCACTCGTCGGTGAAACCGCCGTAGTTGGTGGTGCGGCCGCCCGCGAAACTCCGGTCGCCGAGTGGCGGGAATTTCGCGAATGCCGTGACTTCCTTTGCGTGAGCGGCATTCTCGATGTGGGGGATGACGACAGCCGTCGCGCCGAAGTCCAGCGCCTGCTGGATGGGCCCGCGTTCGGGTCCGAGCACCTTGGCCAGGACCTCCATGCCGAGGCTGCGCAGGAACGGGATGAACCGTTCGAGATCTGCGAGGTCGAAGGATCCGTGCTCGATGTCGAGGACCACGGCGCCGTAGCCGATGCCGCGCGCGATCTCCGCTGCGGCGAAGCTCGGGTCGGACAGCCAGATCGCGTAACGCCGATCGGCGGGGGTGCTGTACATGCTGGTGGTCTCCTTTTTCGGGGGTCACTTGCCGGAAGCGGGTGGCTCTCGGCGGTCACTGCGCTGTGACCGCTCCCACATCCGCTCTGTATATGTCATGTATACACAGAGAATACTTGGTGTGTCCATAGCTTGTATGATCAATTTGTTACGAGTCCGTCAATCCGATGGACCGTTCGACGAAGGGATCGAGATGTCGGCATCGACGCTCGCCGGGCCCGCCGGTGAATCCGGACCGGCACGAGATCGGGTCTACGTCTGGCTGCGGGACGAGATCATCCGCGGGTCCATCGAAGGCGGCCGATTCCTCGACGAGCTCTGGGTCTCCGGGACGATGGGAGTCTCACGCACCCCGGTGCGAGAAGCGTTTCACCGGCTCGCCGCCGAACGGTTCATCACGCTGCTTCCGCGCAAGGGTGCACAGGTGCGCACGGTCACCGGTCGCGAACTCGAAGAGGTCTACCAGACCCGGCTGCTGATCGAAGGCCATGCGGTGTCCACCCTGTGCGCGCGGGGAGTCGGCGCACCCGCGCACATGGTCGATCTGATCGAGCCGATGGAAGCCGCGGGCCGCGAACAGGACTGGTTCGCGGTGTCCGGCCTCGACCGCGAATTCCACCTGACCATGGTCAGCGCAGCGCAGAACTCGGTGCTCACCGAACTCTACGATTCGCTGCGGTCGCGGCAGCAACGCGTCGCCGTCCGCGCGCTGAACGTCGGACCCCAGCGGCTCGACACCATCAACGCGCAGCACCGGGCGCTCGTCGCCGCACTCGACGCCGTCGACGCCGACCAGGCGCTGGAGATTCTCACCGCCCACCTGCGGCCAGTCCCGGAGGTGCTGGCGTTGCTGCCGTCCCAGTAGCGGGACGACGAATCTAGCTGAACACCACCGTCTTACGGCCGTGGACGAGGACGCGGTCCTCGAGATGCCAGCGCAGACCGCGGGACAGCACGAGCTTTTCGATGTCGCGACCCTGCCGGACCATGTCCGCGACCTCGTCGGCGTGGTCGACGCGGATCACGTCCTGCTCGATGATGGGGCCCGCGTCGAGTTCGGCCGTCACATAGTGGCAGGTGGCGCCGATCAGCTTCACACCGCGGGCGAATGCCTGGTGGTACGGGCGGGCGCCGACGAAGGACGGCAGGAAGCTGTGGTGGATGTTGATCGCCCGGCCGGCCCAGTGCTCGCACAGTGCCGAGGGCAGCACCTGCATGAAACGCGCCAGCACGACGGCATCGGGGTCGTGGGCGTCGACCAGTTCACGCACCTGCTCGAACGCGGGTCCGCGTTCGGCGGGATCCTTCGGGAACGGGACGTGATGGAAGTCGATGCCGTGCTGCCTGGTGACGGTTTCCAGGTCGCGGTGGTTGCCGATCACTGCACAGATGTCGGCGGGCAACTCGCCTCCGGCCGCGCGCCCGAGCAGGTCGTGGAGGCAGTGCGCCTCCTTGCTCACCAACAGCACCACCCGCTTGCGCTCACCGGTGTCGGACACGGTCCATTCGGTCTCGGGGCCGAGTTCGGCGGCGACGGCCGCGAAGCGCTCCCGGAGTTCCTCGATCGACATGTCGACCGAGGATGCGCGCACAGCCTGCCGGGTGAAGAACCAGCCGGTGTCGGCGTCGGCGTGGTACGCCGCCTCGACGATCCAGCCGCCGACCTCGGCGAGGAACGTCGAGATCCGGGCGACGATGCCGGTGCGGTCGGGGCAGCCGAGAGAAAGAACGTACCGGTGGTCCTCGGTCGAAGCAGCGCTCATGGGCAACAGTCTTTCAGGTCGGGCTCCGGCCGTTCACCACGGCGGTGCCGACGAGGGTGCCGGCGTCGATGTCGTGAATCGCGCGTTCGGTGAGCAGCTGCAGGAGATCGAGACGAATCTGCTCGACCGTCCCGGCATCGAACGGGGCGAGCGCGCGACGGAAGTTCCCACCCAGGACGAGGTCCCAGGCGAACTCGGGGGTGGCGGGAATGATGTTGGACAGCTCCCGGACCTCGGTCGAGTGCGCGCCCAGCTCGCCCAGCCACTGGTGGAGCGCGTCCGGGGTGTCGATGCGTTCGAGTGGATCGAACGGCGACCCGGCCGGTTCGGGCTCGGGTTCCCGGTGCCGGGCCACGGCGTCCTGGAACGCGCTCGCGAAGTCGCGCAACGCGCCCCGCCGCCACACCGTGATCCCGACCTTGCCGCCCGGCCGGACGAGGCCGGCGAGCCGGGTGAACGCGGCATCCATGTGGGGCAGGAAGAACACGCCGTACGAGCAGGCGAGCGCGTCGTAACCCGCCTCCGGGACGGTGCTCGGCGGCTCCCAGGTGGTGGCGTCCGCGCAGACGAACTCGATGTTCTGCAATCCGCGCTCCGACGCCTTCACCCGCCCCTGCTCGAGCAGTTCGTCGGCCAGGTCGACGCCGTGGACGAGGCCCGACGGACCCACGGCGGTGGCTGCGGGGAGCGCCGAAGACCCTGCGCCGCAGCACACGTCGAGGACGGCGTCGCCGGGACGCAGCCCGAGCTGGAAGGCGAGTGACTGCCCGGCCGGTGTCCACACGGCCGTCGTCAGCCGGTCGAACTCCAGCCGCGCCTCGTCGAAGATCGATCCCGGATCACTCATACGGCGATGCTAGGCCGTGCCGCAAGCCCTGGAAGCCATTGTGCGAAGCTCACAGGTATGTCCGACGTTGCACTGACCCGCTCCCAGGTGGCCGACCTCGTCGACCACACGCTCCTCAAGCCCGAGGCCACCACCGACGACGTGACGGCGCTGATTGCCGAGGCGCGCTCGCTCGGTGTGCTCGCCGTCTGCGTGTCGCCGTCGATGCTGCCGGTCAAGGCGCCGGGTCTGGTGACTGCGGCGGTGGTCGGGTTCCCGTCGGGCAAGCACCACTCGCTGGTCAAGGGGGCCGAGGCCCGGCTCGCCGTGGACCAGGGCGCGCAGGAGATCGACATGGTGATCGACATCGGGGCCGCCGTGGCCGGCGACTTCAACGCGGTGCTGGCCGACGTCCTCACCGTCCGCGAGGCAGTCGGCGACCACACGGTCCTGAAGGTGATCCTCGAGACCGCCGCGCTCAGCGACGAGGCGATCGTGGAAGCGTGCCGGGCCGCCGAGCGGGCCGGGGCGAACTTCGTGAAGACGTCCACCGGATTCCATCCTGCCGGCGGAGCGACCGTGGAGGCGGTGCGGCTGATGGCGCACACCGTCGGCGGGCGGATCGGCGTGAAGGCGAGCGGCGGGATCCGCACCGCACAGGCCGCGCTCGACATGATCGCGGCCGGTGCGACGCGGCTGGGACTGTCGGGTACCCGTGCCGTCCTGGACGGGCTGCCCGACTGACCCGACGGTCGATCAGACCAGGAGGCCGCAGCTGCTCTGCTGTTCCTGCTGCTGTTGCTGGCTGCCGGCGGCAGGCATCGTATAGGCGCCACCCTCGAGGGTGATCTCGATGGCGTCGTCGGTGACCTTCAGCGACGTCGGCTGCATGCCCAGCGGGTAGGTCTGCAGGCTCGAGGTCAGGGTCTGGACGACCCCGTCCACCAGGTCGGTGGGAAGACCGAAACCGAGGATCTCCGCACCCACCGTCTCCACCTTCACGGTCCCGTTCACGACCCCCGGTTTGACGGTCAGGTCCGCGAGCCCGGCCGGGCCGACGGAGAACCTCAAGGTTCCCGCGCTCGAATCGGCGGTGACACCGCTGATGAGCGAGCCGAACGCCTGCTGCTGCAGCGTCGCGAGGATTCCCGCGGTGGACCAGGTGATGTCCGCGTCGGAACTGCCGATGGTGCCGCTGCTGTCCGCGGTGTTCTCGATCCGGATGTCGTTGACCTGAGCGTGGACCTGCATTCCCTGGGCGGGGCCGAACTTGGTGTCGTCGCTGTCGATGGTGATGTACGGGACGTTCTTGTCGACCGACTGGAGCAGGACCGGCTTCCAGCTCAGGCCCACGTCCACCTGCGAGCCGAGTTGGCTCTCGAACTGGTCTGCCATGCAGGTCTTCACTCTGTTGCGCACGTAGAGTTCGCCGCCGACGAGGACGGCCACGAGCGCGGCGATGACGACAAGAGAGATGACGAGCACACGGTTACTTCGGGGTGCGGAGTTCGTTCGGGCTGCCATTGCAGCGATTCTTCCCGACAACTCTGAACAAATTCTGTGAATGCGCCCGCGGCGGGTCGCCGAGATCCGCAGAAATTGTGATGCGTGCCACAAACGCCCAGTAATCTAGGGGAATGTCCGGATGGTTGGCTCCACGTCCCGGTGACCCGGAGCGCGAAGGTGTCGGTGAAGAGCTGACACGCGTCGCGACGGCTCAGGCGGGTTTCTTCACCACTGCGCAAGTGCTGCGCCTCGGTTTCGCCTCCGACGAGATCGATGAGCGCGTCGCCGACGGCTCGTGGGTCAAGGTCGAGCGAGATCTGTTCCGCTTGAACGATTGCCCGCACTCCGATCTCGAGGAGTTCGCGAAGTGGTGCACCTGGTTCGGTGCCGCCGCCGCGGTCTCCCACCAGAGTGCCGCCGAACTTCACGGCCTCGGGCACCTGTACCCGCGGTTCATCCACCTCTCGACGGTGCTGTCACCGCCTTCGCCGACGCAGCAGCTGGCGCTGCACCGGCGTTCGCTCCGCCCGGAGGACTGCGAGCAGGTCGGCCCCCTGCGCATCACCACGCCGCTGTGCACGGCACTCGACCTCGCGGCGAGCGGCATCTCGCAGGAACTGCTCGACGAGGTGGTCGCCGACGGCGTTGCGATCGGGCGGCTGAATGCGCGCGCATTGCACGGGGAGTGCGGATCCCTGCCGGCGCAGGTGGCGCAGCGCGTCGAACACGCACTGGCCACCTGCACCTGACGGATCACCGCTCCGGGATCAGAATGGCCACTCGCCGTTCCGGGTGCCCTCCAGGAGCGGGATCATCGAGAATCCCGCGTCCGACAGTCCGCCGAACGTGTGGCGGTTCGCGGACCCCGTCGGCCCGTGTCCGTGGCGGTAGCCCGCCACGTTCCACGTGTACACGGGGACGTCGGCCGGGACGTGCCGCGTCGGATCGCCCCACGCCGCCTGCTCGTCGGTGACGATGACGACGCGATCGTGGTCGCGGTAGTGCTTGCGCACCGCCGACGCCGTGTCCGTGCCGCCCAGATCCCCGAAACTGTCGACGACCCGCAGCACCGGCTGGTGCTTGAACGGCACGAACCGGCTGTCCGAGCCGAACTCGACCAGGTTGGCCCGCTCGGCGCGCGCCGCCAGTACGGTGCCGAACACCGCGGCCGCGTCCGCCCGCGTCAGTTCCGACCGCGCCGAGACGCGGCTGTAGAACATCGATCCGGACCGGTCGACGAGCATCAGGGTGCGGCCGGGCAACGAGGGGACCGCCGACAGCGAAGCCCCGAGTGCACGCTCGAGTGCATGTCCCCACCGCAGGCTCGGCGAGTTCCGGTAGGCCGCGAGGAACCGCATCGGGAGCTGCCGCGACTTCGCGACTTCCCCCGGATCAGCGATCCGGGCCGCTACCTGTTCCGCGACGTGGTCGGGGATTCCGGCCTCGTCGAAGTTCCTCAGGTTGCGAAGAAGCGCCATGTATCCCATGGACGGGATCACCGCCTGCCACGCCGCCGCATCCATCGGTCCCTGCAGCCAGCCGGCGAGCGACTCCCACGTCATGCCGGCCGCGGACAGCCGCTCCGGAGTCCGGAGGACGGCACGCCGGTCCTCCGGCGGGAGTGCCGCCAGCGCCGCCCGTTCCGTGAGCATCCGCAAGCCGGTGGGGATCGTGTTCTCGCGTCCCTGCCGGCGGTCGATCGCGTGCCGGAACAGCTCGCCCTGCCACGTCGCCGACGGCGACGCGTGGGTGAGCTCGAGGACGTCGCCGAAGCGGACGTCCCTCGAGTCGGAATCCCACTTCAGCAGTGAGCGTTCCGAGTAGAGGCGGACAGCGGCGTCGGCGACACCGCGCTTGACCGGCTTCGGGATCGAACGACCGTGGTGCGCAATCCAGTAGGCGAGGATCTCACCCGGCTCGTCGGCCCGCTCCAGCGCCGACGAGATCACGGCGCGGTTGCCGCCGTGCAGACCGGCGCCCAGCCGGGCCCGGACGAACTCGGCCGCGGCCACCAGCGACGCCGAACGCAGATGTGCGTCGCGGCGCAGCCACCCGATCAGTCGGGCGGTCCACTCCGGGTCCGACAGCGTGACCTCGTGGACGAGCTGGACGAACCGGCCGTCGCGGTCCGGAGCCGACTCGTAGAACGTGTGCTCACCCACCATGTTGGTGACGGCGAGGAGGAACAGCTCGCTCTTCGCGTCGCGGGCGTAGCCGCTGCCGCCCTCGAACGTGCGGCCGGCCGGTTGCGTTTCCGACGTGACGGGGCTCTGTACCTTGGTGCGGCGCAGCGTCTTCAGGTTGAACTTGCTCATGAGTGTTCCTCCTTCCGGGAGGTGTCGGTGCTCGTGGAGTGCGCGCCACCCGAGATCGAGGCGACGACGGGGTGCGGAGTCGAACCGCGTGCTTGCGCACTTCGCCAGAGAAGTATCCGTCGTCTACGCACCGGGTGGCGCGCACGCATGTCGTGCCGAGTTCGGAGTCGGCGGAGGCACGGACGCGCTCTACCACTGAGCTACAGGGACCTGCGTCCCTGACCGGATTCGAACCGGCGACCACGCGATCCATAGTCGAAGTAGCCCTCGCCTGCGCACCGGCACAACATGTTTCGTGACGTGACTCTACGGCGCGCTGTGGGGGATGTCGCGTGAATTAATTCGTGCCGGAACCGGGCGCCACCAGGTGCCACGGAACGGTGAGGATGTTGTCGCGGAGCCGGCGGCGCTGGGGTTGCACGGGAAGTCCCTGCGCGCGCAGCAGTTCGAGGGCGGCCCGCCACCGCACCCGCGGTCCGAACGAGCCGTGCGGCGCCGCGGTGGCCCACGCACGATCCGCTGCCGCGAGGAGGGCGTGGACCGGTTCACCCGGGACGTTGCGATGGATCAGCGCCTTGGGTAGCCGTTCGGCGATGTCCGACGGCTTCTCCACGGCGAACGGATCCCACGCCAGCGTCAGCGACAGCGGGCGGGTGGCGTCGAGCAGCACCCACGCGCAGCGGCGGCCCAACTCGTCACATGTGCCGTCGACGATCAGCCCGCCCGGTGCGAGCCCGGACTGCATCCGCGCCCAGGCAGGCCCGACCGCATCCTCGGGATACTGCCGCAGCACGTTGAACGCGCGGACCAGGACGGGTCGCAGTCCGGAGAGCTCGAACCCGCCGCGGGCGAAACTCACTCCGTTCCTGCTCTCGACCACACGCTCGGGATCGATCTCGAGCCCGACCACCCGGCGGTCGCCGCGCACGGCGGTCAACCGGTCGGCGAGCTCGAACGTGGTGTGCGGCCGTGCGCCGTACCCGAGGTCGACGACGAGCGGGTCGGCGGACGCGTGCAGCGTGCGGCGCACCAGCGCGTCGTGGACGAGCCAGCGGTCGCTGCGTCGCAGCCGATTGATGCCTGTCGTACCCCGGGTGATGACACCGTGAGGCCGCTTCAGCGTCGCTGAAGTCATGGGAAATCCGTGCGGTGGTTGCTAGTGCTGCGACAACCACGTTTCGGTGATCTCGGCCTCGGCGCGGAAGAGGTCGATCAGGTTGACGAGCATCAGCTGTTCGAGCTTCCCGCCGATGAACGGCAGATACACCTTGGCCTCGGACGAGGTGCGGAACGTGCAGCCCGTCTCGGTGGCGAACAGTTTCATGGTGCCCGTGAGGCTGCCCGGGCCTGCGGGGATCGACGCCTCGTACGTGCCCGTGGTCGGCTCACCGAAGGGCGTGTACGACTCCTTGCGCGTGATGACCATGTCCTTCTTCATCACGGTCTGCGCGATCTCGGGAAGTTCCGACCGCGGCAGGATGTGGTGCAGGACGATGTCGATCCCGTCGTCGTTCACCTCGAAGTGCTCGATGTGATTCTCGGAGTACTTCCGCATCTCCTCGATGCGCGCATCCCAGTAGTCACGGTTGGTGAACGCGTTGTACACCTCTTTCGGGGTGTGCTTGTAGCGGGCTGAGTAGTCGATGCGGCGAGCCATGATCGCCAAGGTTACCGGCTGTGACGGAACGCAATGGACACCCGCCCCAGGTCAGCCCTGGAGCCACTGCTCCGTGAACTCCTGCTCCTTCGCGATCAGCCGGAGGACCTCGTCCGCGATCGCGCTCTCGATCTTGCCGCCGATCAGGGGGATCCTGACGTCGGCCTTGCCTTCGACCTGCACTTTCGACCGGGAACCGTCCTCTGTCAGCGTCTGGGTCCCGGAGATCGTCGCAGGCGCACCCACGACCTCGGCCGTGAACGTGCCCTCGGCGTGATCGCCGTCGAGCGTGCCCCACGTCTCCGTGCGCTTGATCACGAGATCGCCGGAACGGACTTTCGAGACGATGCTGGGCAGGTGCTCGGCGGGGATCGACTGCGACATGGCCACCGAGATGGTGCCGGGGCCGGTCGTGACCTCGTCCAGGGTTGCCCCCGGTCCTCCCACCCGGTCGAGACGGTCGCGCCAGTACTGCGCGGTGATCAGGCCCGCATGGACCTGGGCGACGGGAAACGCATAGGACGACGAATGCTCGATGCGGCGACTCACGATCCGCAGGCTACCGTTTGCGGTTGTGTGGGACGTGAGCATTGTCAGTCAACTCGTCGATTCGGGCGCACACGCGACCGAGAACCTCGAACTGTCGGGGATGACCACGCTGCGCGTGGGCGGGCCGGCGCGGATCGTGGCGGAGTGCCCGACCACGCAGGTCCTCGTCGACGTGGTGCGTCTCCTCGACGCCGCGCACATCCCGACACTGATCCTCGCCGGCGGCTCCAATCTGGTGGTCGGGGACGACGGATTCGACGGTGTGGTCGTGCGTGTGTGCAACACCACCGTCGGACTGGAGGAGGGATTCGTCACTGCCGAGGCGGGCGCCGAGTGGGATCGGGTGGTCGCGCAGACCGTCGCCGCCGAGCTGGGCGGGCTCGAATGCCTGTCGGGGATTCCCGGGTCGACCGGTGCCACCCCGGTGCAGAACGTGGGCGCGTACGGCGTCGAGGTGGGGTCGATGCTGCGGCGGGTCCACCTCCTCGATCGACGCACCGGTGAGGCGCGCTGGGTCGAACCCGACGCCCTCGGTCTCGGTTACCGCACGAGCGTCCTCAAGCACTCCGACGCCGCCCTGGTGCTGGCCGTGGAACTGACCGTGCACCCCGACGGACTCGGCGAGCCGCTGCGCTACCGCGAACTGGTCTCCGCGCTCGATAGTGCCGAGGGCGACAGGTTGCCGTCGACGCAGGTCCGCGACGCCGTGCTGGACCTGCGGCGGGGCAAGGGCATGGTCCTGGATCCCGACGATCACGACACCTGGAGCGCGGGCTCCTTCTTCACCAACCCCGTCGTGCCCGACGGCGAGTTGGTGAATGTTCTCGCAGCAATCGAGACCCGCCTCGGCGACGTCGCCGTTCCCCGGTACCCGGCCGACGGCGGAACCAAGTTGTCTGCGGGGTGGCTGATCGAGCGGGCCGGCTTCTCGAAGGGGTACCCCGGCGAGAACGCTGTCGCGCGGCTGTCGACCAAGCACACCCTTGCGTTGACCAATCGAGGTGCTGCGAAGAGCGAGGACCTGCTGGCATTGGCTCGCGATGTACGGGACGGCGTCCAGTCGGCGTTCGGTGTCCGGCTCGAACCCGAACCGGTGACGGTGGGCTGCGCGATCTGAGACAGGTCCGTAGCGCAGGTAACCTGTTAGCTGTGCATGAACTGGGTTCTCGGACAAGTCGGTCGCGCGTCGCGTTGATCGCGACGGCGCTGATCGCGTTTCTCGTTGTGCTGACCGGATGCACGGTCGGCTCCGAGTCGGGAACCGCCACCGCGCCGCCCGAACCGGCAGTCGAGGTCACCCAGAATCCGGCGTCGGGCACCGAGGACGTCAATCCGGTGGCGCCGATCTCCGCGACCGCGTCGCAGGGCACGTTCACCGACATCTCCCTCGTCAACGCCGAGGGGCGTGCCGTGCAGGGTGTGCTGTCACCCGACCGGACCACGTTCACCGTCGGGGAGGCGCTGGGCTACGGCGCCACGTACACGTGGAAGGGCACGGCGCTCGGCACGGACGGCAAGTCCGTCGCCGTCGACGGCAGCTTCACCACGGTCGAGCCCGACGAGACGATCGGCGCCACACTCAACATCGCCGACGGTCAGGAAGTCGGCATCGCCGCCCCGATCATCGTCCAGTTCCACGAGTCCGTCGAGGACAAGGCGGCGGTCGAGAAGGCGATGACCGTCACGACCAACCCGCCAACACCCGGCTCGTGGGCGTGGCTGCCCGACGACAACGGGTCGCGCGCGCACTGGCGTCCGCAGAACTACTGGGCACCCGGCACCACCGTGAGCCTGGACGCCCGGCTGTACGGACTGGACTTCGGCGGCGGCGCGTACGGCGCGGAGGATCTGTCGCTGAACTTCACCGTCGGTCGCAGCCAGATCGTCATCGCGAACGCGCCCAGCCACCGCATGCAGGTGGTGCGCGGCGGCGAGACCATCATGGACATCCCCGTCAGCTACGGCGAAGGCAACGAGGCCCGCAACGTCACTCGCAGCGGCATCCATATGGTGACCGAGAAGCACGAGGACTTCCTCATGTCCAACCCGCCGTTCTACGAGAACGTGCGCGAGCGCTGGGCGGTCCGCATCTCCAACAACGGCGAGTTCATCCACGCGAATCCCGAGACCATCGGCGTCCAGGGTTCGTCGAACGTCACCAACGGCTGCATCAACCTGTCCCTCGGGGACGCCCAGCAGTACTTCGGCACCGCGATGTACGGCGATCCCGTCGAGGTGACCGGAACGTCCATCGACCTCTCGGCCGCTGACGGCGACATCTACGACTGGGCCCTCAGCTGGCCCGAATGGCAGTCCATGTCGGCCCTCGCATAGGCGAGCGAACTTTCTTCACAGCCGGTGGAACCGAAACCGGGGCCGCTGCGTCTACCTGAATGAGGACGCGTCGACGGCGCCGTGTTCTCGGTTCACACAACTGTGGGGAGTCGTCCGCTGTCGAGGGGTCGACGGACGACCCCGACAGTCCGTTTCGATCGAAAGTCGCTGATCGGCAGGGGGGCTGTGGGATGGGATGGATGTTGCTGGGGGTCGTGACGATCGTGGCGGGGCTGTGGACCGTGGTCCTGGTGCTCGAGCACCAGGACCGGCGGACCGCCGCGAACGCGCCTACGTCGTGCGGTGAAAACGCCCGGACGAAGCCTGATCTCGTGGCTTGACGACGATCTGGTCGATATTCACGTGGGAGGGCCGCGACGCGACGAACCCGACGACGTCCGCGACATCCGCGGCGACGAGCGGGGTGATGCCCTCGTAGACCTTGTCGGCACGCTCCTGGTCGCCTTCGAAACGCACCAGCGAGAATTCGGTTTCCACTGCGCCCGGCGCAATTTCGGTGAGACGGACCGGCTTGCCGAGCAGTTCTCCGCGCAGCGTGCGGTGCAGGACGGCCTCCGCGTGCTTGGCGGTCGTGTATCCGGAACCGTTGTCGTACGCCTCGAGCGCGGCCAGCGACGTGATGGTGACGATCAGACCGTCACCCGACTCGATCAACTTCGGCAGCAGCGCCTTGGTGATCCGAAGGGTGCCCAGGACATTGGTCTCCCACATCCACCGCCAGTCGTCGAGATCGGCCTCGGCGACGGTGGCCAGTCCCTTGGCGCCGCCCGCATTGTTCACGAGCACGTCGACCCTCGGCAGTACCGCGCTGAACGCGTCCACGGAATCCTGGTCCGTGACGTCGAGTTCGAGCGCGGTACCGCCGATGTCTTCGGCGATCTTCTCCAGACGATCCAGTCGCCGGGCCCCGATGACCACATGAAATCCCTGCGCGGCCAGGGTGCGGGCGGTGGCTTCTCCGATTCCGGAGCTCGCCCCGGTGACGACGGCGATGCGGGTGTCAGGTGAAAAGGTCATGCCGACATGTTAGGGCTCGTCGATGACGGAGTAGCCACTTGCGTCGCCGGCGACGCTGCGGCTGCGCTCGCCCCGGATGTTGACGGGGACGTCGCCGGCCAGGGTGATGCGGTTGAGTCGCCGGTACTGATCGTCGTAGTCGGCGACGGCGTAGTGCTGAGTGGCACGGTTGTCCCAGATCGCCACGTCGCCCGACTGCCAGTTCCACCGGGTCGTGAACTCGAGCGAGATCGCGTGATCCTGCAGAACCCGGAAGAGCGCCTGCGACTGGGTGCTGCTCAGACCGACCAGGCTCTTGACGAAGTGACCGAGCAGCAGCGTGCGCTCGCCGGTCTCGGGGTGCACCCGCACCACCGGATGCTCCGTCTCGAAGTACGTGGACTGGAACTCGGCGCGGTACTCCTTCGACTTCTCGTCCTGCGTGCGTTCCGCGCTGGTCGCCGCGTAGTCGTAGACGTTGGTGTGCGTCGCCCACAGGTTGTCGGCGAGGACCTTCAGCGGCTCGGGCAGCGCGTTGTAGGCGGCGACACCCGACGCCCAGGTGGTGGATCCGCCGTACGTGGGGAGTTGCACGGCGCGCAGGATCGACGCCTTCGGGATGCGATCGACGAACGTGACGTCGGTGTGCCAGCTGTTGGCCTTGCCGTAGTCGGAGTCGATGGGCAGCACCTTGGTGCCGCGCGACGTGACGGTCGGATGCGCCGTGGTGGGGGAACCCAGAAGCTCCGCGAACTCGTACTGCGAGTCGTCGGTCAGATGTTCCTGGCCACGGAAGAAGATCACCTTGTGCTCGAGCAGGGCCTGGCGGATGAGCGACACGGTGGCGGGGTCGAGGTTGCCGCCGAGCCGGACGCCGTCGATCCGGGCGCCGATGTGGGCACCGAGCTTGACGACGCTCGCCGCGTTCGGGGAACCCTCGGCGTCTGTCACGTGCTCGGGCGCGAAATCGATGGACATGGTGAGCCTTTCGGATACCGGAGACGGTGTGGAGTCCCGTAACCGAACCATCGGGCGGTGTGTCGCCGGAAGGCTTTGCGTCACCCTGATCGCAACGGGCCGCGGACCTTCCGCGTGATCGCGACGACGCAGAGCAGGCTGAGCAGTGTGACCGCGGTGAGGTAGACCGGTCCGACAGCATCGACGCGACGGGGATGACGATCAGCCATACGAACGAGGCGATCAGGGTGAAGACGAGCACGAGTGTCTTGCTCATGCCCAGGACCTTCGTCGAGTAGGACAGCAGGTACGCCATGAAGATGTATCCGACGGTGTTGATGCCGATGAACGCGCCCGCGGCGAGCAGCACTTCGCGCAGGTTCTCCCGCAGGACGGTGACGATCGGCAGTCGTTGATCGCGGTGGGTGCTCTTGACCTTCTCGAAGTGGGGGCTCTCGGTGACGGTGAACCGGATGACGAGCCCCATCAGCACCATCGCGGCGCTGGCCAGGAACGGGACCCGCCAGCCCCAGGAGAGGAATGCGTCCTCGCTGAGGCTCGTCGAGACCCCCAGGAACACGAGGTTGGCCAGGATCAGGCCGCCGGGCACGCCCATCTGCGGGAAGCTCCCGTAGAAGCCTTTCTTGTCGGCGGGGGCGTGCTCGACGGCCATCAGTACCGCGCCGCCCATCAGCATCAGGGACAGCACGAGCATGGATTTGCGTCCGATGCGGTCACCGAAGTGGCCCACCACGACGCCGCCGATCGGCCGTGCGATGAAGCCGACGGAGAACGTCGCGAACGCGGCCAGCGTCCCGGCGATGGAGGAGAAGGACGGGAAGAACAACGGGCCGAACACGATTGCCGCGGCCATGCCGTAGATGAAGTAGTCGTACCACTCGAAGGCGGTCCCGATGAGGCTGGCGCCGGCCACCTTCAGTGGCCGGACGGTGGCCCGGGGTGTCACGGAGATCTGGGTGGAGGTCATGTCGATTTCCTCCGATGGTGCGAACGACTGTTCGGTCAGGATGGCGGTCTCTGCCGTCTGATCAGCGTCATCGCGGAGCCGACCACATCGGCATCCCGCTCCTATAACCGTACGTTCGGTTGGTATCTCGGCGTATTGTGTCGTGAAACACTGTTGCCATCAAGAGTGGTGATGCTCTCCGATGTGCGCCGCAGGCGGCGCCTCGCAATGGCGGGAACTGCGGAAGTGGCGCGGCGCGGAGCCACACGCCGACGCGCCCTCCGATTGGTGAAACCGACCGAAGCTGCTAGTTTCGTGTCATGTCTTCAGGCCAGTCGACCGCTCCGCGGGTCACCTATGTGACGTCCGCGCTGGGCTCGCGGCTGCCCTTGGCGCGGGAACTGTGTTGTCGCTGTCTCAGCATCTGCAGCTAATTCGCGCAGTCTTCTCCTGATCGATCGTCCTCGGTCGTCCCACTCTCGGCCCGGGACGGATGCAGCGTTCGGACGAAGGTGCGCACCGCCTCCGCTTGCAAGGACTGCCACGTGTCTACCCCCACTCTTTCCAGCCCCACCCGGACCGGCTCCGCATCTCGATTCCAGCGGCCCGTGTCCCGTCCCCGTCTCCACATCGTTCCCCCTGAGCTGCGGATCAGCGACGGCCCGGCCGCCGGTGTTCTGCGGGTGGCCCGGTCTCGCGGGCCGCTGTCCAGGGACGTCGCCGCGAAAGCGACCGGCCTGAGCATCGCCACCGTCAACCGTCAGGTGTCGGCGCTCCTCGACCTCGGGCTGCTGCGCGAACGTGGCGACCTCACGCCGTCCGGCGCCATCGGTCGTCCGCGGGTTCCGTTCGAGGTCAACCACGAGCCCTACCTGACAGTGGGCATCCACATCGGCGCGGTCGTGACCAGCATCATCGCCAGTGACCTGCGCGGGAAGGTCCTCGGCGCGGTCGAGGTACCCACCCCGCAGGGAGCGTCCGCCGACGCACTCGCCGGCATCGCACGCAGCGCGCGGGCCTTCGCCTCCCGCTGGCATCGGCGTCGCCCGCTGTGGGCGGGTGTCGCACTCGGCGGTCGCGTCGATCCGCAGACCGGTGTCGTCGACCATCCCCGGCTGGGATGGAAGTCCGCCCAGGTCGGCGCCATCATCGCAACCGGACTCGGGTTGCCCGTCTCCGTCGCGGCGCACGTCGAGGCGATGGCCGCATCCGAACTGCTGCTGAGCCCGGACAGCGAAGACGGTGTCGCGCAAGGCGAAACGGGCCTGTACTTCTACGCCCGCGAGACGGCAGGCATCGCGATCACCATCGACGGCCGCGTTCACACTCCGTCGAGCGGTCCCGGATCGATCGCGCACTTGCCGACGGGCTCGTCGGCGCAGTGCTCGTGCGGTTCACGCGGGTGCCTCGAGGCGACGATCAGCGATCGCGCGGTCATCTCCGCCGCCCTCGATGCGGGCATCCTGGCTGAGTCGAACCAGCGGCCGACGATGAGTGCGCTCTACAAGGCGGCGTCGTCGGGTTCCGTTCCCGCGCACGAACTTCTGGTGGAACGTGCTCAGGTGCTCGGGAAGACGGTCGCCATGCTGCGGGACCTGTTCAACCCGGACCGGGTGATCCTCGGAGGCCAGGCGTTCACCGAGTACCCGGCCGGTATCCCGCACGTCGCCGAGGCCTTCGCGCAGGCATCGTCGCTGGAGCGCAGGGACATTCGCATTTCCGGATTCGGCAACCGGGTGCAGGAGTACGCCTCGACGGTGGTGTCGCTGAGCACCATCTACTCCGATCCGGTCGGAGCGATGCGCCGGACGTCGATCTAGCGTCACAGCACTTCGTCAGCCGCACAGGTAATAGCCTGTGCGGCTGACGAATTCGTGTGCGTCCGTCCGGGTGCTCGCTCCCCGGCAGGTCTCAGAGTTTGC
Source organism: Rhodococcus jostii RHA1 (assembly GCF_000014565.1). Taxonomy (NCBI): domain Bacteria; kingdom Bacillati; phylum Actinomycetota; class Actinomycetes; order Mycobacteriales; family Nocardiaceae; genus Rhodococcus; species Rhodococcus jostii. The sequence goes on along the minus strand of NC_008268.1, from coordinate 2,192,822 downwards.
GCAGCCCGTCGAGGACGCGTTCCATCAGTTTCCGGTCCGGGCCGGTGGACCGGGCCGTCTCGTTCACGGTGACCGCCCCGACCGCTGCGAGGTCGCCGACAAGTACGCGCGCGACCCCGAGCGGGATCGACGCGAGCGACGCGATCTCGGCCACCGACCGCGGTTCGGCGCACAGCGCGAAGACGCGGCGCAGTTCGTCCGGTGCAAGCATTCCGTCCACCACGGTGTCGCCGTCCGCGCGGGCGACGATGACCGCCTCCAGTGGCAGATCGACCCCGGACTCGGTCCGCCCGCCCGTGAGAATGAACGGCCGGACGATGGAGACGGTGCCCTCGGGCGCCACCCACTCGGTGGACTCGACAGCAGGACTGTCGGCCACCTCGGGAGTCCGATCCGCGGGTTCGGACACGGGTCCGACCTGCTCGGGAGCGTCCTCGGCCGGGGCGGGTTCCACCCATTCGGCCGACTGCGGCGGGCTCGGGTCCTGCTCTTTCCTGGCGCTGCGGCGCCGGCCGGCTGATCCGAAGCGCGCCCCTGTCGCGCCGATCAACGGCCAGTTCTCATCGCTCACAGTCATCGGTTGGGACCCTTCTCGCACTACCCCACCCACTCCATGGTCCCAAACTCGCGTTTCGTGTGAACGAACCGGTCCCTGTGATTCCCGCTACAGGGTGTGCGCGAGCGTTAGATTTGCTGCGTGACCCACTGGCGGCAGAACTCGGATCCGTTCCTCGCTCCCGATCTCGGCCGGTCCGCGCTGCTCGTCGTCGACACGCAGGTGGACTTCGTGGACGGCGGGACGGCGCCGATTCCCGGCACGTCGGCGGTGTTGCCCGCGATCGCGCGTCTCGTGGACGCCTACCGGGAGGCCTCGGCCCCGATCGTGCACGTCGTCCGGTTGTACGAGGGCGACGACGTGGACCTGTGCCGGCGCCGCGTGATCGCGGCCGGACTCGTCATCGCCAGACCGGGCACCGCGGGCTCCCAGGTGGCGCCGGAGCTGGGGGTGCCACCGCTCGACCCCGAGTCGCTCCTCGGCGGCAGGCTCCAGACCGTATCGCCCACCGAGCACATCCTGTTCAAACCCCGGTGGAGTTCGTTCTACCGCACTGAACTCGACGACCGCCTGCGCCAGTGGCGGGTCGACACCGTGGTGATCGCGGGATGCAACTATCCCAACTGCCCGCGCGCCACGATCTTCGACGCCAGCGAACGCGACTACAAGGTGCTCGTCGCCGCCGATGCGATCTCGGGCGTCGACGCGCGTCACCTGGAGGAGGCTGGGCGAATAGGGGTTCTCCACGCGGAGACCGACGAGATCGTCGAGGCATTGCAGCCACCCGAGCTCGAGGTGATCAGCTGAGCGGCGGCGCCGATGTCGCATCCGGTGGCGCACCCCGCCTGCGCAGCTCCGCGCGGGCCCGCTCGATACCGCCGTGTTCCAACGCGGCGAGTGGTGATTCGTCGGCCCAGACGAGCTCACCGCGACGGCGGACCGTCACACTCATCGAGCCGGCGAGGTGCTCGAGGGCGCCGGGGATGTTGCGACGCTCGGCGGGAAGTGGAACCGGCAGCACGTGTGCCGAGCTCAGCGGGGAACCGCCCTCGATTTCGACGCTCCACGTGCGATTGCGGCCCCGCAGCGACCACCGATCGTCCGTGACGTGCGCCCGGACGGGGGAGGTGACCGGGTTGCCGAGGCGGAACACGGTGCCGTCGGGCAGCGCGACGACGACGGCCGTGACCTCGGTGTGCAGCCCGCCCGCGGTGATCTCGCCGCCCGCGAACGCGACACATGCCTGCCGGTCGGCGAAACCCTGAGCCTGGCCCCACCACCAGGATTCGGGGAATCCGCCCTTGCCCCAATTCTTTTCGCCGTAGACCTGGGCACCGTCGAGGTCGATCTCGGTGCCGCCCAGCACGGCCGTTCCCTCGGCCCGGCCGCCGAGTAGCCACGGGTGCCAGTACTGGTTCAGTGCGGGCACGGTCTGGAACACACTCGACCCGCCGAGCCTGCGCCGCAGCCACGGAACCTGGGCGCCGACCCGGACGTCGAGGCGGGCGTCCCGCCCGAGATCCACCCACACGCGGTCGACGGACCCGCGGAACGCGTCGCCTGCGAACGCGCCGAGTCCGGCCGGGTTGGCGTAGCCCTCCGGATGCGCGGCGGTCCGCAGGAACCGGGTGGGATGACCGGCGAGACCGAGCGTCGCCCAGTGCCCGTCCGCGGCCCGGTTGATACCCGCCAGCGCGATGACGACCTGTCCCGTCGCGGGCTGGGTGAACCGCCAGAAATAGCCTTCCATCGCGACGTCGTGCGCGGCGAGGAGGTTGCCGAACGGCAGATCCGCTCCCGTGGCGCGGTACGTCCGCAGCAGTCGCGACATCGGTCAGCTTCCCGGCTGGGGGTGCAGCACCGCCTGCGACTGCGTCACCTGCGCCACGAGATGGTCCTCGTCGTCCCGCAGTTCGGTGACGACGGCGACCGTGGTTCGTCCGGCGTGCAGCGGACGCGCGGTCGCGGTGACGGTGCCCTTGCGGACGCCGCGGGTGAACACCGTGCTCGAACTCGTGGTCGAGGTGGACGCTCCCGCCGGGAGATTGAGAAACGCGCAGACGGCTCCGACGCTGTCGGCAAGCGTCATCAGCGCCCCGCCGTGCATGCCGTTTCCCGCGGTCGTGCGGTGCTGTTCCCACTCGAGGTGCCCGACGACCTCCTCGGGCGCGGCCTTGGTGAGGCGAACCCCGGTGTGCACGGCGAACGGCATGGTCGCGACGAGATCAGGGGGATTCATACCCGTGGATGCTAGGCGCGGAACCAAACCCGCGCAGGCGGTTCGCGGGGCTGGATTGGCGGGATGTCCAGTCTGTCGGAAGCTGCCCGCCGGTCGGGCCGGGCGCGGGGGAGCGCCGCCGCAGTGGTCGGATTCTTCGCCGCAGCCTGGTTCGGCTGGGCCATGGCCGTCAACCTTCCCCGCCCCCTCACCGTGCTCCTCGACGCCGCCATCGTGGTGGCGCTCGTCGTCGCCATGCTGGGAGCGGTACTCGCCGTGCGTAGTCCCGCCGAGAGTTCCGCGTTGGCGGACCGGGCGGTCCGGCGGCGGTACACCCTCGTGGTGGTGGTCGAGTTCGCGGTGATCTGGGCGGGCGCCGCCGTTCTCGGAAACACGAGTCTGTCGGCGTGGATACCGGTCTGGGTGTGCTTCACCGTCGGCGTCCACTTCGTGCCGTTGGCCGGCGTACTCGGCGAGTCGTCGCTGACCGTGCTCGGTGCGCTGCTCGTCGTGGTCGCCGCGGCCGGGCTCGTCGTGGGTCTGACGACCACCGTGGCACCCGGCACGGTGACCGGGATCGGGGCGGGCGGATGCCTCCTCGCCGCAGCCGTCCTCACCTTGGCGGGGAAGAGGTTCTCCGGCAGGAGGACACCCGGGCCGGTCGATCAGAGGGGCAGCGAAGACTCCGCAAGCCCGGCCGGTGCCCCGCGACGGCGGAACCATTCCTGACCGAACGCCGCGCGCAACTGCTCCTCGGGCATCTGCAGGAACGGGCCGAAGTCCCCGATCTGGGTGGCGTGCGCGTGCATCGCGGCGCGCTTGGCGTCCATGGCCGACGTGACGTCCACGACCGTGGTGATCTCGGAGTCCGGCAGACCGAACGTGTCGAGGTCCGGTGGCTTGGTGTTCTCGGACCACTCCGGATTCGCGGCCATGAGTCGCCGGATGTGGTCGCGGCTGACGGCGGCCTCGTAGACGTGCGGCACACCGGCCAGTTCGGCGGCCCGGATGCCCACGTGGTGGACCTGCACATGATCGGGATGGCCGTAGCCACCGTTGGGGTCGTAGATGGTGATCACGTCGGCGGATTCCTCGACGAGGATCGCGGCCAGCCTGGCGGCGGCCTCCTCGACGTCGACGTTGCAGAACGCCGCAGGGTTCTCGTTCTCCGGCGTTCCCGCCATCCCGGAATCCGCGTAGTGCAGCAACACCACACGCTGGGCGCCGAGCAGCGACGTCGACTCCTCCAGCTCGCGGCGCCGGCGCTCGGCGAGTGATTCGCCGTCGGTCAGGATCCCGTCGGGGGCCTCGCCGAGCGCCCCGTCCGTCGCGGTGACCACGACGACGCGATGACCGGCGTCGGCGGCCTGACGCATCACGCCGCCCGTCGTGAACACTTCGTCGTCGGGATGGGCGTGGAAACACACCAGGACACTCATGAGCGCAATACTTGCACGTGCTGGAAGTCGCGGCCACGATCTGTGAGGCTCGACGCGTGCTCGGTACCTATCGTCAGATCTTCGCCGCCCCCGGCTCCGCAGCGTTCTCGGCCGCAGGATTCGTTGCGCGCGTACCGATCGCCATGGTCGGCATCGGCATCGTCACGATGCTGTCCGAACTGCGCGGCGACTACGCACTCGCCGGTGCCCTCGCCGCGGTGTTCGCGCTGACCTACGCGTTCATCACCCCGGTCGTGTCCCGGGCGGTCGACCGGTACGGGCAGTCGCGAGTCCTTCCCGTAGCGTCGGGGATCAGCGCGACGTCCATCGCTGCGATGCTGCTGTGTGTCCGGTTCGGGACGCCCGACTGGGTGCTGTTCGTGTGGGCCGTCCCCGCCGGCTGCATGCCCACGATCGGTGCGATGGTGCGCGCCCGCTGGACCGAGCTGTACCGCGGCACGCCACTGCTGCGGACGGCGTTCGCGTTCGAGGCGGTGGTGGACGAACTGTGCTTCATCGCGGGACCCGTGGTCTCCGTCGGATTGTCCGTCACGGTGTTCCCCGAGGCGGGACCGCTCGCGGGCCTCGTCCTGCTGGTGGTCGGCACCCTCGCGCTCGTGGCGCAGCGCGGCACCGAACCGCCCGTGCATTCGGCAACGCACGACGGACGCCCGTCCGTCGTCCGGACGCCCGCCGTGTGGATCCTCGTGGCGGTCATGGTGTCGATGGGCACGATCTTCGGCGTCATCGACGTCGGTGCCATCGCCTTCACCCGAAGCCACGACGCACCCGCCTCCGCGACCGTGGTGCTGGCCCTGTTCGCGGCCGGTTCCGCGGTGGCGGGCATCGTGTTCGGCGCGATCCGGGTGTCGGCGTCGCTCCGGAAACAGCTGATGGTCGCAGTCCTCGCGGTGGCGGTTCTGACGGTTCCGCTGCTTCTCGCCGACAGCATTCCGGCGCTCGCCGTCGCCTACGCGGTGGCGGGGATGACGGTGGCGCCGATCATGATCGTCACGACCGGTCTCGTCGAGCAGATCGTGCCCGCGGCCGCGCTGACCGAGGGCATCACCTGGATCGTCACCGGGCTGGGTGTCGGCGTCGCGGTGGGGTCGGCGCTCGCGGGCCGGATGATCGACGAATTCGGCACGACCGCGGGTTACGCGGTGGCGGCGGTCGCCGCGCTGCTGGCCTCTATGGTGACCCCATGGCTATTCGTGAAACAGTCGGCGTCGACGGAACGCCCCTCGTCTACTCGGTGACCGGTGCCCCCGACGCGCGGACCCTGGTCCTCCTGCACGGTTGGGCGCAATCCTCGAAGTGCTGGGGCCCCGGGGTACTCGACGAACTCGCGGCCCGCCACCGCGTCATCGCCGTCGACCTGCGCGGACACGGCTACTCGGGTGCGCCCGACGCCGGCTACGACGATTCCGCGATCTGGGCCGGGGACGTCGACGCGGTGCTCACGGCCGAAGGCGTCACGTCCGGCGCCGTGCTTCTCGGCTGGTCCTACGGCGGCCTCGTGATCTGCGACTACCTGGCGTCGCACGGCACGTCCGCCGTCGACGGCGTTGTCCTCGTGGGAGCCATCACCAGCATCGGTCGCGGGGAGGCAGGCGGCAAGGTCGGCGCGGCGATGCGCGCGGCGATCCCCGGCGCGATGTCCGAGGAGCCGCGCGAGGCGATCCGCGCGCTGGGCGCCTTCGGCAACGCGCTCACCGGACCGCCGGAAGGCAAGGGCGCACAGTCGCAGGCGCTGTTCGGAGCCAGCCTCGCCACCCCGCCCCGGGTGCGGGCCGCCCTCTTCAACCGCTCCGCGAGTCACGACGACCTGCTCCGGTCGCTCGACGTGCCGGTGCTCGTCCTGCACGGCACCGAGGACTCCGTCGTCGACGTCTCGGCTGGTAGGCACGCTGCAGAACTGATCCCGCAGGCGCGGGCGTCGTTCTGGGAAGGCTGCGATCACGGGCCGTTCGTGGAGGATCCCGACAGGTTCGTGAAGGAGGTCGGCGAGTTCGTCGACAACCTCGGTTAAAGGGGCCGATCGGTGAGGGAGCACTATGGAGTGGTGACGCCCATGCACAACTCGCGCCCCCGCAGGGTGGCCGTCCTCTCGGTCCACACCTCACCGCTGGCGCAGCCCGGTACCGGCGATGCGGGCGGCATGAACGTCTACGTGCTGCAGTCCGCCATCCAGATGGCGCGGCGCGGCGTCGAGGTGGAAATCTTCACCCGGGCCACGTCGTCCGCCGACGCACCGGTCCAGGAAGCGGCGCCGGGGGTCCTCGTCCGCAACGTGGTGGCCGGCCCGTTCGAGGGGCTGGACAAGCAGGATCTGCCCACGCAGCTCTGTGCGTTCGTCGCGGGGGTGCTCCGCGAGGAGGCCCGCCACGAACCGGGTTACTACAACCTGGTGCACTCGCACTACTGGTTGTCGGGGCAGGTCGGCTGGCTCGCCCGCGACCGCTGGGGTGTGCCGCTCGTGCACACCGCGCACACGCTCGCTGCGGTCAAGAATCTGTCGCTGGCCGACGGTGACACTCCCGAACCGGCCGCCCGCCAGATCGGCGAGCAGCAGGTGGTGGCCGAGTCCGACCGGCTCGTGGCCAACACCACCGAGGAATCCGATCAGCTGGTCCGCCACTACGGCGCCGACCCGAACCGGATCGACGTGGTGGCGCCGGGCGCCGATCTGACGCGGTACCGGCCGGGCGACCGGGCCGCCGCCCGGGCGAAGCTGGGGCTCGACCCGCGCGAGACCGTCGTGACGTTCGTCGGACGAATCCAGCCGCTCAAGGCGCCCGACGTCCTGCTCCGCGCCGCCGCCGAACTGATCGCCCGAGATCCCGAATCGACACTGCGGGTGCTCGTGGTCGGCGGCCCGTCCGGCTCCGGGCTGGCCCGGCCGGACGCCTTGATCGAACTCGCGTCCTCGCTCGGCATCGCCGCGCGGGTGACGTTCCTCCCGCCGCAGGCGCCCGACCGGCTCGTCGACGTGTACCGGGCTTCAGATCTCGTTGCGGTGCCGAGTTATTCGGAGTCGTTCGGGCTGGTGGCCATCGAGGCGCAAGCCTGCGGCACGCCGGTGATCGCCGCGAACGTGGGGGGTCTCGGTGTCGCCGTCCGGAACGGCGAAACCGGGCTTCTCGTGGACGGGCACCGCACCGAGGACTGGGCGACGGCGCTGCAGTCGCTGGTGTCCGAGCCCGGCAGGCTCGCCGCGCTGGCCGCCGAGGCTCCGCGTCATGCCGAGAATTTCTCCTGGGAACACACCGCCGACGGTCTCCTCGAGAGCTATCGGATGGCGACCGTCAACTACAACTACGGACACGGCCCCAGCGAATTCGCCCCGCGACGTGCAGGCGGATTGTGGAAGCTGCGCAGGGCCGGGGGAGTGCGCGCATGAGCGAGCTGGCCGACGTGATCGAGTCCGCCCTGACCGAACGTGAGATGGACTTCACCAGGAAGGACTCGACGCATTTCATCGTGGAGTTGCCCGGCGAGCGCAAGCTCAAGACCACCACGCTCCTGACCGTCGGCAAGCACGGTCTGCGCGTCGAGGCGTTCGTCTGCCGCAAACCCGACGAGAACTTCGAAGGCGTCTACAAGTACCTGCTGCGGCGCAATCGCCGGCTGTACTCGGTGGCGTACACGATCGACAAGATCGGCGACATCTACCTGGTCGGTCAGATCGCCGAGCACGCGGTGACCGCGGACGAACTGGACCGGATTCTCGGGCAGGTGCTCGAGGCGGCCGACGGCGACTTCAACACCCTCCTCGAGCTCGGATTCGCCGAGTCCATCAAGCGTGAGTGGGAGTGGCGCGTCTCACGCGGGGAGTCGCTGGCGAACCTGAAACCGTTCGAGCATCTCATTGAGGACTCGCAGCCCTGACTGCTGGTCGACCGCCCGCGGACGGGAAATACGCGCGGGTAGAGTTGCGGCGAGCTTGTGACTGTTGTCACAGGTTAGGTACATGTGTCTGATGTTCACAGAAACTTGTACCGACAACTGCTGCTGCAACACTTCGAGGGAGAGGCCCCAGTGAGCTTCAAGAGCCCGTTTCCGGACGTCGAGATTCCGAACCTCAGTGTCTACGATTTCCTCTTCGGCCAGGTCGACCCGGCCGACCTGGACCGGCCTGCGCTGATCGACGGTGCCTCCGGCGCGGTCACCACCTACCAGTCGCTGGTCGCCCAGATCGACGGGGTGGCAGGGGCGCTGGCCGCGCGCGGTCTCGCCGTCGGCGAGGTGGTGGGTCTGCACTCGCCGAACGTTCCCGCGTTCGCGTCGGTGTTCCACGGGATCCTGCGGGCCGGTGGTGTCGCGACCACCATCAACGCCCTCTACACCGCGGAGGACATCGCCAAGCAGCTCACCGACTCGAAGGCGAAGTTCCTGTTCACCGTCTCCCCGCTGCTGCCGCAGGCCAAGGATGCGGCCGCGAAGGTCGGGATTCCGGTAGCGAACGTGATCGTCCTCGACGGCGCCGACGGGCACCCGTCGCTGAAAGATCTGCTGGCCGAGGGCGCCCCCGCCCCGGAGGTGTCGTTCGATCCGGCCACCCAGCTGGCGGTGCTGCCGTATTCATCCGGGACCACCGGCCGGCCGAAGGGGGTGATGCTCACGCACCGCAACCTGGTGGCGAATGTGTGTCAGATCAACCCGCGGATGGGCATCGGTGCCGACGACAAACTGCTGGCGGTGCTGCCGTTCTTCCACATCTACGGGATGACGGTGCTGCTCAATGCGGCCCTGTTCAACCGGGCGAGTTTGGTGACGATGCCGAAGTTCGACCTGGTCGAATTCCTGTCGATCGTCTCCGGCCAGAAGTGCACGTATGTGTTCATCGCCCCGCCGGTCGCGGTGGCGTTGGCCAAGCACCCGCTGGTCGACGAGTACGACCTGTCGAGCGTGCATTCGATCTTCTCCGGCGCCGCCCCGCTGGATCAGGAGCTGGGCAAGGCCGTCGCGAACCGGCTGGGTTGCCGGGTGCGGCAGGGCTACGGGATGTCGGAGATGAGCCCGGTCTCGCACGCGATTCCGTTCGACCGTGACGACATCGCCCTGGACTCGGTGGGTCCGTCGATCGCGAACATGGAATGCAAGCTGGTCGACCCGGGCACCGGCGAGGAGGTCGCCTACCCGGCCGACGGGGTCAGCGCACCGGGTGAGTTGTGGTGCAAGGGCCCGAACATCATGGCCGGGTACCTCGGCAACGACGAGGCCACCGCAGAGACCCTGGATGCGGACGGGTACCTGCACACCGGCGACATCGCGACCGTCGACTCCGAGGGGGTGGTGACGATCGTGGACCGGATGAAGGAGCTGATCAAGTACAAGGGCTACCAGGTGCCGCCCGCCGAGCTGGAGGCATTGTTGTTGACGCACCCGCAGATCGCCGACGCCGCCGTCATCGGGGTTCTCGACGACGAGGGTGAGGAGGTGCCGAAGGCGTTCGTCGTCCGCCAGCCCGGTGCCGATTTGGACGAGGCCGCGGTCATCGCGTTCGTCGCCGAGCGGGTGTCGCCGCACAAGAAGGTCCGCAAGGTCGAGTTCATCGACCTGGTGCCGAAGTCCGCCGCGGGCAAGATCCTCCGCAAGGATCTGCGGGCCAGCGAGGCCGGCCGAAGCTGACGGCAGGGGTTCACGGCGCGAGGGTTCCGGGAGGCATGCCAGGATGAACGGCATGAGTACCGGAACCCTTGTGCTGCTCCGCCACGGCGAGAGCGAATGGAATGCGCTCAACTTGTTCACCGGCTGGGTGGACGTCCACCTGACCGATAAGGGCATCGCCGAGGGCAAGCGCGCCGGCGAATTGCTGCTCGAGCACAATCTGCTCCCCGACGTGCTGTACACGTCGCTGCTGCGCCGCGCGATCAGCACCGCCAACATCGCGCTCGACACCGCCGACCGGCACTGGATTCCCGTCATCCGCGACTGGCGTCTCAACGAGCGTCACTACGGCGCCCTGCAGGGGCGCAACAAGGCGCAGGTCAAGGAGAAGTACGGCGACGAGCAGTTCATGCTGTGGCGCCGCAGCTACGACACCCCGCCGCCGCCGATCGAGGCAGGCAGCGAATACAGCCAGGACACCGATCCCCGCTACGCGAACCTCGACAAGGTCCCGCTGACGGAGTGCCTGAAGGACGTCGTCGTCCGCCTGATCCCGTACTGGGAGGACACGATCTCCGCCGACCTGAAGGCCGGCAAGACCGTGCTGATCACCGCGCACGGCAACTCGTTGCGCGCCCTCGTCAAGCACCTCGACGGAATCTCCGACGAGGACATCGCGGGCCTGAACATCCCGACGGGCATCCCGCTGCGCTACGACCTGGACGAGAACCTGAAGCCGCTCAACCCCGGTGGCACGTACCTCGACCCCGAGGCCGCCGCCGCGGGTGCCGCCGCGGTCGCGAACCAGGGCGGGAAGTAACTCGTGCGTCCGGCCGGACGTCCCGTTCGCGGGACGTCCGGCCAACGGCAGGTTAACTGCGGACGAAGACTCCGGTTCCCGCGTGTGACGTGCGCGGAAATGCCTGGACCCTGCGTAACCGGACCGCCGCGCGAACGTACGATTCAGGCGTGAGTGTTGTTCAAGCCGTCTTGCTTGCCATCGTGGGCGGCTTCGTCGGTTACCTCGTCGGTGGCGTGCTGATCCCCATGCTGTCCACCCGGCAGGCGCAGCGGATGGAAGAGAAGTCCGGGCTCACGATGTCGCAGGTGCTCGACCTGATCGTCCTGGCATCCGAGAGCGGCATCGCCGTGGTCGACCAGTTCCACGACGTCGTCCTGTTCAACCCCCGGGCGGAGGAGCTGGGCCTGGTGCGGAACCGGCTCGTCGACGACCGTGCGTGGGTGGCGGCACTCCGGGTCCTCGAAACCGGCGAACCCGTCGAGGTCGACCTGAGTACCAAGAACCCGCAGCGGGGACGGGATCGGATCGCGGTGCGCGGCACCGCACGTCTGCTCAGCAAGGAAGACCACAACTTCGTGGTCCTGTTCGCCGACGACGACTCCGAGCAGGTGCGGATGGAGGCGACCCGCCGCGACTTCGTCGCCAACGTCAGCCACGAACTCAAGACCCCGGTCGGCGCGATGGGTCTGCTGGCGGAGGCGCTCCTCGAATCGGCGGACGACCCCGAGTCGGTCCGGCACTTCGGCGAACGCGTGCTCAGTGAATCCGTCCGGCTCGGCAAGATGGTCACCGAACTGATCGCCCTGTCGCGGCTGCAGGGCGCCGAGAAACTGCCCGACCTCGAGGCCGTCTCCGTCGACGAGGTGGTGGACGAGGCGCTGCAGCGCTGCAAGATCTCCGCGGAAGCCGCCGGGATCGCCGTCACCACGGACCACAGCAGCGGCTACGAGGTGCTCGGCGACCGCGCCCTGCTCGTCACCGCCCTGTCCAATCTGGTCCAGAATGCGATCGCCTATTCCCCGAAGGGCGCCCCGGTGTCGGTGAGCCGGTCGATCCGCGGCGACAACGTGGCGATCTCGGTGACCGACCGCGGCGAAGGCATCGCCAAGGCCGACCAGGAGCGCGTGTTCGAACGTTTCTTCCGCGTCGACAAGGCGCGCGCCCGCGCGACCGGCGGAACGGGACTCGGTCTCGCGATCGTCAAACACGTGGCCGCCAACCACAACGGATCCATCGACCTGTGGAGCAAGCCCGGAACAGGTTCGACGTTTACCCTGCAGATTCCTGCACACATCGAGACAGTGGACGCCGAGAGCGGAAACGTCGGGAAGAGAGAAACCGGTATGGAGGCCAAGCGATGACAAGTGTGCTGATCGTGGAAGACGAGGAGTCACTGGCCGACCCATTGGCATTCCTGTTACGTAAGGAAGGGTTCGAGACGACGATCGTCGGCGACGGACCGTCCGCGCTCGCCGAGTTCGACCGGGCCGGTGCCGACATCGTCCTCCTCGACCTCATGCTGCCCGGCATGAGCGGCACGGACGTCTGCAAGCAACTCCGCAGCCGCTCCGGTGTCCCCGTCATCATGGTGACGGCACGGGACAGCGAGATCGACAAGGTGGTGGGACTCGAACTCGGCGCCGACGACTACGTGACCAAGCCGTACTCGGCGCGGGAACTGATCGCCCGCATCCGCGCGGTGCTGCGCCGCGGCGTCGACAGCGAACTCGACGTCGCGCAGGACTCGGCCGTCCTCGAGGCGGGACCGGTCCGGATGGACGTCGAACGGCACGTGGTCCAGGTGAACGGCGAGGCCGTCACGCTGCCGCTCAAGGAGTTCGACCTCCTCGAGTACCTGCTTCGGAACTCGGGACGGGTGCTCACCCGCGGGCAGCTGATCGACCGGGTGTGGGGGGCGGACTACGTCGGCGACACCAAGACCCTCGACGTGCACGTCAAGCGTCTGCGCTCGAAGATCGAGACCGACCCCGCCAAGCCGGAACACCTCGTCACCGTCCGCGGCCTCGGCTACAAACTGGAGGCGTGAGCGGACGCCGATCCGCCACAGTTGCAGACGAATTCGTCAGAACGGGTTGTACACGTACACACCGCGGAACGGCGCCGAGATCACCTGCGTGAGGGCGTGCTCGCGACCCTGGTCGTCGAACTGCCTGCAGTAGACCGCGACATAGTGTCCGTCGCCCTTGCACTCGATGACCCGGCCGGTGCCGTACGGGCTCAGCACGAGCGCCCGGTCACCCTTGTCACCAAAGGCACCCGGATCGAACGGTGCGACGAAGTTCGCCGTCTTGTCGTAGAAGGTGTTCCAATCCGGGGTCGGCTGGGCGGACGCGGCCGGCGCGAGGGCGAGCGTCGCGGCGGCGGTCAACAGGGCACCTGTCAGAATTCGAGCGAACATGATCTCTCCCGTCATGGCTGTGCCCGGAATGGGGCCGTGACGGGTAAATCGACCGATGGGTCTGGTGCGTTACTCGGCGGCCTTCCGCTGAGCGGCCGCGGTGGCGGGGTGCACGGCGACGAGGCCGAGACCGGCCCTGCGCTTGCACATCTTCGCCAACTCCGAGTACGCCGCCTTGCCGAGCAGTTCCGTCAGCTCGGGTGCGTACGACTGCCAGACGGCCTTGACGCCGACGTGGGCGTCGGGGGAGCCGGAGCAGTACCAGTCCAGGTCGGAGCCGCCCTCGCCCCAGCCGCGCCGGTCGTACTCGCTGATGGTGGTCTTGAGGATCTGCTCGCCGTCCGGGCGTTCCACCCACTCCTGGGTGCGGCGGATCGGGAGCTGCCAGCACACGTCGGGCTTGACCTCGAGAGGCTCGATCCCGCGTTTGAGGGCCATCGAGTGGAGCGCACACCCGACGCCGCCCTCGAAGCCGGGACGGTTCAGGAAGATGCAGGCGCCGTGGTAGCGGCGGGTGCGCAGCGCGGGCTCGTCCTCGAGGTCGTCCTCCTCGACGTAACCCTTCTTGCCGAGACCCTTCTCCATGAACTGCCAGTCCTCGGGTGTGAGCATCTTCACTGACGTGTTCAGCTTCTCCAGGTCCTCCTCGTCGGAGAGGAACGCGCCGTGGGAGCAGCAGCCGTCGTCCGGCCGGTCGCCGATGATGCCCTGGCAGGCGGGGGTGCCGAACACGCAGGTCCAGTGGGAGAGCAACCATGTCATGTCCGCGGCGATGATGTGCTCGCTGTTGTCGGGATCGGGAAATTCGACCCATTCGCGAGCGAAGTCGAGGGGTACTTCCGGGCTGGGTGTCATCTTGTGTGAACGCCCTGCTTTACGTGCTGTCACAAAGCCCGACGGTAGACCCAGTACCGTGTCAATGTGCGACTAGGGGTACTCGACGTCGGAAGCAACACCGTCCATCTTCTCGTAGTGGACGCCCACAGGGGCGGCCACCCCACACCGATGAGTTCGACCAAGTCGACTCTGCGGTTGGCGGAGAACACCGACGACCGGGGCGACATCACCTCCCAGGGTGCGGATCGCCTGGTCTCGACGGTGGCAGACTTCGCCAGCATCGCGAAGACGTCGGGGTGCGGTGAGCTGATGGCCTTCGCCACGTCCGCCGTGCGCGACGCCAACAATTCGGACGCCGTGCTCGAGCGGGTACACGCCGAGACCGGGGTGACGCTCGAGGTTCTGTCGGGTGTCGACGAGGCCCGGCTGACTTTCCTCGCCGTGCGCCGCTGGTTCGGGTGGAGCGCGGGCCGCATCCTGAACCTCGACATCGGCGGCGGATCCCTCGAGCTGACGACGGGCGGCGACGAGGACCCGGACGTGGCGCTGTCGCTGCAACTCGGCGCGGGACGGCTCACCCGGGACTGGCTCGAGGCCGACCCGCCGGGCAAGCGCCGCGTGGCGGTGCTGAGGGATTGGCTGGACGCCGAACTGACCGTCCCGTCGAAGGAACTGCGCGCGGCGGGGCAGTGGGATCGGGCCGTCGGCACGTCCAAGACTTTCCGCTCGCTGGCCCGGCTGACGGGCGCGGCGCCGTCCGGCGCCGGCCCGCGGGTCAAGCGCACCCTCACCGCCAGCGGTCTCAGGCAACTCATAGCTTTCATTTCGCGGATGACGGCCTCGGACCGTGCAGAATTGGAAGGGGTGAGCTCCGACAGGTCGCAGCAGATCGTGGCCGGAGCACTCGTTGCGGAGGCCAGCATGAGAGCACTGGGCGTGGAGGAACTGGAAATCTGCCCCTGGGCTCTGCGTGAGGGTTTGATCCTCCGCAAGCTCGATACGGAAATGGGCGGTGAATTGATGGTGGGTGCTCGATGACCGAGGACAGTCAGCAGATCTCTGTGTCAGAGCTGCTCAAACGCAACGGGCAGCAGGTGGAGTCCCGGGGCGGGCGGCGTCGTCGCGGCGTCAAGGGGGGAATCTCCGTTGCCGAGTTGACCGGTGAAATTCCGGTGGTCCGGGATCCATCCGATTCGCGGGCACTCGAACCCGAACCCGAACCGGAACCTGCCGCGCCCGAGCCGCCCCGCGCGTCCGCACCGGCGGCGCCGTCCGCGCGCGCCGACGAGCGCACCGCAGCGTTCAAGGCTCCCGTCGACGACGACGATGACGACGAGCCCATCGCCAGTCGCCCCGCCGGCCGCGGCCGCGGAGTGGTGTCGGGTGGGACGTCGCGTGATCACCAGGGAACCTGGGTCAGCCGATCCGTCCAGAAGGAACGGCAGGCGCCCGAGGCCGCCGCGCCCGCACCGGCGCCCACCGTGGCCGCCCCGGTCGTGAAGAAGCCGGAGCCCGCCCCGACCGTCGCCGTTCCCCGCGTGAAGCCGGCGCCGAAGCCCGACACCCCGGCCAAGGCCGAACCGGCGGCGAAGTCCGACGCGCCCGCCAAGCCCGAGGCACCGGCGAAAACCGAGGCACCGGCGAAAACCGAGGCACCGGCGAAAACCGGAACCCCCGCGAAGGCGGGTCCCGCCGCGCCGACGAACGCCGCGTCGACGTTCGTGAAGACGCCGAAGCCCGGCGCTCCCGCCACGGCGAAGCCGGAACCCGCACTGCTGTCCGGCTCGACGCTGGCCGGCGACCTGATGCGGCAGTCCCGGGACGCAGACGCGGCGAACGCGGGCGAGGAGACGGAACTCATCGAGGCCGCCACCGACGCCGGGGACACGGAGAAGCACGAGGGCGACACGCAGAAGCCCGAGAGCCCTCGCCGTTCCCGCAAGGAGGCGAAGGCCGAGAAGGCCGAGGCCGCGAAAGCGGAGAAGGCAGGCAAGAAGGACGAGGCAGGCGAGAACTCCACCCGGGAGTGGGCCGTCCTCATCGGTCAGGGCGTCGTAGCCGTCATCGCCGGGGCCCTGCTCTTCAAGGGCTTCGAGAAGCTGTGGGACGTATTTCCGTGGGTCGCGCTGATCCTGGCCCTGCTCGTCATCGTGGGCCTGGTCGCGATGGTCCGCGTCCTTCGTCGCACCGACGACATCACCAGTTTCGTGATCGCCGTCGTGGTCGGGATGATCGTCACTCTGGGGCCGTTAGCCTTCATGCTTGCGTCGGGCTGAGTTGCTCATGGTCGGGGACAGTGGGCACGGGCAGGTTCGACGGTCACCGCGCGGGCGGAAGGTACTGGTGGGCCTGTCGACGGCCTCGGTGTACCCGGAGAACACGGAGGCGGCGTTCCGGTACGCAGCCGATCTGGGATACGACGGCGTCGAACTGATGGTGTGGGCCGAATCGGTCAGCCAGGACGTCGGGGCCGTGGCCGGGCTGGTGCGCAGGTACGCGATTCCGGTTCAGGCGATCCACGCGCCGTGCCTGCTCATCTCGCAGCGGGTGTGGGGCGCCGATCCGGTCGCGAAGCTGGAGCGTTCCGTCCGCACCGCCGAGTCGCTCGGGGCGACGAGTGTCGTGGTGCATCCCCCGTTCCGCTGGCAGCGCCGGTACGCGGAGGGTTTCGCCGATCAGGTGGCCGACCTGGAGCAGCGCAGCGACGTGATCGTCGCGGTGGAGAACATGTTTCCCATGCGCGCGGACGGCTTCTTCGGCAGCAAGGAGCGATCCGCACAGCGGCTCCGGAGGCGGGGCGGACCGGGGGCGGCGCTGTCGGCGTTCAGCCCGTCCTACGACCCCACCGATTCGGGACACGCCCACTACACCCTCGATCTGTCGCACACGGCCACGGCCGGCATGGATGCCATGAAGCTGGCGGAGCGCATGGGGGAGGGCCTCGCGCATCTCCACCTCGCCGACGGCCGGGGCGCGTCGATGGACGAGCACCTCATCCCCGGTCACGGTGCCCAGCCCTGCGCGCAGTTGTGCCGTCATCTCGTCGACACCGGATTCGACGGGCAGGCGGTGATCGAGATCAACACTCAGAACGCCCGGACGCAGCGGGAACGGTCGTCGATGCTGGCGCAGGCGCTGGCCTTCGCCCGTGAGCACCTCGAGCCGGGCCGCGCTGCCTCGGGGTCGCCCCGCAGCCATTCCGGTGGCGATCACGACGACACCTGACAACTCTGCCGCCTTCCTGCTGCGGTAAGCTCGTCGCCATATTGGATAGTCTTAGTATCTAGTGCTGGGGTATCCGAGGTCGAGAGTCGATGAGCCGAAGGAGGGGCCGTGCGCGTTTCCGAGTTGGTCGCCCGTACCGGCGTTCCGCTCGCGACGGTGAAGTACTACCTGCGCGAAGGTCTGCTGATGCCCGGCGAGGCGACGAGCGCCACCCAGGCCCGGTACGGCGAGAAGCACGTCGAGCGACTCGGCCTCGTCAAGGCGCTGGCCGGGGCCGGACTCCCGATTCCGCGCATCCGGGAGATCCTCCGGCTCGTCGACCATCCCGACGGCTCGCTGTTCGAGGTGCTCGGCGAGGCCATCGCGCAACTCCCGCCCTACCTCGACGCCGCCGTCGACGACGGGGACGAGTTCCCGCGGGCACGCGCAGTCCTCGACAGGCTCGGGCAGGTGTACGACCCGCGGTACGTCGCGGTCGGCCAGCTCGAACGTGCGCTCGAGGGGCTCGAAGAGGCCGGCATCCCGATGACCGAGGAGCGGCTCGACGCCTACGGTCGGCACGTGCGCGGGATCGCCGAGATCGACATCGGGCTCATGCCCACCGAATCGGCCGAGGACGCGATCCGCTACGCGGTGCTCGGCACCGCCATCTACGAGCCGGTGATCGCCGCGATGCGCCGGCTCGCACACCAGGACGTCGCGCAGAAGCGCCTCCGGAACCCCGAAGAACAGGATCAGCAGTGAGCTCAACTCCCTTCCGCGACCTCAACGTCCTCACCGCTGCCGGTGACGGGACCTATCAGGCATCGATCGACCCGATCTGGACGATCGGCCCCAAGGTGCACGGCGGCTCGATGATGTCGCTGTGCGCGGCCGCGGCCCGCAGGCGGCTGCTCGACGAGAACAGCGACGCCGAGCTGTCCCGGGTGCAGCCCCTCGCGGTCGGGGCCAACTACCTGTCTGCTCCCGACCCCGGCGAGGTGACGCTGTCGACGACGGTCCGCAAGCAGGGCAAGCAGGTGTCGTTCGTCGACGTGGAGCTGAAGCAGGGCGACCGCGTCGCCGTGCATGCGTCGGTCACGCTCGGCGTCCCCGACGCCGGGGAGCCGCAGTACAGCGGAGACCACGCCCTGTCCCAGCTCCCGGTGGAACCGCCCGCCGACGCCGTCGTGCTCACGGCCGACCATCCGATGGCGAAGATCGTTCACGTGTCGCAGGGCTGCGACATGCGGGTGGACGGGACGTCGGCGCACTTCCTCACCGGCAACCAGGGCGAACCCGAGGTGCGCATGTGGGTGCGACCGCGCGCGGGCGACGAGGACGATCCCGACACGGCGGCCCTGTTCGCGATCATGACCGGAGACATCAGCGCCCCCGTGACGATGAACCGCGGCATGTTCGGCTGGGCGCCCACGGTGCAGCTGACCACGTACCTGCGTAGGCAGCCGGCGCCGGGGTGGCTGCGCGTGATGGCCAGCAGCACGGTGCTCGGCGGTGCGTGGTTCGAGGAGGATCACACCGTGCTCGACTCGACCGGGGCGATCGTCGTGCAGAGCCGGCAGTTGGCGATGATCCCCCGCTAGGAAGGCGCCGCGGAGCGTCGTGGCAGGCTGTTCGGCATGACGAGAATTGCGGTAATCGGAGGCGGCAAGATCGGCGAGGCCCTCATCTCGGGGCTTCTGCAGGCAGGTCACGCCGTCAAGGATCTGGTGGTGGCCGAGCAGCATCCGGCGCGCGCCGACGAGCTGGCCGCGGCGTACGCGGTGCGGGTCACCACCCCCTCCGACGCCGCGGAAGGCGCCGACGTCATCGTGATCGCCGTCAAGCCGGGCGACGTCGAGGCCGCGCTCACCGAGGTGTCCAAGGTGGAACTCGACGGCGAGCGCGAGCAGCTGCTCGTGTCGCTCGCTGCCGGTATCCCCACTGCCTTCTACGAGACGAGACTGCCCGCCGGGTTCCCGGTGGTCCGGGTCATGCCCAACACGCCCATGCTGGTCGGTGAGGGCGTCAGTGTGCTCGCCCCCGGCAGGCATGTGAAGAAGGAGCACCTCGAACTGGTGCGCGGCGTCCTGTCGTCGGTCGGCAAGGTCGTCGTCGTCCCCGAATCGCAGATCGACGCCGTCACCGCCGTCTCCGGCTCCGGTCCTGCCTATTTCTTCCTGGTCGCCGAGGCCATGATCGACGCGGGCGTCGGGCTGGGACTGACCCGGGCGACCGCTTCCGAACTGGTCGTGCAGACCATGGTCGGCTCCGCGGCGATGCTCGACAGGTCGGGGGAGAGTGCGACCGAACTCCGTGCCGCCGTGACCTCGCCCGGCGGAACCACCGCGGCCGCGATCCGCCGGCTGGAGGGAAACGGGCTCCGAACAGCCTTTTTCGACGCTCTCGAAGCCGCGAAGATTCGTTCCGCCGAACTCGGTACGTCGACCGAATGAATATTCGATTGCCCACACCCGTCGCAGTAACCCCATCCGTCCCGCTAAGCTCGAAGTAGCACGTGCGTGTCTGTTCCGCCGGAGGGGAAGCCGGCGGCGCGAGACGTGCCGGAGGTAAGTGGTTGATGACGTCTGCAAAAAAGCCGTCCAGGGGCTCGGCCCCGGACGGACAACCGGCCCTGGCCGGAACGCAATTTCTCACCGTCGCCGAGGTAGCGACGCTGATGAGAGTGTCCAAGATGACTGTGTATCGGTTGGTGCACAGCGGCGAACTGCCCGCCGTCCGTGTGGGCCGCTCGTTCAGAGTGCATGCGAAAGCAGTGCACGACTACCTCGAAACCTCGTACTTCGACGCCGGTTGACCGATCGGCACGAAGAGGGTCATCTCGGTTTCGCCGGTAACGGTGCGACCTAGTTTTCAGAGAGCGGACCCGCACCGGTACGATTAGCGACTGTCGTACCAGCCAGCTGGTGTCGTAAGGCGCTGAGCTAGTTAAAACGAGGCCCAGGCGCCAGAGCGGCGCAGGCGTACGTGACCGGCGTGCGCAGGAACGCTAGAGAAGAACGTGAGGGACACCCGCTATGGGTTCAGTGATCAAGAAGCGACGCAAGCGCATGTCGAAGAAGAAGCACCGCAAGCTGCTTCGCCGCACCCGAGTGCAGCGCAGGAAACTCGGTAAGTAAAAGAGTTGCGTCTGGATGCCCGTCACCTCCGGTGGCGGGCATCCGTCGTTTCCACGGCGCCCTCCGCGTAGTGGGCGACCGACCAATTGTCGTTGTGCGGAGCGCCATCCCCCTCCTGCACGTATCGTTGACGTCACTCGCTACGTGATCGGGGGTTCTAGTGGTTGTGAGTGACGGAGACAGTACTACGCGGACGGCGGTGCCGCGCGTCGTGCTGGTCACTGGGGCAAGCAGGTTTCTGGGTGGGTACCTGGTCACCCGGCTCGCTCAGAATCCGGACATCGAGCGGGTCATCGCGGTGGACGCGGTCTCGCCGAGCAAGGACATGTTGCGCCGCATGGGCCGCGCCGAGTTCGTGCGCGCCGACATCCGGAATCCTTTGATCGGCAAGGTCATTCGCAATGCCGAGGTCGATACCGTCGTGCACGCCTCGACGCTGGCGCGCCCGCCGAAATCGGGCAGTCGCGCGGCCATGAAGGACATGAACGTCATCGGTGCGATGCAGTTGTTCGCCGTCTGCCAGAAGGCGCCGACCGTCCGGAAGGTAGTGCTGCGCTCGGCCTCCGTGGTGTACGGCTGCAGCGCCAAGGACCCCGCCAAGTTCACCGAGGAGATGAGCGCCCGGCGGCGTCCCGCGGGCGCCTACGCACGGGACTGCATCGAGATCGAGGGTTATCTGCGGGGAATGGGGCGCAGGCGCCCCGACATCGCCGTGTCGATTCTCCGCCTCGCACCGCTGGTCGGGCCCCGCCTCAACGCGACCGTCGCGCAGTACCTCACCTCACCGGTGGTGCCGACCATCCTCGGACGCGACGCACGCCTGCAGGTGCTACACGAGGAAGACGCGCTCGCCGCACTGGAACGGGCCACGGTGTCGGGCCCGGCGGGCACCTTCAACGTCGCCGGCGACGGCGTGGTCATGATGTCCCAGGCCATCCGCCGCGCCGGGCGGATCGAGGTCCCGATGCCGTTCGGGTTGTTCCGCAACGTCGGACGTGCGCTGATGGGTCCGGTGATGCGGTCGTACACCACCGAGCAACTCGAGTACTTCCACTTCGGTTGCGGACTCGACACCACCCGCATGCGAAGCGAACTATCCTTCGAGCCACGGTGGACCTCGATGCAGGCGCTCGACGACTTCGCTCGCGCGGCAGGCGTCAAGGCGATCATCAAGAACGAATGGGTCGACGCAGCAGAAAACGCACTACTCGCTCTTACCGGCACGGCGAAAGGGGAGAGGTGAACGAAGTGGCGAAGGTCATTCCGCTGCACGGTGCGACAGCCGCGCGCGGGGCCGCTATCGGACGTTCGAGGCGTGAGCAGAGCGAGAGCCGACATCCGTCCGCAATGCCTCCACCCGCCGTGATCACCCCACCCGAGCCCGTCACCGAGACTTCGGCCGTCGACGCCGTCCGCAACGCCCTGGCCGAGCAGATCGTCAACACCGCCGAGTTCGTGCGACGCCGGCTGTCGGGCGACTATCACGTCGACGACTTCGGCTACGACCCGCACTTCGCCGAGAACGTGTGGCTCCCCATCCTGCGGCCACTGTTCGACAAGTGGTTCCGCGTCGAGGTCAGCGGTCTGGAGAACATCCCGTCGACCGGTGGCGCGCTGGTGGTCGCCAACCATGCCGGTGTCCTGCCCATCGACGGTCTGATGACGTCCGTCGCCGTCCACGACCATCACCCCGCGCATCGCCCGCTGCGGATGCTGGCCGCCGACCTGGCCTTCGAGATGCCACTGGTCGGCGGGGTCGCCCGCAAGGCCGGGCACACCCTCGCGTGCCACCCGGACGCCGTGCGCCTCCTGCAGGACGGCGAGGTCGCCGCCGTGTTCCCCGAAGGTTTCAAGGGCATCGGCAAACCGTTCAGCGAACGCTACAAGCTGCAGAGGTTCGGCCGCGGCGGCTTCGTGTCCGCCGCCATGCGGACCGGTGCGCCCATCATTCCGTGCTCGATCGTCGGATCCGAGGAGATCTACCCGAAGATCGGCGAACTCGGGACGCTCGCCCGGCTGCTGGGAATGCCGTACTTCCCGGTGACCCCGCTGTTCCCGCACTTCGGACCGCTCGGCCTCGTCCCGCTGCCGTCGAAGTGGTACATCGAATTCGGCAAGCCGATCGTCACCGACACCTACGACGCGGCGGCGGCTGACGACCCGATGGAACTCTTCGAGGTCACCGACCACGTCCGGGAGACCATCCAGCAGACGCTGTACCGGCTCCTCGCGAAACGCCGGAACGTGTTCCTCGGCTGAATCGCTGACCGCCGCGCGGCTCAAGCCGCCTGTTCGCGGCGGCGCGCGACGATCGCGGCGAGTGCGCCGCCGGCAGCGCCGAGGAGCAGCGCCGTGGGGACGCCGATCTTGGCGGCCTTGCGTCCGGTCCGGAAGTCTCGGATCTCCCAGCCCCGGTTCTTGGCGAGCTCGCGCAGATCGGTGTCGGGGTTGATCGCGACGGCCGTGCCGACCAGCGACAGCATCGGCACGTCGTTGTGGCTGTCCGAGTACGCGGTGCAGCGCTTGAGGTTGAGCCCCTCGCGGACGGCCAGGGCGCGCACGGCGTGCGCCTTGCCGAGGCCGTGCAGGATGTCGCCGACCAGACGTCCCGTGAACATCCCGTCCTCGCTCTCGGCCACCGTGCCGAGGGCACCGGTGAGGCCGAGGCGCTTCGCGATGACCTGGGCCAGCTCCACCGGGGTCGCGGTGACCAGCCACACCTGCTGCCCGGCGTCGAGATGCATCTGCGCCAGCGCGCGGGTGCCGGGCCAGATCTTGTCGGCGATCACCTCGTCGTAGATCTCCTCACCGAGCCGGGCGAGCTCGGCCGTCGACCGTCCGGAGACGAACGAGAGGGCCTTCTCCCGGCCGGAGGCGACGTCGTCGCTGCTCTCCTTGCCGGTGACGCGGAACTTGATCTGCTTCCACGCGAAGTCGACGAGGTCGGACGTCTTCAGGTACTTGCGGGCGGCGAGTCCGCGGGCGAAGTGGATGATCGAGGCGCCCTGGACCATCGTGTTGTCGACGTCGAAGAACGCGGCCGCCGTGAGGTCGAGGGGAACGTCGTGTTCCACCAGCTCGGTTTCCTCGCCGGACGCGACTTGGAGTGCGAGGGCCGCATCGGCACTCGCCTCACCTGCGACATTGGCACGTACCTCGGCTTCGCTGGGTCCCAGCGGATTCCTGAACTGGCGTCGGCCCGGGAGGATGATCCCCGCCAGACCTGAACCGAAACCCGTGCCGTTCGGTAGTGATCGCGCAGGCACTCGCACCTCCCGTATCGCAGAAGCCTCTGGGAGCAGCCTATCCCCCGAATCGGGGACGGGGCGGGTGGATGGCCGCGCTGAGGGAACTGTGTGACGTTCATCTCGGAGCCGATTGGCGTCTGCGGACCCCGAAACGGCACAGTGACTCCACCGGAGGCGTCGAAAGGAAGTGACGAGGATGAGCACGGGCGGACACGAGGTGACGCTTCTCACGAGGGCGGGGTGCGGTGCGTGCGCGCCGGCCCGCGAGCTGCTGCTGGTTCTGTGCGAGGAGTTCGGGCTGGAACTGACGTGCATAGACGTCGACGAGGTGGCGGCAACGGACCCCGAATTGCGGGCCGAATTCGGCGACCGATTGCCGGTGGTATTGCTCGACGGACGTGAGCACAGTTACTGGGAGGTCGACGAAGAGCGCCTTCGCTCGGATTTACGCAAGTAAGGGAACCCTAAAAGTGGGATCTTCCGATGCCGTGCAGGTAGGACCGCATGTCGCGCAGTCGCAGCGACTTTGTGCATGGGTTCACAAGCAGTTACCGTGGTGTGAACAATTCCCCGGAGCATCGTGAAGAACGGCATCGAATGCCGGTCGGACGAGGAGCCAACGACGTGACCGAAACGCACCAGACGCATGGGTCTGTGGCCCCTGGCGTCACGGGGGCGGTCGGGCAGTCGATGGTCGGTTCTCCGGCCCCCTCGGTCGCCGGCGCGGCTCCGCTCCCCGAATCGCGGGACATCCCCCAGGCTACGGTGACGCGCCTCGCGACGTACCTGCGGGTCCTCGGAGTGCTGACGGAACGAGGCACGATCATCGTCTCGAGCGAGGAACTCGCCGCCGCTTCCGGTGTCGGCTCCGCGAAGCTCCGCAAGGACCTTTCCTTTCTGGGGCCGAACGGTGTGCGCGGCGTCGGCTACGACGTGACGCGCCTGCGGGCCCGCATCGAACGCGCACTCGGCCTGGACCGCGGACACAAGGTGGTGCTCGTCGGCGTCGGAAACCTCGGCCAGGCGCTCGCCGGCTACGGCGGCTTCGGCCGTCGCGGGTTCTCCATGGTCGGTCTGTTCGACAGCGACCCGGCGCGGGTCGGTGCGCCGGTGGGCGACCTCACCGTGCGGCACGTCGACGAACTCGAGCAGGCCTGCGCCGAACTCGAGGCCACCATCGGCGTCATCTCGACGCCCGACGAGGCGGCGCAGGAAGTCGCCGACCGCCTGGTGCGCGCCGGACTGCGGTGCATCCTCAGCTTCTCGCCGACTTCGCTCGACGTCCCCGATCACGTCGAGATGCGCCGCGTCGACCTCGCGGTCGAAATGCAGGTCCTCTCGTTCAACAGCGCACGCAATACGGAGTCGGTCCCCACCGCTCCCCGCGTCCGCATCGGACATTCGGCTGTCCCGTCCACCGCACCAAGAAACGGATCAGTGATCGCGCCGTGAGTGTTCTGCTTGTCGGGGTCTCGCACAGGACGGCCCCGGTGCCGGTTCTCGAGCGGGTGGCTGTCACCGACACCGATCGCCCGAAGTTGACGGACAAGCTTCTGGCGTCGTCGCACATCTCGGAGGCGATGATCGTCTCCACCTGCAACCGGGTGGAGATCTACGCCGTCGTCGATGCGTTCCACGGTGCGCTGGCCGAGGTCGGCGAATTGCTCGCCGACCATTCCGGACTGGATCTCACCGATCTGCACCGGCACGCGTACGTGCGCTATAGCGAGGCTGCGGCGGAGCACCTGTTCGCCGTGGCCAGCGGCCTCGACTCGATGGTGATCGGCGAGCAGCAGATCCTGGGGCAGATCAGGACCGCCTACGCGTCGTCCGACGCGCAGCAGGCCGCGGGCCGCACGCTGCACGAACTCGCCCAGCAGGCGCTGCGCGTCGGCAAGCGGGTGCATTCGGAGACCGGCATCGATTCGGCGGGCGCCTCCGTCGTGTCCGTGGCCCTCGACCGGGCCGCCGGCATCGTCGGCGACGGCGGACTGACCGGACGCACCGCCGTCGTGGTCGGTGCCGGATCCATGGGCGGCCTGTCGGTCGCACACCTCACCCGTGCCGGGATCGGCCGCATAGTCGTCGTGAACCGCACCAAGGAGCGCGCGGAACACCTCGCCGACACGGCCCGGGCCAACGGCGTCGAGGCGGAAGCCCTCGAACTGAGCGAACTCCCGGCCGCGATGGCCCAGGCGGATGTCCTCGTGACCTGTACCGGCGCGGTCGGCGCCGTCGTCACGCTCGCGGACACCCACCGCGCGCTGGCACAGCCCGGCCGCGACGCCGAACGCCCCCTCGTCATCTGCGACCTCGGTCTGCCCCGCGACGTCGAGCCCGCAGTGTCGGGTCTGCCCGGGGTCACCGTCCTCGACATGGAATCGCTGCAGCGCGATCCCGCCGCAGGCGCCGCCGCATCCGACGCCGACGCCGCCCGGACGATCGTCGCCGCCGAACTCGCCAACTACCTCGCCGGCCAGCGGCTGGCGGAGGTCACGCCGACCGTCACCGCCCTGCGCCAGCGCGCTGCGGACGTGGTCGAGGCGGAGTTGATGCGACTGGATTCGCGTCTGCCCGGACTCGACGACCCCGAGCGCGACGAGGTCGCACGCACCGTGCGGCGAGTGGTCGACAAGCTCCTCCACGCGCCCACCGTCCGGGTGAAGCAGCTCGCCTCCGCACCCGGTGGCGACTCCTACGCCGCCGCCCTGCGCGAGCTGTTCGAACTCAGCCCCGGATCCGTCGAGGCCGTCGCCAAGCCCACCGACCTCGGCGGCGCCACCGACCTGAGCGCCATCGACATCACGGACGGTTTCATCGCCGGCCAGGACCCGCGCCTGCGCCGCTTCGTCACAGACGACAACCATGGGAAGGAATCGCAGGCATGAGCGCCGTCGGCACCCGTACGCTGCGGATCGGAACCCGTGGGAGTGAGCTCGCGACCACCCAGGCCGGGACCGTGCGCGACGCACTGATCTCGGCCGGACACGACGCCGAGCTCGTCATCATCAAGACCAAGGGCGACCAGTCCATGGAATCGGTGGAGAAGATCGGCGTCGGCGTCTTCACCGCCGAACTCCGGGAAGCGCTCGCCGACGGCCGCGTCGACGTGGCCGTCCACTCCTACAAGGACCTGCCGACCGCCCCCGACGAACGGTTCACCATCGCCGCCATTCCGCCGCGCGAGGATCCCCGCGACGCGCTCGTGGCCCGCGACGGACTGGTCCTCGGTGAACTGCCCGCCGGTTCGAAGGTCGGCACGTCCGCACCGCGGCGCACGTCGCAGCTCCGGGCGCTGGGCCTCGGCCTCGACATCCGTCCGCTGCGCGGCAACCTGCAGCGGCGCCTCGGCAAGGTCGAGTCCGGCGAACTCGACGCCGTCGTCCTGGCCCGCGCGGGCCTGGCGCGGATCGGACGTCTGGACCTGATCACCGAGTCCATCGAACCGGTCCAGATGCTGCCCGCACCCGCACAGGGCGCGCTCGCCGTCGAATGCCTGTCCGCGAACACGGCACTCGTCGCGATCCTGTCGGAGCTCGACGACCCGAACAGCCGCGCCGCCGTCACCGCGGAACGCGCACTGCTCGCCGAGCTCGAGGCCGGCTGCACCGCGCCCGTCGGCGCCATCGCCGAGGTCGTCGAATCACTCGACGACGACGGCCGCATCTTCGACGAACTGTCCGTCCGGGGCTGCGCCGCAGCCATCGACGGTTCCGACGTCATACGCACGGGGGCCGTGGGCTCCCCGGAGAACGCCGAAGAACTCGGCCGCTCCGTCGCGCGTGAGCTTCTCGAGCTCGGTGCGCGGGAGCTGATGAATGTCACCGAGGCCGGTGATGCCGATGTTTGATGTGCGAAGGCCGACTGATCGGCCGATCCGCTTCCTGTACCCATCTCGACACATGATCGCACTGGAGAATTACCGATGAGCCGAGTCCGTAAGAACACCCCCGGACGAATCCTGTTCGTGGGATCCGGACCGGGCGATCCGGCACTGCTCACCGTGCACGCACGGGACGTCCTTGCCGCAGCAACCCTCGCCTTCACCGACCCCGACGTCGACAAGGGCGTCACGGTCCTGGTGGGCACCGACCTGGGCGTCGACGCCGAGACCGGTGAGCCGCTCGCCGAGGTCCGTCCCGCGCTGGGTGAGCCGGCGGAGGTAGCGAAGACCCTCGTCCACGAGGCGAGGAACGGCCACGACGTCGTGCGTCTGGTGTCCGGCGACCCGCTGACCACCGACTCCGTGATCGCCGAGGTCACCGCCGTCGCCCGTACCCAGGTGCAGTTCGAGGTCCTGCCGGGCCTGCCGTCCGCGTCCGCCGTCCCCTCCTACGCCGGTATGGCACTGGGATCGGGGCACACCGAGGCCGACGTCCGCGGCGAGGTCGACTGGGCCGCCCTGGCCGCCGCACCCGGACCGCTGGTCCTGCACGCCACGTCGGGTCACCTCGCCGAGACGGCGAGCGCCCTCGTCGAGCACGGCCTGGCTCCGCAGACCCCGGCCGCCATCACGGTCCGCGGCACCACCCGGCAGCAGCGCACCGTCGAGGCCACGCTCGCGACCCTGAACGAGGCCGGTTCCGAACTGGTCGGTTCGCTGGTCGTGACGGTCGGCAAGGTCGTCGCCCAGCGCAACAAGATGTCCTGGTGGGAGTCGCGCGCACTGTACGGCTGGAAGGTCCTGGTGCCGCGCACCAAGGATCAGGCAGGCGAGATGAGCGACCGCCTCGTCACGCACGGCGCCATCCCGATCGAGGTGCCCACCATCGCCGTCGAGCCGCCCCGCAGCCCGGCGCAGATGGAACGGTCCGTCAAGGGCCTCGTCGACGGCCGCTACCAGTGGGTGGTCTTCACCTCCACCAACGCGGTGCGTGCGGTGTGGGAGAAGTTCGAGGAATTCGGGCTCGACGCCCGCGCGTTCTCCGGCGTCAAGATCGCCTGCATCGGCGAGGCCACGGCCGCCAAGGTCCGCTCGTTCGGAATCAACCCCGAACTCGTGCCCTCCGGTGAGCAGTCGAGCGAAGGCCTGCTGGCCGAGTTCGCCCCCTACGACGACGTGTTCGACCCGGTCAACCGCGTTCTGCTGCCCCGCGCCGACATCGCCACCGAGACGCTGGCCGAGGGCCTGCGCGAACGTGGCTGGGAAATCGACGACGTCACCGCATACCGCACCGTCCGGGCCGCGCCGCCGCCGGCCGAGACCCGCGAGATGATCAAGACCGGTGGGTTCGACGCCGTCTGCTTCACCTCGTCCTCGACCGTCCGCAACCTCGTCGGCATCGCCGGAAAGCCGCACGCGCGCACCCTCGTCGCCTGCATCGGTCCGAAGACCGCCGAGACGGCCATCGAGTTCGGCCTGCGCGTGGACGTGCAGCCGGAGACCGCTCAGGTCGGCCCGCTGGTGGAGGCTCTCGCCGAGCACGCCGCGCGCCTGCGTGCCGAGGGCGCACTGCCCCCGCCGCGCAAGAAGTCCCGCGCTCGGCGATAGGCGCTACGCGCCCGTGAGTGGTTGAGGAGTCCAGACACTCCTCAACCCCTCACGGGCCCGACGAAGGAGGGCATGTCCTTGTTCCCGACCCACCGGCCGCGACGGCTCCGCCGGACACCGGCCCTGCGTCGTCTCGTCGCCGAGACTTCGCTCGAGCCACGGCATCTCGTGTTGCCGATGTTCGTGGCGGACGGTATCGACGAGCCTCGTGAGATCTCGTCGATGCCCGGCGTCTTCCAGCACACGCCCGACTCGCTGCGTCGGGCGGCGACGGAAGCGGTCGAGGCGGGACTCGGTGGACTCATGCTCTTCGGGGTGCCCCGTCCCGACGACAAGGACGCCGAGGGGTCCGGCGCGTCAGACCCGGACGGTATCCTGAACCGCGGATTGCGCTGGCTCGCAGACGAAGTCGGCGATGCGACGGTGATCATGGCGGACACCTGCCTGGACGAGTTCACCGACCATGGTCACTGCGGCGTTCTCGACGAGAGCGGTGCTGTCGACAACGACCTCACGCTGCAGCGGTACGTCGAGATGGCGGTCGCGCAGGCCGAGGCCGGTGCGCATCTGCTCGGTCCGAGCGGAATGATGGACGGCCAGGTCGCCGCCATCCGCAAGGCCCTCGACGACGCGGACTACACCGACGTCGGGCAGCTCGCGTACTCGGCGAAGTACGCGTCGGCGTTCTACGGCCCGTTCCGGGAAGCCGTCGGTTCGTCGTTGCAGGGTGATCGCCGTACCTATCAACAGGATTCGGCCAATCGCCGGGAATCGCTGCGGGAGGTGGACCTCGACATCGACGAGGGCGCCGACATGGTGATGGTGAAGCCGGCGATGTCCTACCTGGACGTCCTGCGTGAGACGGCGGACCGCTCTCCCGTCCCCGTTGCGGCGTATCAGATCTCGGGCGAGTACTCGATGATCACGGCCGCCGCGCAGAACGGCTGGATCGACCGGGACGCCGCGATCCTCGAATCGCTGACCAGTATCCGCCGCGCAGGCGCGGACGTCGTGCTGACGTACTGGGCGACCGAAGCGGCCGGCTGGTTGTGATCGTCTCGTCGGCGGATACGGTAGTGCCATGACCCAGCAGTGGCCACCGACACCGCCGCACCAGGCTCCGCAGCAGCAGAGCCCGTCTCCGCACGATTTCCCGTACCCCCCGCCGGTGCCGCAGCCGAAGCCCGAACGCCCGGCACCGGTCGATGTGGGCACGGCGGCCCAGTTGCTGTGGGCGGTGGCCGGGCTCGGTCTGATCCAGGCACTGGCCGCGATGGTTCTGGTGGTGGGGGAGAAGTCGACGTTCGTCGACGAACTGATGAACAACCCCAGCGTCACATCGGGCGAGGTCGACATGAGCCGCGACAGCGTGGAGTCCCTCTTCTACGTGGGTATCGGGTTCACGGTCGTCCTCATCCTGATCCTCACCGGGCTGTTCCTCCTGTTCGTGCACTTCATGCGCAAGGGCCGGAACTGGGCCAGGATGCTGCTCACCATCGCGTGCGTGATGATGGTGGTGTGGACCGTCCCGGTGCTCTTCGGCATCGGATCCGACGGAAGCGGCACCGCGCTCGCTCTCGGCGGCGTGCAGATCCTCCAGGCCGTGGTGGCCGTCGGAGCCGTCGTGCTGATGCACCGCAAGGATTCCAACAGCTACTTCCTGAGATTGCCCCCCTCCGACGAGTAGCTTCGATTTGCTCGTGAAATATAAAGATGTACCGTGAAGTACGTCACAAGGGCAGACCGCAGACTTCATTTCGACCGAAGGACTTTTCTCCATGCGCGCTGACGATCGAGCACACGGGTCTCGTAAAGAAGCACTGATGTTCGCCATCATCGTGGCCTTCGTGCTGCTGACTCTGTTGCTCGTCGTGATCCCGGGCGCCCTCTCCTGACGTGCCCCACGTTTTCCTCGCGGGCCACGATGTCGCAGGATGAGCGTGTGAGCGAACCAGCCGTCCTGTTCAGTGAGCCCGGCGCCCGCTGGCGGATGGTGGCGTTCGGCCCGGTCTTCTGCCTGATCGCCCTGATCATCGAACTACTGACCGGCCCGGTGGTGCACTGGTTCGCGCTGTCGCTGTTCGCGGTGCTGCTCAGCGGTTTCGTCTACGTGCAGGTGGTGGCCGCCCGTAGGCATGCCAGCGTCGAACTCACGACGTCATCGTTGCGGCAGGGCACCGAAGACCTGCCGATCACCGAGATCCTGAAGATCATGCCCCCCGCCGACCCGGAGTCGTACGAGCAGCAGCCGTGGGAAACCGCGCGGAGTCTGGGGGAGTTGTCCGCGGTTCCCCGCCGGCGGACGGGCATCGGGCTGCGACTGCGGGGCGGCGCCCTGGTACAGGCGTGGGCGAAGGACGACGAGGCACTGCGCGCGCAGCTCGAATCGCTGCTCGCGAAGTCGGCGGGCGGGTCGGCGGAATGAACCGCCGGACCGCGGTGGTGGCAGCGGAGTGGATCGGCGCCGTGGCCGGTGTCGTGGCCGCGGTGTGGTGCTGGAACCACGCCCAGGTCACATCGGAGTTCGGTCCCGTGGCGCCGGGTGCACCGTCCTTCGACGGAACCGAGTACTCGGGGTCGTGGATCGCCGTCGCCGCCGGCCTGGTGACGGTCGCGGGGTTGCTGGTGATCGACTCGGTGCGCCGGCTCCGGTCCGGCTCGGCGGGCGAACCCGCCGAGCCGTCCTCGTCACCGGAAGATCTGGGTCTTGCGGACGGTGTCGGTCCCGGGACCGTCGAGCATCGCGGAGCCGAGTAGCGCCTCGGGAACCCCGAGTCCCTCGATCAACGTCTGCGCGTGCGGCCGCAGCGACCGGCAGCGCTCGTTGATTCCCCGCTGCACCGCCTTCGACCGCTCCACCGACAGCTGCCGGTGCTCCATGAACCACGCCTTGTCTTCCTCGATCACGCTCAGCGCGTAGAGGTCGCAGACATCGCTCAGCAGGTCGCGGGCGTCATCGTCCTCGCATTCGTCGATGCCGGCGACGAACGCCTCGAGCACGATCCGGTCGATGTGCGCCTGCGCGGCATGCAGCACGTGATCCTGCACGAAATTGAAGGCGTCGAACGGGTTCTCCTCGCGCTTCTGCGCACCCTGGAGGCGACGGGCGGCGGTCGCGAGCAGGTACTGCTCGCGGTCCTCGAACATCGTCAGCTGGGTGCCGCGGTTGAAGAGGCTGCCGTCCTCCTCGTTGTCCTGCCTCGTGTCGAGGATCGTCTGGATGATCTGTTGCGCGGCGGTGCGCTTCTTGACGACGTCGGAGACCGTGGTGGCAGCGAAGCGCATCCATTCGACGGGGCTCATGCCGCGCACCTCGTCCGCGTAGGACGTGAGCAGTTCCTTGGCCACGAGCTGCGTCAGGACGTGGTTGTCGCCCTCGAACGTGGTGAACACATCCGTGTCGGCCTTGAGTGCCGTGAGGCGGTTCTCGGCCATGTACCCGGCGCCGCCACACGCTTCACGGGCCTCCTGGATCGCACGAGTGGCGTGCCATGTGTTCGCAACCTTGAGCCCGGCGGCGCGGCCCTCGAGCTCACGCTGTTCCTGGGGGTCGGCGTCGGCGCTGCTCTGGATTTCGTGCATCTTGGCGACGAGCTCGTTCTGGGCGAACTGCAGAGCGTAGGAGCGTGCGATCAACGGGAACAGCCTGCGCTGGTGGACGAGGTAGTCCATGAGCAGCACCTCGTCCTCGGCCTGCGGGGCATTGAACTGCCTGCGCTGCAACGCATATCGGGTGGCGATCGACAATGCGACGCGGGCTGCGGCGCCTGCGGACCCGCCCACCGTGACGCGTCCCCGCACGAGAGTGCCCACCATCGTGAAGAATCGGCGGTTCGCGTTGTCGATCGGTGAGGTGTACGTGCCGTCGGGTTCGACGTCGGCGTACTTGTTGAGCAGGTTCTCCCGCGGAATTCTGACCTGGTCGAACGTGATCCGGCCGTTGTCGACGCCGGGAAGTCCGCCCTTGTAACCGCAGTCCGACGTGTGGACGCCGGGGAGGTCGTTGCCGTCCTCGTCCCGGATCGGCACCACGAAGCAGTGCACGCCCTGCGACTCGCCGCCCGTGATCAACTGCGCGAACACGGCCGCCATCGTCGCGTGCTGCGCCGCCCCGCCGATGTAGTCCTTGCGCGAGGACGGCGTGGGGGAGTGGATGACGAATTCGCCCGCGTCCGCGTCGTACGTCGCGGTGGTCTCGAGCGCCTGCACGTCGCTGCCGTGACCCGTCTCGGTCATCGCGAAACAACCCAGCAGATCCAGGTCGACGAGACGCTTCACGTACGCCTCGTGATGGCGCGCCGTACCGAGGTTCTCGATCGCGCCACCGAACAGTCCCCACTGCACGCCGGCCTTCACCATCAGGGACAGATCCGACATCGCGAGCATCTCAATGCTCGTGACTGCGGCGCCCGCGTCACCGGTGCCGCCGTGGTCTTTCGCGAATCCGTCGGCGGCGTAGCCGTTGCTCGCGAGCAGACGCAACTGCGCCAGCGTCTTGGCGCGGGCCTCGTCGAGGTCGGGGGTGTAGTGCGGTGCGAAGTCGGGGGAGCCGGACAATTCCGCCCTGACGCGCTCGCGTACCTCCCGCCAGCGTCCGTCGAGTGTGCTTCTCAGGTGGTCAGCTTTGGTGGCCATGACTCGACACTAGCCGTCGCTCCGAGGCGCGTGATGTCGGTCGAGGAACAGGTCCGGCGATCAGGGCACATCGAACGTGCCGAAGCCCGGGAGCAACGACTGTGGGTACTCGGCCGGCGCCGTCGTGCTGACGACGATTCGTCCGGCGCCGGTGGCCACATCGACCTCCGGGCGAGGCGAGTCGGTCGAGCCGACGGTGCCGATGGGAATCGTGGCCGCGCCACTCGCTCCGGTGTTCACGTTCAGCCAGTGCACCCGCACCGCGTTCGCCCGCATGGAATTGCCCGGGCCGGGTATGCAGGTCTGCTGCGCACTGATCGAGTTCAGGAGGTAGCACTCGCTCACGGTCCGCAACAGAACGACTCCGGGAGCACGACCCGTGACTGCCTCGACCGTGAAGTAGGCGGCCAGAACCGGGCTCATGCCGATGGGCGGAACCTGCAGGGTGGTCACGCGCTCACCCGGCGGGGGAGCGTCGGGGGCTGCGGCTGCGATGCCCGTGCCGGTCATGGCGACCGCCGTTGCGATACCGATACCTCCGAGAAGCATTCGTACTCTACGCATCTGCGATCACCTTCCTCTGGCCGACCGTAACATCGGCGATGGGCGTTGCACTCTGTAATGTCCTGGGTATTCCGGTGTGGTGAACTTTTCCCGCATACTTCGCGCCGCCGTCACGGGCCCGGCCTTCCGGTGGACCTCCGCACCGAGTGGCACCGCCCGCCACCCGATCAGTATCACCACGGCATCGGTGTCACTCGAACAACAGCATCGGGTACGGGTGCGCAAGTACGTGATCGTGGCGTCGTTCAGGTTTCTCGCTTTCCTGCTGTCCGCGGTGGTCTACGGTCTGTCCGGCAACCCGTGGGTGGCTGTGGCGATCATCGGTGTGTCGCTGCCCCTGCCGTGGCTCGTTGCCCTGATCGTCGACGACCTGCCGCCGTGGGAGAAGGACGAGTCGCACGGGTAGTGGGTGAGGTCCGGGATCGAGTGGCCGCTCGTCACCGGCGGCCCGCCGACGTTGTCAGAACGGCAATCCCATGAACAGTCCACCCACGACCATGACGACGAAGCCGGCCGCGATCGCCAGTGGATCTCCGCTCAGAAGCCCGGCCTGAAGCCAATGGCCGATCCCGGCGGCCAGATCAGCCGATCCCACGACTACCTCCCCAGTGTGTTCGATCTTGTTCAGCGGATGCTCTCGGTCCATCGGCGCCGAG